>NZ_JBYSVX010000022.1:32149-74565 GCF_058986605.1 Pseudomonas sp. GW821-FHT07E12 | reverse complement strand
TCGCTGCCGAGGATCTTGCCGTCCCTTCCGATCCAAAACCCGAAGGCCTTTTCCCTGAAGGAAGCCGCTCATTGTAGAGCGGTTTTTGCTTCCGTCAACACCTCGTTGAACCGAGATTTTGACGCCCCTTCACTGTCAGCGCGTTTCCGCGAGAGGCCGTGTTGGGAGGAGCGGAATTATGGGCACTTTCTTCGCGGATGGGAAGAGGTGAAATGAAATATTTCTTTCACCTCTTCCCATCCGCTCGCGATCAGGCAGCCACTAGTAAGACGCGAGCGAAATTGCGCTTGCCTATCTGGATGACGCCTTCGAAGCCCGGCGCGAACTGACGCTGCGGATCTTCGATGACTTCACCCTCCACACGCACGGCACGCTCCTTGAGTTTGCGTGTCGCCTCGGAGTTGCTGGTGGTCAATCCTGCTGCGGTCAGCAGGGCGGCGATGCGTACGCCCTCGGAGGGCACCTGGACCTGCTGCAAGGGCAATAGAGAGGTGTCGCCCTGCCCGGTGACCACGGCATGCCAGCCTGCGATGGCCTGCTCGGCCGTTGCCGCGTCATGGAAACGGGTCGCCAGCTCGCGGGCGAGGCGCAATTTGACGTCGCGCGGGTTGAGTTGACCGGTTTCCACGCTGGTACGCAGCTGTGCGGCTTCGGCGACGGAGATCTCGAAGCTGAGCAGGTCGATCCAGCGCCACGTCAGTTCGTCGCCGATCTTCATGGTCTTGGTGACGATGTCGATGGCCGGCTCGTTGATGCCGATGTAGTTGCCCAGCGACTTGCTCATCTTGTTGACGCCGTCCAATCCCTCCAGCAGCGGCATGGTCAGCACGATCTGCGGCGACTGGCCGTGGTGCTCCTGCAGGCCGCGGCCCATCAGCAGGTTGAACTTCTGGTCGGTACCGCCAAGTTCGACGTCGGCCTTCAATGCCACCGAGTCGTAGCCCTGCACCAATGGATAGAGGAACTCGTGGATGGCAATGGACTGCTGCGACGCGAAACGCTTGGCGAAATCGTCGCGCTCGAGCATGCGGGCGACGGTGTGCTGGGCGGCGAGCTTGATCATGTCGGCCGCATTCATCTGGCCGAACCACTCGGAGTTGAAGCGGACCTCGGTGCGCTCGCGGTCCAGCACCTTGAATACCTGCTCCTCGTAGGTGCGGGCATTGACCAGCACGTCCTCGCGGGTCAGCGGCTTGCGGGTGACGTTCTTGCCGGTCGGGTCGCCGATCATTCCGGTGAAGTCGCCGATCAGGAAGATCACCTGATGGCCGAGGTCCTGGAACTGCCGCATCTTGTTGAGCAGCACGGTGTGGCCGATGTGCAGATCCGGCGCGGTCGGGTCGAAACCGGCCTTCACCCGCAATGGGCGCCCGTTTTTCAGTCGGGTTTCCAGCTCTTCGGACTTGAGGATCTCGTCGGCGCCACGGCCGATGAGTGCGAGCGAATCTGCGATCGATGACAAAGGACGACTCCAACGGCTCGGCGCCGCAAAAAAACATGAACGATGTTAAACGCGAGTTAATCCCGCGCCAAGGCAAAAAATGAACAGGCTCAATGGTTTGACGCGCTGTTAATGGGCCTCTATGGTACCGGCGTTTGTGTTTTCGCTTCGAGCCATGAGGATCCACTAGATGCACAACTCCGAGCAGGGCCGCGTGCGCAAGCAGCGCATTCAGGAAAGACTCCATGTCCTCCACGACTCGGCCCTGCATCGAAGGCTCAAGCAACACCTCCCCGCCGCGTTCAACGAACGCTGGACCCGCCGCCATTGGATTCACGCAAGCCTGTTCGCGACCATCGGTGCGCTGGTGGCAACGATCGTGCCGGGCTTCTCCAATGCGATCGACGCGCCTCTGTCGAGCCATTCCACGTTGCCGCTGCCCCTGCCGCCGCTGTCGCTGGCTGAAAAGAGCCCAGCGCATGCCGACGACTGGCAGATCTTCCATATCAAACCGGGCCAGACCCTGAGCAACCTGTTTGGTGAGCTGAGCATCCCGACCGCGGTGATGTACCAGGTACTCGGGCACCCGGGCACCCGCGAGGTGCTGACCAAGCTGCGTCCGGGCGCGGAACTGGCGTTCGATGTGTCGACCCAGGGCACGCTGAGGGGGTTGCGCTTCGATCGCGACCCCAGCCATCGGGTCGAGCTGCAACTGCAGGGCGAAGCGATCCGCGAGAAGGTGATCGAGCGCGCAACCGTGACCCGCACCGTGGTCACCAGCGGCGAGATCACCAGTTCGCTGTCCGCGGACGCCAGCAAGGCCGGGCTGCCGCAGTCGGCGGTGACGACGATGACCGACGACATCTTCAAGTACGACATCGACTTCGACAAAGACCTGCAGCCGGGCGACCGTTTCAGCGTGGTGATGGACGAGACCTGGCGCGAAGGCGAGCGCATCGACACCAGCAAGATATTGGCCGCCACCTTCACCACCGGCGGCAAGACCTACACCGGCTTCCGTTTCGAGCGTGCCGGCAAGCCGGCCGAGTATTTCGACATCAATGGCCGCCCGCTGAAGAAGAGCTTCATCCGCATGCCGGTGGCCTACAGCCGGATCAGTTCGACCTTCGGCGCGCGCAAGCATCCGGTACTGGGCACGATGCGCATGCACAAGGGCATCGACTACGCCGCGCCCTCGGGCACGCCGATCATGGCCGCCGGCGATGCGCGCGTGCAGTTCGTCGGCCAGCAGAACGGCTATGGCAACGTGGTGGTCCTCGATCACGGCAAGGGCTACAGCACGCTGTACGGGCACATGTCGCGCTTCGGCAAGATCAAGACCGGGCAGCGCATCAACCAGGGCACGGTGATCGGCTATGTCGGCATGACCGGCCTGGCGACGGGGCCGCACCTGCACTATGAATTCCGCGTCAACGGTACCCAGCGCAACCCGGCCTCGGTGACGATGCCGCCGCCGGAGCCGCTGAGCGGTGCCGAGCTGGCCGCATTCCGCGCCCAGACCACACCGGCGATGGCGCGCATCAAGGGCATGGAGCAGATGATGTTCGCCGACGCCGACAGCAACAGGCCGGCGCGCAAGGCCGGCAAGGGTCGCGGCTGAGACGGGCTTGCAGGCGATGGCCGGCCCGTCGCGCCGGCCGCGTGGGCCGCATCCCGGCCTGAATGGCCTGATTGCCGATTGACCGGGCGCGGCGGGCAGCCGAAGCTGCGGTGTCCTTTCCGCCGGGTCCGCTTATGTCCTCCGATCCCTACTTCATCGGCCTGATGTCCGGTACCAGTGCCGACGGCATCGATGCGGCGCTGGTGCGCTTCCATGAGGGCGACGGCCCGCGCTGCGAACTCGTCGGCGGTATCAGCGCCACCTGGCAACCGGCGCTGCGTGAGGAACTGGTGGCGCTGGGCCAAGGTGGCGAGATCGGTTCGCTCGACACGCTGGGCCGGCTCGATGCCCAGGTCGGCATCACCTTTGCCGAAGCCGCCAACCGGTTGATCGAGAAAACCGGTGTGGAGCGCGCGCAGATCAGCGCGATCGGCTCGCATGGCCAGACCGTGCGGCATCGGCCGCTGGCCGATCCGGCATTCACCTGGCAACTGGGCGATGCCAACCGCATCGCCGAGCTGACCGGCATCACCACCGTGGCCGATTTCCGTCGCCGCGATGTCGCCGCCGGTGGCCAGGGCGCACCGCTGATGTCGGCCTTCCATCTGGCGATGCTCGGTGCTGCCGACGAGGACCGCGCGGTGCTGAACCTGGGCGGCATCGCCAACCTCACGCTGATTCCCCGCGATGGCCGTGTGCTTGGCTTCGACACCGGGCCGGCCAACGCCCTGCTTGATGGCTGGTGCCAACGGCATCTTGGCCCGCCGTTCGATGCGGACGGTGCGTTTGCCGCCAGCGGTCGGGTGGACGCGGCGCTGCTGGCACGGCTGCTGGCCGATCCATGGTTCGCGCTGCCGCCGCCCAAGAGCACCGGTCGCGAGCAGTTCCATCTGGATTGGGTCGAGGCGCAACTGCAGGGCGATCCGCAGCCGGCCGCGGACGTGCAGGCGACGCTGCTGGAATTGACCGCCGCGACGGTCGCCGATGCATTGCTGCGCCTCCAGCCGGATACGCGTCGAGTGCTGGTCTGCGGCGGCGGCGTGCGCAATCCGGTGTTGATGGGGCGGTTGGCGGCGCGCCTGCCCGGCGTGGTGGTGGAATCGAGTGCGGTGCACGGGCTCGATCCGGATTACATGGAGGCGATGGGGTTCGCGTGGCTGGCGGCCCAGGCACTGGCCGGGCGGCCGGCCAATCTGCCTTCGGTCAGCGGTGCGCGGGGGCCACGTATCCTGGGGGCGATCCATCCGGCGTGAGTTGCGCCGGTAAAGCCCTATCGCGGCTGAAGGTGATTGCGCGGGTGATTGCGCTCGATGTTTTAGAACGCGCTTCCGGCCGGCAGTGCCTTGAGTGCGGCGATCGCCTCGGCGAGTGCGTCCACCTCACGGTTCTGGAAGCCGCCATGCACTTCGTGTTCGCTGGCGAACAGGCCCTGTTCGAGCAGGTGGACCACCGTCTGGTACTGGGTCCAGCCGCGCGCCACGGAAATGCGCCGGATGCGGTCCACCAACATTGGATCGATATCGCGCAACACCAGATCGGTCATGCCACTCCCCAGCGACGACGTACCGGATCCCCCGGGGTGCATCATCGGCAACTGGGGCACGTCTTTCAATCCACCGGGGCGGCGGGCGCGCCGGAGCGGTCGCGGATATGCGGCCACAGCCAGGCCAGCAGCAGCAGCGTGGGGATCACCGTCAGCGTGCTGAGGATGAAAAAGGTGCTGTAGGAGGTGGCCTCGACGATGAAGCCGGACACGCCGCCGACGAACTTGCCCGGCAGGTTGGCCAGTGACACCAGCAGGGCGTACTGGGTGGCGGTGAAGTTGCGGTCGGTCAGCGATGACATGAACGCGACCAGCACGGTGCCGGCGAAGCCCTGGAACAGGTTGTCGGCCGACAACGCCGCGTAGAACGCCCAGAGCTGGCCGGGGTTGTGCGCCATCAGCAGGAACGCCAGGTTCGACAGCCCCACGCCGAGCGCGGCCAGCAGCAGCATGCGGCGGAACCCGAACGCGGCCACCGCCGCGCCACCGGCGAAGGCGCCGACAATGCCCATCCACAGCCCGAACAGCTTAGACACGGTGGCGATGTCGGCCTTGGTGTAGCCCGAGTCGAGGTAGAACGGCCCGGCCATCACGCCGATCACCTGATCGGGGAACTTGAACATGCCAACGAACAGCAGCAGTGCCACTGCCAGCGCCACGCCATTGCCGGTGAAGAAGCTGGAGATCGGCTGCCAGAACGCGCCGATCACGTCGATCCGCCGCTCCACGGTCGATTCCGGCGCGACCGGCTCACGGCAGACCAGCGTGGTGATGACCGGCAGCAGCATCAACACCGACATCGCCATGTAGGCCCACGACCAGCCGAGGAATTCGGCCAGATACAGCGCGCCGGCGCCACCGAGGATCAGCCCGGCCCGATAGCCCAGCGTGTAGGTCGCCGCCAGCGCGGCCTGCGCGCTCTCCGGGGCGATCTCGATGCGGTAGGCGTCCACGACTGCGTCCTGGGTGGCGCCGCAGAACGAAGCGATCAGCACCCAGGTCACCAGCCCGGCCACGCTCAGGTCCGGGCGCGAGAACGCCAGCGCGAACAGCGCGATGCCCACGCCCACCTGCGACACCAGCAGCCAGGAACGGCGCCGGCCCAGGAACGCGGTGAGCGGGAAGGCGTAGCGGTCGATCAGCGGCGCCCACAGGAACTTCAGCAGATAGAAGAAGCTGGCCAGGCTGATCAGGCCGATGCTGCCCAGGTCCAGCCCGACGTCACGCAGGCGCGTGGACAGCGTCTGCGAGGCGATCAGCAGGAACGGCAGGCCGCTGCCGAAGCCCAGGAACGCCATCGCCAGCGCCGACGGCGTGGCGAAGGCGCGGCGGATGCCCTGCCAGCCCTTGTAGGAAACCCGTGATCCGGCGCCGCCGGCACTGCTCACGGCGCGTAGTCCACCGTGAACGGCGCATGGTCGGAGAAGCGCTGCTCGCGGTAGATCGAGCATGCCTGCAACCGCTCACGCAGGCCCGGCGTCGCCAGCTGGTAGTCGATCCGCCAACCGACGTTGTTGGCACGCGCCGCGCCGCGGTTGCTCCACCAGGTGTAGTCCTCACCGGTCGGGTGCAGCGCGCGGTAGCTGTCGATCCAGCCGCGCCCGGCAGCCGGATCTGCTTCGTCAGCACGATCGGCGCACAGCCCGTTGAGCCAGTCGCGCTCAGGCGGCAGGCAGCCGGAGTTCTTCTGGTTGCTGGTCCAGTTCTTGATGTCCAGGCGGCTGCGCACGATGTTCCAGTCGCCACACAGCACGTAGTCACGGCCGCTGGCCAGCCACTCGTCGAGGATCGGCCGCAGCCACTCCATCACCTGGAACTTGTAGCCCTGGCGCAACTCGCCGGACGAACCGGACGGGATATAGAAGGACACCACGCTGAGATTGCCGAAGCGCGCCTCGATGTAGCGCCCTTCCTCGTCGAACTCCGGCCAGCCCAATGCGGTACGCACTTCGTCGGGCTCGCGTCTGGCGTAGATCGCCACGCCGCTGTAGCCCTTCTTGGTGCTGGCGTCGCGAAACCAGGCCTTGTAGCCGGCCGGCAGGAATTCCGGCCCGGCCAGTTGGTGTTCCTGGGCCTTGGTCTCCTGCACGCACAGCACGTCGGCGTGCTGGCCGGTGAACCACTCGAAGAACCCCTTGCTGGCGGCGGAACGCAGGCCGTTGGCGTTGAAACTGATGATGCGCATGAGGCGGGGATTGGGGATTCGGAATTGGGGATTCGTAAAAGCGTACCCCATTCGGCTCCCAGCACTCTGACCCGCTATGCTTTCGCGAATCTCCAATCCCGAATTCCCAATCCCATGCCCGACCACCGCCGCCGCTTCCTGGAGCTGGCCCTGGACGCCGAAGCGCTGCGCTTCGGCGAGTTCACGCTGAAGTCCGGGCGTGTCAGTCCGTATTTCTTCAACGCCGGCCGCTTCGACTCCGGCGCCAAGATGGCGGCACTGGCGCGCTGCTATGCCGATGCGATCGATGAAACCCTGCTCGACTTCGACCTGGTGTTCGGACCGGCCTACAAGGGCATCCCGCTGGCGACCGCGCTGGCCTGCGAGTACGCCGGGCGCGGCCGTGATCTGCCGCTGGCGTTCAACCGCAAGGAAGCCAAGGCGCATGGCGAGGGCGGCACCCTGATCGGCGCGCCGCTGGCCGGGCGCAAGGTGCTGATCGTCGATGACGTGATCACCGCCGGCACCGCGATCCGCGAAGCGCTGGACATCATCCGCACCGCCGGTGGCACCCCCTCGGCGATCGTGGTCGCGCTGGACCGGCAGGAGATCGCCGCCGAGAGCGACCGTCGCTCGGCGGCGCAGGCCGTGGCGGCCGAAGCCGGCATCCCGGTGGTGGCCGTCGCCAACCTGGGCGACCTGCTTGCATTCACCGCTGGAAACGCCGACCTTGTCGGCTTCCGCGAACCGCTGCTGGCCTATCGCAGCCGCTACGGAACCGATGCGTGAATGGCGAATCCCTCGCAAGATTCATGTGCGGGGATTCAATTCGCAAAAGCCCGGATATGCTTGTGCGGGGATTCAAATTGACAGACAGCAGGGGGCTGCCGTGATGCCGAACCATTTCCGCCTGGCCACGCTCGGCGTGCTCATGCTGACCAGCATGGCGTACGCCGCTGCGCCGGCCCAGAACGCGCAGGCCAACGGCAACAAGAAGCTGTACTGCTGGAACCAGAACGGCCATCGCATCTGCAGCGACACCCTGCCGCCGGAGGCGGTCAACCAGGCGCGCGACGAGTTCAACGCCAAGAGCGGCCTGCGCAGTGCCGAGATCGAACGCGCGCTCAGTGCCGATGAGCGCGCGGCGGCGGCGGCGGCCGAGGCCCAGCACCGCGCCGACGAGGCTGCCCAGCAGACCCGCAAGCGCACCGATCAGGCGATGCTGATGTCGTACCAGACCGAGGACGACCTGCGCCGCGTGTTCAACGAGCGCACCAACATCATCGACAACAACGTACGCACCGCGCGCTACAACGTGACCAGCCTGCGCGAAGGCCTGGTCACGCTGCTGCGCAGCGCCGGCGAGCGCGAGCTGGCCGGGCAGAAGATCAACGACAAGCTCGCCGGCAACATCCGCCAGCGCCATGCCGAACTGGTCGGGCAGCAGCGCCTGCAGGCCAGCTTCGAACAGCAGCGCCGGGATCTGGACGGCGAGATCGACAACATCCTGCAGCGTTATCGCGGCCTGAAAGGTGTGACGACGACCACAGCGGCGGCACTGCCGACCGGCTGAACCGCCGGCGGCATGCACCCTGGCAACCGCATCTATTTCAAAGCGGCGCGGACGTCCTTCCTGGAGCGGGACACCAGATCGATCGGGCGTTTCCCGGCGTGGTCACGCAGGCTGCGGTCGGCGCCCCGCTGCAACAATAGTTCGATCGAGGCACCGTCGAACGCGCCATCAGCCGCCACGTGGAGAAGGGTCTGGCCCGTGGCGTCCGCTGCGTTGATATCGATTCCCTGCTCCAGCAGAAGATCAAGAATCGCGACCTCCTCCGGGAAATTTGCGCGGGCCACGCCACGTTGCCGGTAAAGGCGATGCAGCAGCGTGCCGCCGTCGGGCAGGCGCTCCAGTGGATCGAAGCCATAGGGCGCCATCAACCTGAAGGCCGACACGCCCGACGCGTAAGCAAGGGTCGGGAAACCATCTCCATCACGCTTCATCGGATCAGCGCCGAGTTCCAGCAGCGCCTGGGCGACTTCGACACCTCGCAGGTCGCTACGCATCAGGGCCGACTGAAGCGGCGTGTAGACCATATCGGACTCGCTTCTGCGGCCATCCGGCGATGCCAGCGCATCGATGTCGGCACCGGCCTCGACGAGCACGCGGGCCATCTCTGCCGATCTGGCGTAATGCAGGGGCATGTCACCGTCCGGTGCTCTGGCATTCGGGTCGGCACCATGCCGAATCAGGATGCGCGCGACCTCCGGGCCGGTCCACATCAGCATGGTGATGCCATTGTCCCAGCGCGCGTCCGGATCGGCACCGGCATCGAGCAGCAACTCCAGCATCGCCAGGAAATCGTTTCGGTCGATATGCGCGGCGAGGTCGACTGCGATCCGCTTCTCCGCCTGCTCGGCAAGAATGGCGGCCATCTGCGGATCCATGCCCTTGTAGTTCCACAGGCCGTTTTCTTCGCGCAATCGGGCCTCCAGTTGCTCCCGCGATCCAGCGACATGGCGATCACGACGCGTGAGCAGCAGATGCAATGGCCAGTACCGCTCATCCTGCCATCCGTCGGCGCGCGCGCCCTTGCCGATCAGCCATGCCAGGGTCGCGAGCGAGGCGCTGCAAACGGCCTCGGCGACGGCAAGATGGCGGGTGTTCAATGCCGCACCGTGCTCGACGAGCTGCTCGGCCAAGGCGATATCGTTGCGCCGGATGGCATAGGTCAGCGCCGTCGCGAACGGGTCGTCGTAGGTGGGCGTGTCGCTGTCCCACTCGTCGTTCCAGACCACATCCGGCCGCGCACCGGCCGTGAGTGCGGCCAGCGCGGCGTGGGTATCGCCACTTCGTGCGGTCACCAGCAACGCCTGTTCCGCCGCTGTTTCAGCGAGAATCACCGGCGGTGGCGCATCGCCTGCCACCTCGATGGGATCACTTTCCAGCCATTGCCGCCACGCTTGCCCACCTTCGCTGTCGGCACGCAGAGGGTAGCGATCATCCTGCCATTGGCCGAAACGCATCCAGGATGCCCATTCGGTGCCGGCATGGCCTAGCTTGGCCATTTCGGTGATGAAGCTGAAGAAATCGGGTGCCAGCGCCTGCCCATGCAGCACCTCCAGCTCGTGGCTGAAATAGCGCACCGGATGCGGCCCATCCGGCGCACGCATGTCGATCGTCAGCATGTCGCCGTTGGCGAGTTCATAGAACGGGAACTGCCGCTCCCACATCTGCGGGGTATTCGGTGCCTCGGACTCATCGACCTGCGCGAGCTGACGCTTCCAGCCGAGGAAATTCGGGATCGCGCCATTCTCGATCTGGTCGATGTCCCAGATGGCGCCCCGGTTGTGGCTGGACGTGGGAAAACCACGCTGTTCCATCGCCCGAAGATGCGCGGGGATCTGCCAGTCGAAGCAGACGCGGGCCGAGTAGCGCGTCAGCACCTCGCGCAACTGCGGTGGCATCGCCAGGCCGGCGGCCGCCGTGAGACGACGCATCGCGGCTTCGTCGGCGGGTGGATCCATCACCAGCGGCGCCAGCTTCCAACCGCGCCGACGCGCGATCGCCTCCATCCATCGCCAATCGGCCTGCCAGCGCTGCCACATCGCGTCGGTCATGTTGTCTCCTTCCCGGTCACCGGCTGCGAACACGACAGCCGCGATCGCCAGCGAAAGCCCGGGGATCTCGGATCACTTTTACCGTCCGATCCGAGAACTGTCTTCGCTTGCCGGCGCATCCGGAGGGCCTTCGTTCAATGAAGACCCTCCGGCATGCCGACAGGCCGGTCAGAACGTCACGGCCCCTTCCGGCAGCAGCGGCTGCAACTGGCTGCGGAACAATGCCTGGATGCGCGCCAGCGCGGCGTCGTTGTCGGCCTCGAAGCGCAGCACCAGCACCGGGGTGGTGTTGGAGGCACGCAGCAGGCCCCAGCCGTCGCTGAAATCGGCGCGCAGGCCGTCGATCGTGGACAGGCGCGCACCGGCGAACGGCGCGTCTTCCTCGGCACTGGCCGTTGCGACGAAACGCTCGACCAGTGCATGTGCCGATTCTTCGACCGATACCTTGATCTCCGGCGTCGCCACGCTCGCCGGCAGTTCGGCCAGCACGTCCGACAGCGGCTCTTCGCGCTGCGCCAGGATTTCGAGCAGGCGCGCGGCGGCGTACAGGCCGTCGTCGAATCCGTACCAGCGCTCCTTGAAGAAGAAGTGGCCGCTCGCCTCGCCGGCCAGTTCGGCGTCGGTTTCGCGCATCTTGGCCTTGATCAGCGAGTGGCCGGTCTTCCACATCATCGGGCTGCCGCCGTTGCGCAGCACGAAGTCGGTCAACTTGCCGGTGCACTTCACGTCGTAGATCACCAGCGCGCCGGGGTTGCGCTGCAGTACGTCGGCGGCGAACAGCATCAGCAGCCGGTCGGCGTACACCATCGTGCCGTCCTTGGTGACCACGCCCAGGCGGTCGCCATCGCCGTCGAAGGCGATGCCGAGGTCGGCGTCGAAGCGCTGCACCATCTGCGCCAGGTCTTGAAGATTGTGCGGCTCGCTCGGGTCCGGGTGATGGTTCGGGAAGGTGCCGTCGATCTCGCAGTACAGCGGGATGACCTCGGCACCGATCGCTTCCAGCAGGCGCGGGGCGATCTCGCCGGCGACGCCGTTGCCGGCATCGGCCACCACTTTGAGCGGGCGATCCAGCTGCACGTCGTCGGCGATGCGCTGGATGTAGTCATCGCTGACGTCCTGCTGCTCCAGCGCACCGGGTTCGGTTGCGCGATGCAGCCGGCCTTCGCTGATGCGCTGGTACAACTCGGCGATCGCCTCCCCAGCCAGCGTCTCGCCGCCGATCACGATCTTGAAGCCGTTGTAATCCGGCGGATTGTGGCTGCCGGTCACTGCCACGCAACTGCCGGCGCGCAGGTGGTAGGCGGCGAAGTAGACCACCGGCGTCGGTGCCAGGCCGATGTCGATCACCTTGCAGCCGGCGCGGCGCAGGCCTTCGATCAATGCAGTCGACAGCTCCGGCCCGGACAGCCGGCCGTCGCGACCGACCACCACCTCACGCAAGCCCTGCACCTGCATCACGCTGCCGATCGCCTGGCCGATCAGCGTGGCCACGGCCGGGTTGAGTTCCTTGCCGATCACGCCGCGGATGTCGTACGCACGGAAGATGCCCGGCGCCACCTCGATCGGCGGCGGTGCAGCCACGGTTTTCTCGGCGGCGGCGACTGCATCGTCGCCCGGTACCGGCGGAAGTTCCTGCAGGGCCTGGCTCAAAGTCGGTGCGTCGTCGGTCACCGACGCGGCACGTGGGCGCCCCAGCGGGATGCGGCCACGACTGAGCGCGATCACCAGTACCGTCAGCACCACCAGCAATGCGGCGACGATCATGCTGGGGATCGCGCCGAGGCCGAACGGCCCGGCATCGGCTTCTTCGGTGGCGGCAGCAACCCGCAAGCCGGTCTTGCCGACCGGCCGCGCCTGCGCTTCGCCACCGTTGGCCAACGCCTGCGCGCCCTTCTGGGTGACGTTGTAGCCGCCCTGGCGCAACGCCAGATAGGCCTGCGACGGCAACGCGATCGCATCCAGCGGCGCAGTCAGCTTGCTCAGCGGCAGACGCACATAGACCAGCACCGGTGCTTGTGCCAGCAAGGCCGGCGCGGCGACGCCCAACTGCACCTTGCCGTCGTCGCGCACCACCTGCGCCAGCGTCTGCTTGCCCGACTGCGCCCCCTCCAGCAGCCCAAGCCGGGCATAGCCGAAGCGTTCGGGCTCGGCGTAGGCCTCGGCGAGGTCCGACGGCAGCAGTTGCACATCCTGCGCACCGGCAAAACCTTCTCGGATCGCGGCGACGGCGGCGGCCGCATCGCCGCCGGCCAGCGCGGCGGCGACCGCCGGCTTCTTCAACACGGCATCGAGTTGGCGGGTCTGCGCGGACAAGGCCTGGGCGACGCCGTCGACGGCCTGGTCGCGCATCTGCCCGACCTGCTCGGCGACCGCATCCGCGCGCCACTGCGCGTAACCGCTCCAGCCGAACCATCCGGCCAGCAACAGCAGCAACACCGCCAACAGCGGCGCAGCCCTGCGCAACTCAGCAGGCCGGGACCTGCCTTCGTGTGCCTCGCTCATCTCGACGTTCCCCTGTCAGCGCACGCCGGTGTGGCCGAATCCACCCGCTCCTCGTGTGCTGTCGGCGAAAGTATCCACCACCTGCAAGGCCACGCGCACGATCGGCATCACTACCAGTTGCGCGATGCGGTCGCCAGGTTCGATCGTGAAGGGCTCGCGCCCCCGGTTCCACACGCTGATCAGCAGCGGGCCCTGGTAATCGGCGTCGATCAGGCCGGTGCCGTTGCCGAGCACGATGCCATGGCGATGGCCGAGCCCGGAGCGCGGCAGCACGATCGCGCACAGGCCAGGATCCGCGACGTGGATCGCAATCCCGCTGGGGACCAGCGCGGCATCGCCGGGCTGCAGCGTCAGCGACGCGTCCAGCGCGGCGCGCAGGTCCATGCCGGCGCTGGCTTCGGTGGCATAGGCCGGCAGCGGCCAGGCATCGCCGAAGCGCGGATCGAGCAGCTTCACCTGCAATGGCTGTGGCGCGCTCATGCCTGCAACCTTTCGGCGATCAACTCGAGCAGCCGTCCGGCCAGTTCGGCCTTGCTGCTGCTCGGGAACGCCCGCTCGCCACCCTGCCAGTAGGCGGTGGCGGCGTTGTCGTCGCTCTCGAAACCGCTGCCGGCGATGCCGACCTGGTTGGCGATGATCAGATCCAGATGCTTGGCCGAGAGCTTGCCGCGCGCGTACTTCTCGACGTCATGGGTCTCGGCGGCAAAGCCGACCACCAGCTTGAGCGTGCCGGTCTGCGAGGCGACCTCCGACAGGATGTCCGGGGTGCGCACCAGCTCCACCGTCAGCGTGTCGCCGGTCTTCTTGATCTTCTGCTCGGCCACGCGCCGCGGCGTGTAGTCGGCCACGGCGGCCGCGCCGATGTAGATGTCGGCCGGCAGTGCGCCGAGCACGGCCTGACGCATCTGCGCGGCCGAGCGCACGTCCACCCGGCTGACGCCCGCGGGCGTCGGCAGCTGCACCGGGCCGCTCACCAGCACCACCGTGGCGCCCTGCGCGGCGGCGGCGGCGGCCAGCGCATAGCCCATCTTGCCGCTGCTGCGGTTGCCGACATAGCGCACCGGATCCAGGTCTTCATAGGTAGGACCGGCGCTGATCACCACGCGCAGGCCCTTGAGGCGACCTTCGACCACGGGTGCTGGCGTAGCGGCGGCGACCGGGATGTTCGCGGTCAACACGGCGACGATCGCGTCCGGCTCGGTGAGCCGGCCCGGACCGGATTCGCCTTCGGCCAGCGGACCGTCCTCCGGCCCGACCACCTGCACACCGCGCGTGCGCAGCGTGGCGATGTTGGCCTGGGTGGCCGGATGCAGCCACATGCGGTGGTTCATCGCCGGGCACACCGTCAGCGGCGCGGTGGTGGCCAGGCACAGCGTGGTCACCAGATCGTCGGCCAGACCATGCGCCAGGCGTGCCAGCAGGTCGGCGGTGGCGGGTGCGACCACGACCCGGTCGGCCCAGCGCGCCAGTTCGATATGCCCCATCGCCTGTTCGGCGGCGCTGTCCCACAACGTGGTGCGGGTCGGCTGCCCGGACAGGGCCTGGAAGCTGAGCGGAGTGACGAATTGCTGCGCGCCCTCGGTCATCGCGACCTGCACCTGCGCACCGGCGTCGCGCAGACGCCGCACCAATTCGAGGGATTTGTATGCGGCGATACCACCGCCGACGCACAGCAGTACGCGCTGTCCGTCCAGAGGGCGTGCCTGAATGGAGCCGGTCACGTCGGGAATTTCCTACCGTTTCAAGGACAACTAGATTAGCCCAAGCGCCGTTACGGCCTGATGCCCCAGGCGCATGAGCAGCGGCAATCTGGCCATATGCGCATCCGTGACTGGCCTACCGACGAGCGTCCCCGCGAGAAACTGCTGGCCCGTGGCGCCGGCGTGCTTTCCGACGCCGAACTGCTCGCGATCTTCCTCGGCTCGGGCCTGAAGGGCCGCGACGCGGTGCAGACCGCGCGCGAATTGCTGCAGGCGCACGGGCCATTGCGCAACCTGCTCGACCGCGAACCGCGTGCCCTGGCGCACCTGCCCGGACTGGGCCCGGCGCGGGCCTGCCAGCTGGCCGCCGCGCTGGAGCTGGGCCAGCGCCATCTGGCCGCCGAGCTGGAACGCGGCAGCACCCTCAACGATCCGATGAGCGCCGGCCACTACTTCGCCCAGCGTCTGCGCACGCGGCCGCAGGAGGTGTTCGCCGGCCTGTTCCTGGATTCGCAACATCGCGCGCTGGCCTTCGAGGAACTGTTCCAGGGCACGATCGACGGCGCCGAGGTGCATCCGCGCGAGGTCGTGCGCCGCGCCCTGGGCCACAATGCGGCGGCGGTGATCGTGGGTCACAACCACCCTTCCGGCAATCCGGAACCCTCGGCGGCCGACCGCGCCGTCACCGACCGGCTGCGGCATGCGCTGCACCTGGTCGACGTGCGCCTGCTCGATCACTTCATCATCGGCGACGGCCCGCCGGTATCGCTGGCCGCACGCGGCTGGCTGTAGAGGGGGGCCCGCTCCGCTGGGGCCTTACCGGGGAAGCCGGACGCCGAGCACAAGCTCCGCTCCACAAGGCCTGCAGACCCCACCTGAACCATCCCCCGGGCCTTGCCCCGCCCGGTCGGTTAAAATCGTCCGTTCTCTTGCTCCAAGCAGACTCCAACGTGAAACCCCAACTCCGCGCCCTGATTGGCCAAGGCATCGAAGTCTTGCGCGCCAATGGCACCCTGCCCGCCGACACTTTGCCGCCGGACTTCGTGGTCGAGCGCCCCAAGACCCGCGAGCACGGCGATTTCGCCACCAATGCCGCGATGCTGCTGGCCAAGGCCGCGCGCAGCAATCCGCGCGCACTGGCGCAGGCACTGGTCGAAGCGCTCCCTGCCAGCGCTGAAGTGTCGCGCGTGGAGATCGCCGGACCGGGCTTCATCAACTTCCACCTCGCCCCGAGCGCCTACCAGCGCGAAGTGGTGCAGGTGCTCAAGGATGGCCACGACTACGGTCGCGGGCTGGCCGGCAAGGGCCGCACCGTCGGCGTCGAATACGTCTCGGCCAATCCGACCGGTCCGCTGCACGTCGGCCACGGTCGCGCCGCGGCGATCGGCGACTGCCTGGCACGCCTGCTCGAAGCCAACGGCTGGAACGCCAAGCGCGAGTTCTATTACAACGACGCCGGCGTGCAGATCGAGAACCTGGCGCGTTCGGTGCAGGCACGCGCGCGCGGCTTCAAGCCGGGCGATGCCGAGTGGCCGACCGAGGCCTACAACGGCGAGTACATCGCCGATGTCGCCCGCGCCTACCTGGCCGGCGAGACGGTCGACCTGGAAGGCATGCTGGTCGCCGGCACCCAGGATCCGGAGGACATCGATTCGATCCGCCGCTTCGCCGTGGCCTACCTGCGCAACGAGCAGAACCACGACCTGGCCGCATTCCGCGTCGATTTCGACATCTACTTCCTGGAAAGCTCGCTGTACAAGGACGGCAAGGTCGAGGAAGCGGTGCAGAAGCTGATCGCGTCCGGCCACACCTATGAAGAAGGCGGCGCGCTGTGGCTGAAGTCCACCGACTTCGGCGATGACAAGGACCGCGTGATGCGCAAGTCCGACGGCAGCTACACCTACTTCGTGCCGGACGTGGCCTATCACCTGACCAAGTGGCAGCGCGGCTACGAGCGCGCGATCACCGAGCTGGGCTCGGACCACCACGGCTCGCTGACGCGGGTGAAGGCTGGCCTGCAGGCACTGGAAGTCGGCATCCCGCAGGGCTGGCCGGAGTACGTGCTGCACCAGATGGTGACGGTGATGCGCGGCGGCGAGGAAGTGAAGCTGTCCAAGCGCGCCGGCAGTTACGTGACGCTGCGCGATCTGATCGAAGAGACCAGCGCCGATGCGGTGCGCTGGTTCCTGATCGCGCGCAAGCCGGATTCACAGCTGACCTTCGACATCGACCTGGCCCGCCAGCAGAGCAACGACAACCCGGTGTTCTACGTGCAGTACGCGCACGCCCGGGTGTGCAGCCTGCTGCGCCAGGCGCAGGAGAAGCGTCTGGACTATGACCAGGGCACCGGCATCGCCGAACTCGCGCGCCTGGGCGATGAGACCTCGCTGTGGCTGATGACCGAACTCTCGCGCTATCCGGAGGTGGTCGAGATCGCCGGCGAAGCGCTGGAGCCGCACCTGATCGCGCAATATCTGCGCGAATTGGCGCATGCATTCCACACGTGGTATCACGGCACGCAGATTCTGGTGGACGATGCTGGCGAGCGCAGTACCAAGCTCACCTTGGCGCTGGCTACGCGCCAGGTGCTCGCCAACGGCCTGGAAATCCTCGGTGTCAGCGCACCGGAAAAGATGTGACGGACCCCAGGGTCCCAACGCAAGTGATCGGAGAGAAAGCGAGTCATGGCAGCACGACGCGGTAAAAGTCAGGCACGACGCAACACCGGCAACGGCACGCCCGGTTGGGTATGGCTGGTCGCCGGTGCGGCGATCGCCGCGGTGGTGTTCCTGGCCGCGCCAGGGTTGTTCAAGAAGGAAGGCGACGGTTTCCTGCGGGTCGGCCCGCGCCCGAATCCGGATGCGCAACCGGCACCGGTCGCCGACGCCGATGTCGATGCACCGGCCGAGCTGCCCAAGCCGACGGTGAAGCCGGACGCCAAGCCGGGCGACGGCGCGACCCAGTACGACTTCTACACCTTGCTGCCCGGCAAGGAAGTACAGATGTCCGACGCCGAGCTGGCTGCCAGCGCGCGCGCCGAGGAAGCCGCGCGCGCCAAGGCGGCACTGGAAGGCAAGCCCGTGCCGGCGTCGCCGACCGCAACGGCATCGACCGCCCCGACGCCCATCGCCGAAACCACCCCGAGCCGGTCCGCGCCGCTGCCCGAATCGGCGCCTGCGCGCACCGCCGCGCTGCCGGCTGCCGTCGATACCGCGCCGGCGAAGCCCGCCACGGCGCCGTCCATGACCACCGTTGCAACGGCGGCGGCTCCATCGGCCGACAACGTGCGTTACATCCTGCAGGCCGGCTCGTTCGGTGCATCCGGCGATGCCGAGGCAACCAAGGCCAAGCTGGCGATGCTGGGCCTGGCCGCACGCGTCGAATCGGCCGACATCGGCGGCAAGACCGTGTATCGCGTACGGATGGGGCCCTACGGCACCGCCAGCGAGCTGGCCGAAGCCAAGCAGAAGCTTGCCGGCACCGGCCTGCCGGCGATCGCGATCAAGGCGCAGTAACACCGCTTTGGCGGTGTTGCCCCAAGGTTTGCGGAGCAAACCTTGGGGCCCATGCCCTTTATCTCCATATCCCCGCGCCTGTCGGCGCGCGCCCTGGGGGGCTGTTTCTTCGGTTGGCATGCAGGGGAATTACCGGGATGCTTCCGGCAGGACAGTAGCCCCACAGGACCGCTGTCCCGCGAAGGTGCGAGAATCGGCGGCTCCTTCCCCTAGGAATCCGTCATGCCCAAAACCGTCCTGATCACCGGCGCCACCTCCGGCTTCGGCGCCGCCGCGGCGCGGCGCTTCGCCGCCGCCGGTTGGAACATCATCGCCACCGGCCGTCGTGCCGATCGCCTGCAGACACTGGCCGCCGAACTGCCGGCCGGGCAGGTGCACATCGCCGCCTTCGACATGCGCGACAACGATGCGCTGGAAGCAGCCATCGCCAATCTGCCCGAGGCCTTTGCCGGCATCGACGTGCTGATCAACAACGCCGGCCTCGCCCTGGGCACCGCACCGGCGCAGCAGGCCGACCTGGCGCAGTGGCGGCAGATGATCGACACCAACGTGACCTCGCTGGTGACCCTGACCCATCGCCTGCTGCCGACCCTGATCGAGCGCAAGGGCGCGATCATCAACATCAGCTCGGTGGCCTCGAGCTATCCGTATCCGGGCGGCAACGTCTACGGCGGCACCAAGGCGTTCGTGAAGCAGTTCTCGCTGGGCCTGCGCTCGGACCTGCACGGCACCGGCGTGCGTGTGACCAGCATCGAGCCGGGCATGGCCGAGACCGAATTCACCCTGGTGCGCACCGGCGGCAACCAGGCCGCATCCGACGCCCTGTACCGCGGCGCCGACCCGATGACCGCCGAGGACATCGCCGAGCAGATCTTCTACGTCGCCACGCTGCCGCCGCACCTCAACATCAACCGGCTGGAGATCATGCCGGTCAACCAGTCGTTCGCCGGCTTCCAGGTGGCGCGCGCGGCTTCCTGAGCGGGAGCGGGTGGATCCGTGTCACCGGAGCCCGCTCTCCTGCACTTCGCCATCCCCGGTCATACCGCACCGGCCCCATCGTTGAACGATGCGGGCCGGGTCATGTCGCTGATTTACTTGTCCGACACCAGCTTGCCCGCCTTCGCCCAATGTTCGCGTGGCACTTCGGTGATCAGCACATCCACGCTCTCGGGCGGGCAGCTGAGTGTTTCAACAGCAACCCGGGTAACTTCGCTGACGAAGGCACGCTTCTGTTCCGGCGAGCGGCCGGGGTGCATTTCCAAACGCAGGATCGGCATGACAGTTCCTCGGTGAGAGACGTGACACCCCGACATGGAGTGCCTGCGCCCACAGTGTCATCCGGCCCCGCAGGCGAATAAACGCGCAATAATTCCACCCATTTCAAACCACCAGGTTGTTAATCATGGACAAGCTGGCCAGCATGACGATGTTTGTCCGCGTGGTGGAAAGCGGCAATTTCACTGCCGCTGCTGCTGCCAGCAGCATCTCTGCGACGATGGTGGCCAAGTACATCCGCACCACGGAAGAACGGCTCGGCGCCCGTCTGCTCCACCGCACCACGCGCCGACAGCAGCTGACCGAAGTGGGCCGGCTCTATTACGAACGCTGCAAGCGCGTGCTGTCCGAAGTGGAGCTGGCCGATGCCAGTGCTTCTGAACTACAGGCCAGTCCGCGGGGGCTGATTCGCCTGGTCGCGCCGGTGAGCTTTGGCAGCCACAGCCTGGTGCCGGTATTGACCGACTATCTGGCCAGCCATCCCGAAGTCAATGTCGAGCTGACGCTGGACAATCGCGCGCCCGACCTGATCAACGAAGGTTACGAACTGGGGCTGCACATCGGTGAGATCAACGACACCGGATTGGTGGCGCGACCACTGCGCCCCTACCGCAGAATCCTCGCCGCAGCACCCGGCTATCTAGCCTTGCATGGGCAGCCAGAACACCCGGAACAATTACAGGCCCACAGTTGCCTTGGCCTGTCGTACTGGCGGCACCACGACCAATGGCATCTGGTCGGGCCGGATGGCCAACTGTGCACCGTACCGGTCAGTGGCCGCTTCAGCGCCAACGACGGCAGCGCCCTGCGCAATGCCGCCGTGCATGGGGCCGGTATCGTGCTGCATCCCGAAATGCTGCTGGCCGACGACATCGCCGCAGGCCGCTTGCAGCAAGTCTTGCCGGCATGGTCGTACCGGCCCACGCCAATGCATCTGCTCTACGCACAGGACAGCCGGCCCACGGCCAAGTTGCGTAGCGTGATTGATCTGCTGATCAGGCACTTCGGTCTCAACGAGTAAGCCGCGTCATCAACCGTGCCGATGCGGCGCCGTCACATCCGAACCCGACTTTCCTTCCTGCGTCGCCTGGAACCTCATCCCTGACAGCAAGCAAAGCAGCAGGATTCGGCTGTTGCTGTTGATCTTGCTGTTGATCTTGCTGCTGCTCGTGATTTTGCCTTTGCTGTTGCTCTTCGCTTTTCCGGGGCCCCCATCCGCAGCGACGGAGCCAGCGGGAAAAACCCGAAGGGCGACGCACATGGATGTGCGTCGTTTTCTGCCGCGGCATGGATGCCGCGTCAGAAAATCCCGTTGGCGGAGTGGACCCGTAGCGCAGCGGAGGGCGCGAGGACTGGGGCGTGCTTTCTTTGGGTTACGTTTCTTTGCACGAGCAAAGAAAGGTGACTCGCTCCGAAGGAGCGAAAGCCTTTGCTGTTGAAGTTGAAGCTGCTGTTGCCTTCAACAGCAAATCAAACGCAGGAGCAGCGGAGCGAGCCCCGCTCTACGAGTTCACTGCCACCTGCACGAACGTCCATGGATGATCAGCCTTCGGCTGCTGAAAAGCGCTTCCCGCTTTCGCGGGGATGACGATAGAAAGATGGCTGAAGACTGACGGATGGTGCGGAAGTCACTGGGTCCCCGCCTACGCGGGGACGACGGTGGAGAGATGACATAAACGCCCCCAAATTCCCACCCGATCAACATTTCGTCCGTCGAAAAACACTTCACAGTGAATGGACGGCGGAACCCGCAACCCAACATCACGCCTCGGCCAACTCCGGCTCCACCTTCCGCTGCCGCACCGGCAACAGATTCCAGCACTGCAACTGCGCGATCGCAGTCGCAACACCGTCCTCGGCACGAATGCGCTCACCGAGTTCGCGCGCCGTTTCGCGCATGCCCGGCTGCAACGCCTGGCGCAACGCCGCTGCCAATGTCGGCGCATCCAGCGAGCTGCGCTTCAGCGCCGGCGGTGCAACACCACGTTGTGCCAGACAATGCGCCCAGAACGGCTGGTCGCCGTAGAACGGCACCACCACCGAAGGAATCCCCGCAGTCGCCGCCGCACCAGTGGTACCAGCACCGCCATGGTGTACCGCCGCCGCCATGCGCGGAAACAGCCAATCGTGCGGCGCATGGTCGATATGCAGGACTCGCGCATCGCCATCCGCTACACCATCGCTCGCCAACCCGCCCCAACCGCTGGCCAACACCACGCGCGCACCGCAAGCGCGCACCGCCTCGGTCACCACGGCGGTCAGCGCCGCCGCATCACTGCTGGTCATGCTGCCGAAGCCGACGTAGACCGGCGGCTCGCCCGCCTCGAGGAACGCCTGCAATGCCGCAGGTGGCTGCCAATGCGCGTCGCGCAGTTGCCAGTAGCCGCAGACCTGCACCGAGGCCGGCCAGTCCGAAGGCCGCGGCAACACCTGTTCGCTGTATCCGTACAGCACCCGCATCTGTTCGGGACGGGTGAAGTACGGTCCGTACCACGGGTACGGACGCAATCCCAGCGGTGGTCGCACGCTCTGGTTGATCGCCGGACGCATCGCTTCCCAGGCCAGCAGACGCAGCAGCTGATAGCTGCCGAGGTTCAACAGTCCCGGCAGGCGCTTGCCAGCCAGCACCGGCGGCGGCATTTCGCGTGAGGCGCTCAGCGGCTGCAGTTGTGCGAACGCGACCGGGATCGAGTACGCCTCGCCCAGGGCGGCGGCGAGCAGACTGCCGCTGCCGGTACCGAGGATCAGGCTGGCATCGGCACAGGCGTCGCGGCCCTGCTCGGCCCAGTCCTGCGCCCAGGCCGACATCTGCGTGCGGAACACACGCAGCATCGCCAGCATGTTCAGGCCACGCTCGGCGATGCTGCGATCACCGCCCAGCAATGCCTGGAAGTCGCCGCTGAGCGGACGGAACTCGACGCCATGCGCGGCGATCATGCCGGCGAAGTTGGCGCTGGTGAGGATCCGCACCGCGTGACCCTGCGCCTGCAGCCCGCGCGCGAGCGCGAGCAGCGGCCGGATGTCACCCTGGGTGCCCAGGGTGATGATGACCACCGGTCCCTCACGCCGATGCGTGGCGGCGGGCTCATGCATAGGTCACATCCTCGTCGACCACGTCCGCGGTCGGTTCGACCACGACCGCCTCCTTCTGCCGACGGCGACCGAGGTGGTCCTGCAACAAGGTGGCGATCGCGGTGGCGTGTTGCGGCCCGAGCATCGACTGGTGATCGCTGTCGATGGCGTGGCTGGTCAGCGAACGTACGCGATCGCGCCAGGCGTCGGGGCGATAGTCCATCGCTCCCGACAGATCGATCTGCGGCCGCACCGCGGCCTCGACGAACAACAGATCGACATCCAATCGCGCCGGACGATAACTGCGCGCCAGATCCAGATGGCGGTGGGTCAGCGCACCGATGTTGTCCAGCAACTGCGGCTCGCGTTCCAGCAACTGCCGCACCAGCGGCAACGACATCAGCCCGTAGTGTTCGCAGACCAGCTCGGCCATCTGCGCGGTCGTGGCCGGCAGCGGCTGTCCTGGCGCCGGGCTCAGCCCGAGGAAGCGCACCGCGGCCTGCACACGCTGGGTTTCGTCCAGGGTTTCGGTGCGATCCAGGTGCGGATAGGCATCGAGCATCGCCAGCAACTCCACTTCCTCGCCTTCGGCCTGCAAGGCGGTGGCGATGGCGTGCGCGATCAATCCGCCCAGCGACCAGCCGAGCAGGTGATAAGGACCGTGTGGCTGCACGCTGCGGATCCTGGCGAGATAGTCGGCGGCGATGTCCTCGATCCGCTCCGGCAACGTGTCGACCGCGCGCAGCGCCGGCGATTGCAGCGCGTACACCGGCCAGCGCGCGTCGAGCGCACCGAGCAGGGTGAGATACGACCAGCCCAGACCGACCACCGGGTGGATGCAGAACAGCGGCGCGCGCCCCGCTTCGCCACCACGCAGCTTCAGCATGTGCGCGAGCGGATCGCCCTGCGGTCCTTCCGCACGCCGCATCACCGCGGCCAGGCCGGCGACGGTGGAGGCGTGGAACAGGCTGCCCAGCGGCAGATCGACGCCGAACCGGTTGGGAAACTGCGCCAGCAGTTCGGCGGCGGTCAGCGAGTCGCCACCCAGTTCGAAGAAGTTGTCGTGGATGCCGACACGCTCCACGCCGAGCAGCGATTGCCACAACGACGCCAGCTGCTGCTCCAGCGCGTCGCGCGGCGCGACATGCACGCGCACCTCGCGCTCCGGCGGCGGCAGCGCCTTGCGATCGAGCTTGCCGTTGGGGGTCAGCGGCAGCGCCGGCATCGATACGAACACCGACGGCACCATGTAGCTCGGCAATTCGCCCTGCAGATGCGCACGCAATGCCTCGGCGCCCGGGACCACGCCCGCCTTGCCGACCACGTAGGCCACCAATTGCTGCGCGCCCTGCCCGTCGGCGTGCCCGACCACCAGCGCGGCCGCCAGTTGCGAATGCCGCAGCAGCACGCTTTCCACTTCGCCCGGCTCGACCCGATGACCGCGGATCTTGAGCTGGCCATCGGCACGGCCGACGAATTCGAGCACGCCGTCCTCGCGCCAGCGCACCAGGTCGCCGGTGCGATACATGCGCCCCTCCGCACGGAACGGATCCGGCAGGAAGCGCGAGTGGGTCAGCTCCGGCCGACGCCGATAACCCCTGGCCACGCCGGCACCGCCGATGTACAGCTCGCCAACGGCGCCGGGCGGCAACAGGCTGCCGGCGGCATCGAGCACGTACAGCGAGGTGTTGCGCAGCGGCCGGCCGATCGGTGGCGCGTCCGCATCGATCGCCTGCAGCGGCATGATCGTCGACCAGATGGTGGTCTCGGTCGGCCCGTAGAGCTGGGTGACGCGCGCCGCGCGTTGCAGCAGCCGGGTGGCGAGTTCGCCGCTCAGTGCCTCGCCGCCGACCAGCGCGTGGATCGCGCTCAGGTCGGCATCCTCGTTGGCGAGCAGGATCCGCCACAACGATGGCGTCGCCTGCACCAGGCTGATCTGCTCGCGTGCCAGCAGGCGCGCCAGCGCGCGCGGATCGTGCGCCATCGTGGAACCGGCGATCACCGTGCGCGCGTTGGTCAACAGCGGCAGGTACAGCTCCAGTCCGGCGATGTCGAAGGTGATCGTGGTCAGCGCCAGCACGCGATCGTCGGCGCCGAGTGCCAGGTCCTCGCGCATCGACAGCAGGAAGTTGGCCAGCCCGCGATGGCCGACCTCCACGCCCTTCGGTGTTCCGGTCGAACCGGAGGTGTAGAGCACGTAGGCGGTGCCGTCCGGCACGGCGCGTATCGCCGGCATGACCTGCACATCACTGTTCAGCTCCAGCGACACGATGCCTCCCAGTGCGTACTGCGTGCGCAGCGAAGGCTCGCAGACCAGTGCGACGGCATCGGCATCACTCAGCATCCGGCGATTGCGCTCGACCGGGCCGTCCGGATCCAGCGGCAGGTAGGTGGCGCCGGTCCACATCACCGCCAGCAACGATGTCAGCAGCGACTCGCCACGCGGCAGCATGACCGCGACCACATCGCCGGGGCGCACGCCATCGGTGATCCATTGCGCGGCCAGAAGCCCGCTGCGTTCGTACAGCTCACGCCGGGTCAAGCTGCGATCGCCGTCCTGCACCGCGATCGAATCCGGATCGGCGGCGACCTGCTGCTCGAACAGATGCAGCAGCGTGGCCGCTTCCGGCAGCGGCGCGGCGGTGTCGTTCCAGTCGTGCAGCAGGCGCTGGCGCTCGTCCGCGTCCAGCAGCTCGATCGCGCCGAGCGGCTGGTTGGCGTCCTCCAGCACCGCGGCGGCCAGTCGCACCAGACGCTGGCAATGCGCGTCGATCTCGCTGCGTTCGTAAAGCCCGGGATTGGCATCCAGGTCGAAACGCAGCGGATCGCCATTGCCGCGCTCGTAGAAGAAGATGGTCAGGTCCTCGGCCGAGCCGTTGGACATGTTGTGCGGCACCGCGCGGGTGCCGCCGAAGTCCAGCACATAGTCGAACGCTTCCACGTTGACCGCCAATCGCGCCAGTTGCTGGTCATATCCGACCAGACCGAGATCGCGGCGGATGTCCTCGTAACGATACTGCTGGTGCCGCAGCGACTGCCGCACCACCGAGGCAACCTGCCCGAACAATGCGTGGAACGGCTCATCGGCCTTCATCGCCAGACGGATGAACACCGCGTTGGCGACCATGCCCGGCGTATTGCGGTACTGCGCGTTGACGCGGCCGGTGACCGGCATGCCGAAGATCAGGTCATCCGCACCCACCAGACGGTGGTAGTACGCACCGACCAGCGCGATCAATACCTGCGGCAGGCTCGCGCCGTGCGCGCGTCCAAGCGCGCGCAACCCTTCCACCTGCTCGCTGGACAGATGCCCGGTGCCGCGCAGCAGTCCCCCCTTGGTGAAATCCTGCTTGCGCGCGAGCGTCACCGCCGGCGGCGGATCGGCCAGCTGCTTGATCCAGTATTCACGATCACGGCGACTGCGATCCGAGGCGCGATAGGCCTCTTCCAGTTCGACCAGGCCCGCCATCGGCAGCGCACTGCGCGGCGAGGGTTCGGTATTGGCCGCCAGCGCGCTGTACACCTCGGCCAGACGCTGCGCCACCATGCCGCCGGCGTAGCCATCGACGACCAGATGGTTGACCACCTGCACCCACAGATAGTGTTCCTCGCCGAGACGGAACAGCGCGCAGGTCCACAGCGGTCCTTCTTCAAGATCGTCGGTGCGCGCCAGATCCTCGGCGATCCAGCGCTCGGCGGCGGCACGCGGCGCCGGTTGCTCGGACAGATCCAGATACGGAAATGCGTGCAGATACTCGGGATCGATGATCTGCCGGGGCACGCCTTGGTCCTCGACGATACGCACGCGGATGTTGTCGAACTCATCGGCCACGTGATGCGAAGCACGCAGCAGCACATCGGCATCGATCGGCCCGAACAGTTCGAGCGCCTCGGCCATCTTCAGCGAGGTAGCCGGATTGATCTTCTGCCCGACCCAGAGCCCGCGCTGGGCCGTCGTCAGAGGCAGAGAAGCACGGGTAGCTCCGTTCATGGGGGTGCGTCCTTCAAGTTGGGCGGGGGAGGTCAACCCGCTCCAGGCGCGGCACACGCATCACCCTGCGATGCGCATCGCACGCCTGATCGATCCCTGGTAAGACATGCACGAACGGAATGACATCGTCAGCAATGGGCTCCAGCGCCGCGAGGCACTGTTACGAATAAAACGTTCACGCCCATTCCCCAGAGCATCCTGCTGCCTCCATGCCCGATGCGCATATGCATGCGATCGAGACGGGAGCACGCTCGCCACCCAAGTTTTCGATAGCGGGTCCACAGCATCGAATCACGTCGTCGCAAGTTGCGATATGCATTTCCGGAAAAAAAACTCATCCGCATCGAATTGCATTCGAGGTCGCGATTGCAGTCACGATTTGATTGGTCACGCCGCACATTCGAACTGCGCACTGTGGCAATCGAAAACACATGCATGCGCAAATTCACGCGCCTTTCGCGGGGAAAACAGATGCATTTCGATTGCGATGTCGACGCATGACAACGCTGTTTTCATCACGCGCCCATCACATCACGGCATGGTGCCGAGCGCGTGCGATGCATCGATTCGAAGATTGATTGGATCGTCAGTCGCGATATTCGATATCGACGCTTCATCACGTGACCGTCACATCATCACGAACGTCGATCATCGATCAGGTGATGCACTTCGATGACGTGATCGCGCATCGAATCGAAAGCGGCATCTACGATGTCGTCCTTCTTCGTGCTCTACATCGGTGCGGCGTGCTCGATGCGTCGTCGCCGGCGACGTGCGTCGATCGGCGAAGTACAACCCGGCTCCGATCTTCCAGCCTCACCGGCCCCTCCATACCGCTGTTCGGATATCGCACGTTCGTGCGGTGTCCCGGGCACTTATTAGCACTTGCTGTTAAATATAGCATTTGCTAATTTCAAGCAATTCGCCGGATCAATCCCCGTGCGCCGCGGCAGGCCTCTTGCCTCCCCTGCCCTTATTGTTACTTTATAACAATTCATCTCCAAGCCGGACATGTCATGACCTTGATGCTGCTCAAACCCTCCCTGTCCGCGCTCCCCAGGCTGCGGTTATGCGCCGCGCTGGCGGCGATCTCGGCCACGCCCCCGGCCCTGGCCGAGATCAGCGATGAGCAGCAGCGCGCCGTGCAGCTGGACCGGGTCGACGTGCGCGTCAGCACCGCCACCCGTACCGAGCGCCTGCTTTCGGACGTGCCGGTGCGCACCGAGGTGCTGCGTCGCGAGGACATGGCGCTGCGTGCCGCCACCGATTTCTCGCAGGCCGCCGAGCTGATCAACGGCCTGCGCGTGGAGAGCAACTGCCAGAACTGCAACACCTCCGAGGTGCAGTTGCTCGGTCTGCCTGGTGCCTACAACCAGTTGCTGTTCGACGGCACGCCGCTGCTGTCCACGCTCGGCGGCGTGTACGGGCTGGAGCAGATCCCGGCCGCGTTCATCGAACGCATCGAGGTGGTCAAGGGTGGCGGCTCGGCGCTGTACGGCCCCGGCGCGGTGGCTGGCGTGGTCAATCTGATTTCCGAACAGCCGGTGCGTAACGGTGGCTACCTGCAGACCGGCGTGGACGTGCTCAAGGGCGAGCCGCAATGGAGCACGGACGGTCGCCTGGATCTGGTCGGCGCCGACGATCGCTTCGGGCTGTCGGTGGCAGCGCGCAAGGCCAAGGACGACGGCATCGACTACAACCACGACGGCTACACCGAGATCACCCGCAAGGATCTGCGCGTCGGCGGTTTCCAGCTGTGGTACACGCCCACCGCCGGCACCCGGCTGCGCGCCGACTACCAGTACACCGCCGAGGACCGACGCGGCGGCAATCGCCTGGACCAGCCCGAGTACCTGGCCAACATCGCCGAGTCGCTGCACACGCGCTACCAGCGTGGCGGGCTGAGCTGGGAGCAGGTGGTCAGCGACGATGCCGATTTCCGCATCGGCTACTCGTTCGCCGACATCGACCGCGACAGTTTCTACGGCGGGCTGGGCGAGGTCGTCACCGATCCGCATGATCCCGCTTACGATCCGGCGCAGCTCGATCCCAACATCCCCGGCAGCGCGGCGTCGGTGTCCTACGACCAGTACGGCTACACCGAGAACCCATTGCAGTACCTGGACAGCCAGTTCAACTGGCGGCTCGGCGCGCATGCGCTGGCGTTCGGCCTGCAGTACAAGTACGAGCGCCTGCGCGACTACAACCTCGACGCCGCCGGCACCCGCCTGCGCACGCTGAGCGATGCCAGCTTCAGCAACCTCGGCGGCTTCGTGCAGGACGAGTGGGCGGTGAGTGAGGACGTGGATCTGGTGCTCGGCGCGCGTCTGGACAAGAGTTCAGAGCTGGACAAGCCGGTGTTCTCACCGCGCATCGCAGTGGCCTGGCAGGCCAGCCCGACGCTGAAATGGCGGGCCGGTGTTTCCACCGGCTTCCGCGCGCCGGAAATCTTCGTCGAAGACGTGCACGTGGAGACACTCGGCGCCGCGCAGGTACGCGTGCGCAATGCCGACGGGCTGTCGGAGGAGAAAGCGGTCACCGCGATGCTCGGCTTCGACTGGCGCTCGGACCCGGCCGATCCGCGCTGGAACTGGGATGCCACCGTCTCCTACACGCGCCTGCGCGACACCTTCGTGCTCGGCGGGATCCAGACCGACGCCGATGGCAACCTGTATCAGGTGCGCCGCAATGCGTCCGGCTCCACGGTCGCCGGCTTCGAGAGCAATCTGGCGTGGCAGCCGGCTGCGCAATGGCGACTGAGCGCTGGCGTGTCCTGGTATCGCTCGCGTTACGATGAGGCGCAGACGCTCTATGACGATGGCGACCTGGTAATCGCCGATCGCGACTATCTCAAGACACCGCGCTGGAGCGGGCTGGCGCAGGTCACCTGGCAGCCATCGGAAACATTCCAGGCCTTTATCGGCAGCAAGTACACCGGCCACATGCAGGCGCTGAACAACCGCCTCGGCGAACTGAAGCGCACCCCGCAGTTCTGGAACACCGACATCGGCACGATGTGGCACGTCCACCTCGGCAGCGAAGGCACGCGCGAGGCCGCGGTTTCGTTCGGCGTGAAGAACCTGTTCGACCAGCGCCAGAAGGATCTTGAAACCGGTGCCGAGCGCGACAGCGACTACGTCTACGGGCCGCGTTTCGCACGCTCGTGGTACCTCAACCTGCGCTACGCGTTCTGAGCATGCTCGCGCGGCTTCCACTGTTCGCGGTGCTGCTGGGGCTGGTTACGCCAACCGCAGCGGCGCAACAAGGACCGCAACTGCGCGAGGAGATCAGCGCCGCGCTGGTGAGTGTCGAAGCCGAGCACACCCGCCCGTTCCACTGGCAGCGCCAGCCGAAAGTTGTCGCGCTCTACTTCGGCGCCGACTGGTGCGCGCCCTGCCACGCGTTCGCGCCGACGCTGGTGCGCACGCGTGACGCGCTACGCGCGGCCGGCGCCGACACCGAGGTCGTGTACGTCAGCCAGGACCCATCCGAAGCGCAGATGCGCCGCTACATGCGCCAGCAGGGCATGCCGTGGCCGGCGATCGACTATCGCCGCATCGAGCGGATCCCGGCGCTGCGTCGGCTCGCCGGCAACGCACCGCCGAATCTGGTGCTGCTCGATCGCGACGGCAACGTGCTCGCCAGCGCCTGGCAGGGCAACCGCTATCTCGGCCTGGAGGCGGTGATGCAGCGCTGGCTGGAACTGGTCGAAGCCGACGTCGATACGCCACCGGCTTCGTGAAGACTGGCAGCCAACTCAGGCCGCGACCGGCAGCGCCGCACGCCGACGCTGCCAGTACGTGCGCAACCGCAGCCCTGGCCGCTCCACCGCGTAATGCAGCAGCGCGCCGCCCAGCAGGGTCGCCGTGGCGTAGGCGGCGATCGCCAGCAGGGCATGCCCTTCCAGCGCCGGGCCGAACCCGCGATCGACCAGGCCGAAGACGATCTTGTGGATCAGGTACAGGCTGTAGCTCGTCAGCGCCAACCAACCCGCACCGGGCACGTGCCAGCGGCCGATCACGCTGCTACGCCCCGCGCCAGCGAACACCAGCATCGCCATCCCGGCCGACAGCACCGGCCAGCCGAACGCATTGCCGGTCAGGCCGGCGCGCTCGCGGAACAGCCACATCGCCAATCCGACCAGGCCGAGCCCGGCCACCAGCACCGCATCGGCGCGCCGCTGCCAGTGCTGCCACGCGTCAGGACGGAACACCTGCAACGCCGCCAGCATCACCCCGGCGAGCAGGCCGTCGAGCCGGTTCCAGGTCGGGTAATAGATGTCCTCGATGAACCAGTTGCGCTCCGGCGCACCGAGCTGCTGCGCCTTGGTATCGGCGATCCAGATGCCGCCACGCAGCAACACCCCGGCGACCACAATCGCCACGCACAGAATGAGAAAACCACGCGTACGCAGCCGCGGCACCAGCAGCACCGCCAGGGTCGGGAACAGCAGATAGAAATGCTCCTCCACGCACAGCGACCAGAACTGCGAGAACGCCGGGTTGCGGTAGTCGACAGTCAGGTTGAACAGGAAGGTCACGAACTTCCACCACGGCTCCAGCCCGGGCCGCTCGCGCAGCAGTGGGAACGCCAGGTACAGCGCCAGCACCACCCACAACGCCGGCAGGATGCGCAGCGCGCGGCGCAGGTAGAAATCGCCGAAGTCCAATCGCTCGCCACGCGCCAGCGGTGCCAGCACCTGCCGCCCGATCAGAAAGCCGCTGAGCGCGAAGAACAGGTCCACGCCCATCCAGCCGAACCGCTCCAACCAAGCCCAGTCCGGCCCGAGCCCGCCGATCAGATAGGTGTGGAACAGCATCACCCAGACGATGGCGATGGCGCGCAGCAGATCGAGGCCGGGAAGACGCATGGAGGTGGCAAATGGGAGGGAGGCCCCATTGTGCCGGGACTCGCACGCGCCTACATGCCTGCAATCACACGAAACTACAGATACCTCAGCCAAGCCAAGTCGCGGCGGCGCGCCTTGAACTCAGCGAACCTACGCACCGGCCAGTACAGCGCCACCGCCAGCAGCAACGTGCATATCCACAACGGCGCGACGCCATCGAAACCGTAGTGGCCGCCGTGATTGGCACCCCACGCGGCCTGCGCGCCGAGCTGCATCAGCCGCAGCACGTACAGGTGCAACAGGTAGAAGAACATCGGTGCAGCGCCGAACAGCACCAGCCAGCGCTGGCGTTGCAGCGGCGGCCATTCGAACGCGCGCAGCAGCAGCAACGCGATGCCGAGCGTGAGCAGCAGGAACAACAGTGACGGCGGGTACTTGGTCACGTTGAAGAAGCTCATCGCGGTGTGCAGTGGATCGGCGAAGGCGATCCAGGGATGGTCGCCGTAGCCATTCCAGAGTCGCAACAACCCGAATGCCACCAGCGCGCCCAGACCGACGCCGAGCAGACGACGCTGGCGCGTGCGTGTATCCAGACCGCCGTACCAAGGCGCGATCACATAGCCGAGCGCGATCACGCCGATCCACGGCAGCAGCGGGTACGAGGTGCGCAGGCGGAATCCGTCGGACAACACGATCCAGTCACGCTGGTGCAACACCTTCCAGAGGATCGCCCACGCGCCATTGCCTTCGACACGCACGCCGTCGAGCAGGTTGTGCCCGGCCACCAGCACGATACCGACCAGCGCCAGCAGCGGACGCGGCAGCCACAGCAGCACCGACAACGCCAGCATGCTCAGGCCGATCGCCCAGATGACCTGCAGATACAGCGTCTGCGGCGGGAACTCGAAGCTCCAGCCGAAGCTGACCAGGGTGATCTCCAGCAGCACCAGGAACAGTCCGCGCTTGGCCAGGAACACGGCGGCGGCGCGCCGGGGATCGGCATGACGCTGGCCGTACAACCACGCCGAAAGTCCGGTCAGCAGCACGAACACCGGCGCACACAGATGCGCCAACACCCGGCTCAGGTACAGCGCCGGCGATACCGTGGCCACGTCCATCGGATCGGACACCTGCTGATGCAGATAGAACGTCTCGCGCACGTGGTCGAGCAGCATCAGCAGCATCACGCCGCCACGCAGCAGGTCGATGGAAGCCAGTCGGGAAGAAGGTGCGGTCGAGGCAGGCATTGAAATCATCTGTCGCATTAATGATATTTTATAACATATCTTAACAAGCCACCTCCCGATGCCGCTTTCCCCCCACCGTCGCTCCCATGCGCTGTTGCTCTGCTCCGCTGCCCTGCTCGCCCCCGATGACGTTCGATCTGCGGAACCATCGACCGACCCGGTCGACCTGGACGCGATCCAGGTCGTCGGTCGCCGCGACGACGGCAGCTACGTCGCCGACGAAACGCTGGCGAGCAAGACCCACCTCGCGCTGCGACGGCTGCCGCAGTCGGTACGGGTGCTGCCGCGCCAGCTCATCGACGATCTGGGCGCAACGCGGCTGGATGCGACGCTGGACTACGTCGGCGGGATCTCGCGCCAGAACAACTTCGGCGGGCTGTGGGACAACTTCGCGGTGCGCGGCCTGCCCGGCAACGAGAACACCGGCAGCGCGACCCTGCTCAACGGCCTGGCCGGCAACCGTGGCTACAACGCGCCGCGCGACACCGCCAACATCGAGCGCATCGAATTCCTGAAAGGCCCGGCCGCCGCGCTGTACGGCGCCAGCGAACCCGGCGGCACGCTCAACATCGTCACCAAGCGTCCGCAATGGCAGCGCGCGACCGCGCTGGAGGCCTACGCCGGCACTCACGATGCGTATCGAATCGCCGCCGATACCACCGGCCCGCTCGGCGAATCGTTCGCCTATCGCCTCAACGTCGCCATCGAGGATCGGCACGCCGTGCGCGACTTCATCCAGACCCACCGCACCTTCGTCGCACCGGCTTTCAGCTGGCGGATCGGTGAAGCGACCACGCTGGACTACGACGGCGAATGGCTGCGCCATCGCACACCGCTGGATCGCGGCACGGTCGCCATCGACGGACGCCTGGGCGTGGTGCCGCGCACCCGCTTCCTCGGCGAACCGGGCGATGGCGACATCGTCGTGGACAACCGCAACCACCAGCTGGTGCTCGATCACGGCCTCAACGAACGCTGGAGCCTGCGCGCCGCCGCGTCCTACCGCACCAGCGATCTGCGTGGTTTTTCGACCGAGCCGAGCGCCGTCCAGGCCGACGACCGCACGCTGTGGCGGCAACGTCGCTATCGCCACTACGCCTCGCAGGACCGCGCGCTGCAGGCGGAACTGCGCGGCGAACTCGGCGGTGATGTACTTCGTCATGACGTCTTGCTCGGCGTCTCCGGCTTCGACTACACGCTCGACCAGTTGACCTTGCGCGTCCGCCCGAACCGAGCAGCGCCGTATGCGCTGGACCTGTTCACGCCGATCTACGGCCAGATACCGCCGACGCCGACGCCGTTCGTCGACACCCACGAAACCCAGCGCGGCGCAGCACTCTACCTGCAGGACGCGATCAGCTTCAGCCAGGACTGGACGCTGCTGCTCGGGCTGCGTCACGACCGCCATCGCCAAGTTCTCGAGGACAACCGCAGCGGCGGACGCTTCGCCCAATCGCCCTCGCGCACCAGCCCGCGCATCGGCCTGAGCTACGCGCCGGGCCGCCACTGGTCGGCCTATCTCAACGCCGGTGCCTCGTTCCGGCCCAACAATGCCTCCGACGTCTGGTACGGCACCGGCACCGCCAGCGCGCCGGCCCCGGAAACCGGACGCGCCTACGAACTGGGCGGCAAGTGGGAAGCCCTCGACGGCCGCCTCGGCGGCACCGTGGCGCTGTTCGACATCGTCAAACGCAACGTGCTGACCGGCGACCCGGCCAATGCCGGCAACCAGATCGCCGCCGGACGCGTACGCAGCCGCGGCATCGAAGGCGACCTGTCCGGCCAGCTCGGCGAGCACTGGCGTCTCAACGCCAGCTTCGCCTGGACCGATGTCGAAGTGCTGGAGGACAACACGCTGTACGTCGGCGGCTCGCTGATCAACGTGCCGAAATTGAACGCCAGCGTGCTTGCCGTGCGCGAACAGATCCTCGGCAACGGCATGCGTATCGGCCTCGGTGGCGGCCTCACCCACACCGGCAAACGCCTGGGCGAGGCCTACACGCAAGCGCAGCACGACACCGGCACGGCACCGTTCGAACTGCCGGCCTACACGGTCGCCAAGCTGGTCGCGTACTGGCGCATCGACGCGCGGCTGCGGTTGAGCCTGGATGTCGACAACCTGTTCGACCGCCGCTACTACACCAGCTCGGTCGCTGCCACGCCGTGGATTGCCGAGGGCGCCGCACGCAGCATCACACTGGGCGCGCAGTACCGGTTCTGATCATCGACGCGGCGCTTCAGGTGTACTGCGCCTCGCCCAGACCGAACGACCAGTTCTCGCGTGAGGTCTCCACCAGATTGATGAACACATCCTCCGCACGCAGCCCCGGCGACTGCACGAGTCGCTCGACAATGCGCTTGTACAGCGCCTTCTTCTGGGTGACGCCGCGCGAGGACGAGCAGGTGATGCGCACGAACACCAGCTCATCGCTGCGCTGGATGCCGAGATAGCCAGGGTCGTAGAAGAACTCTCCCGCCTCGTGCTGGTTCACCACCACGAAGCGGTCGTTCTCCGGGACCTCGAAAGTCTCGCGCAGCGCCAGGTAGACGCCTTCCTGGATCGCATGGATGCGTTCGGGCGTGGTGTGGCGCAGGTCGATCTGAATCAGTGGCATGGTCGTTCTCCGTAATCGAAAGGAAGAAAGGAGCGGCTCAACGCGCCTCGGTACCGGCCGCGACCGCCTGCAACGCCGACGCGGCCACCGGCCAGCCGGCGTAGAAGGCCAGATGAGTGATCGCTTCGATCAACTCGGCGCGGGCAAGCCCATTGCGCTCGGCAAGCGCGAGATGGAACGGCAACTGCGCGCCACGCCCGAGCGCGACCAACGCCGCCACGGTGATCAGGCTGCGATCGCGCGGTGACAGGCCCGGGCGTTGCCAGACTTCCCCGAACAGCACCCGCTCGCTCAGCTCGACGAATGCCGGGGCATGAGCCCGCAGGTTTTCCAGCGTCGGGTTGGATTCGATATCAGACATGGGGAAGTGAACCGCGGGGAAGGTGCGCTCACGATAGATCTGGCCAACCATCCGGTAAAACGGATAATTCAATATCAACCATCCCGATAATCGGAACGATTGATGCGCGACACCACCCTCGACCTGGACGCCCTGCGCAGCTTCGCCACCGGCGTGGCACTGGGCAGCTTCGCGCGCGCGGCCGAACGCCTGAACCGCTCGACCTCGGCGGTCAGCGCGCAGCTGAAAAAGCTCGAACAGCAGGCCGGCGTGCCGCTGCTGGTCCGCCAGGGACGCGGCCTGACACTGACACCGGCCGGCGAAACCCTGCTCGGTTATGCACGGCGCCTGCTGGCGCTCAACGACGAAGCCGTGGAAGCCCTGGCCGGCCCACGCTGGCAAGGGCAGGTGCGGCTGGGGCTCCAAGCCGAATTCGGCGAACAACTGTTGCCGGCCGTACTCGGCCGCTTCGCGCGTGCGCACCCGCGCCTGCAGGTCGAAGCGCAGATCGGACGCAGCGCCGCCCTGCACGAAGGTCTGGCCGCCGGCCGGTTCGACCTGGTGCTGGCATGGAGCGACGCCACCGCCACCGCCGCGCAGATCGATTCCCGCGTACTGGCGGACGTGCCGATGTGCTGGATCGCCGGCTCGCAATCAGCCTGGCAACCCAGCGAAACCGCGTCACCGGTGCCCCTGGCGATGCTCGACGCCCCCTGCCCGCTGCGCACCACCGCGATCGAAGCCCTGGACCGCGCCGGCATCTCATGGCGAATCGCCTTCAGCAGCGCCAGCCTGGCCGGCGTATGGGCCGCCATCGAAGCCGGCCTGGGCATCGGCCTGCGCACCCCGCTATGCCTGCCGCCCGGACTGCATGCCCTGCAAGCCACCGCCACCGGGTTGCCGGCATTGGGATCGATCAAGCTGCAGCTGCACCAGACCTCGAACGCGCCGGTCATCGCCCATCTGGCCGAGTTGATCCGGCAGGCGGTCGATGAACGGCTTGCGGACAGCGCGCTGGGGCAGATTCCGACAGCGGCATGACGGACATCCGGAGCGGATGCTTCGGACAGCGACACCTCATCCCGCGCACCGCTCAGGAACCACAACTTTCGGCCCAGCAAGCAGCTCACGAGACTCTCCCCCAGAACCATCCTCGTAATCGCCTCCCGTTCACCCGCTCCAGACCGAAAGACATTCAAAGCCACGCACGGCCGTTGCCGTTGCCGTTGCCGTTGCCGTTGCCGTTGCCCGTGATTTTGCTCTTGCTTTCGCTTTTGCAGTTGCTCCTGGCTCTTTCGGGGCCCCCATCCGCAGCGACGGAGCCAGCGGGAAAAACCCGAAGGGCGACGTGCATGGATGCACGTCGTTTTCTGCCGCGGCATGGATGCCGCGTCAGAAAATCCCGCTGGCGCAGTGCACCCGTAGCGCAGCGAAGGGCGCGAGGACTGGGGCGTGTTTCTTTGGGTTACGTTTCTTTGCACGAGCAAAGAAAGGTGACTCGCTCCGAAGGAGCGAAAGCCTTGGCTGTTGCTGTTGCTGTTGCTGTTGCCGTCACTGCAACTTCAAACCTAGAAGCAACGTCCATGGATCCCCGCGTTCGCGGGGATGACGATAGAGAGATGGCGCGGAAGTCGCTGGGTCCCCGCCTACGCGGGGACGACGGTAGATAGATGGCGCGACGGCAGAGAGATAGCGCGAAAGTCACTGGCTCCCCGCCCCCGCCTGATCAGCCATGCGGCTGCTGAAAAGCGCTTCGCGGGGGCAGGCTCTGCGCGGGGACGACAACCGCTAGATCAGATGAACGCGCCCAAGGCACACTCAAACCAACGGCTCATCCGACAAATACGTATACCCCGTCAAACCCGCCTCCAACGCCTCCGCAATCTCCCGCGCACGCGCCTCCGGCAACTGCGCCGCCGCCACACGCCCCGCATAGGCCGCACGCAACTCGTCCAACCGATAACCCACGTAATCCAGCATCACATCGGTGGTATCGCCACGACGCTGCTGGGCGATCCGGTAATCCCCACCTTCCACCACCACTTCCACCGCATCGGTATCGCCGAACAGGTTGTGGATGTCGCCAAGAATTTCCTGGTAAGCACCGACCAGGAAAAAGCCGATCCGATAACTCTCGCCATGCCGCAGCGCGTGCAGCGGCAGCGACGAATCCAGGCTCTCGTTCTCGACGTAAGTCTTGACCATGCCGTCCGAATCGCAGGTCATGTCGCAGATCACGCCACGGCGGTCCGGCACTTCGTCCAGACGCTCGATCGGCACGATCGGGAACACCTGATCGATCGCCCACACATCCGGGATCGACTCGAACACGCTGAAATTGACGAAATACTTGTCGACCAGCCGCTCGTTCAACTCGTCCAGCACCGGACGATGGCTCTTTTCCTCATGGCTCAAACGCGCACGCACGCTATGGGCGATCGCGTAGAACAAGTCGTCGATGCGCGCGCGGTGGGTCAGGTCGATCTGTCCCAGCGCGTAGGCACTCAGGCCTTCGGCATGGAAGTGCTGCGCCTCCTGGAACAACTCCACCGCCGGGCGCACGTCGAGTTCGTCATGGATCTCGCGCAGGTGGCGGATCGCCGCCGGCTCGTCGTCATGCGCGTCGGGCACGCGGCCTTCCGGCGCCTGCTCCACTTCCGAGACGTTGGCGATCAGCACCGCGTGGTGCGCGGTCATCGCGCGGCCGCACTCGGTGACGATGCGCGGCGGCGTCAGCCCGTGTTCCTCGCAGGCATTGGCCAGCGGCTGCACGATGTTGCTGGCGTAGGCGTTCAGGCCGTAGTTGATCGAGCAGTAGCTGCGCGAACGGGTGCCTTCGTAATCGATACCCAGGCCGCCGCCGACGTCGACATGGCTGATCGTCGCGCCCAGCTTGGACAGCTCGACGAAGTAACGGGTCGCCTCGCGCATGCCGTTGGCGATGTCGCGCACGTTGGAAATCTGCGAGCCCATGTGGAAGTGCAGCAGGTTCAGGCACTGCGCGTACTCGGTATCGCGCAGGCTCTTCCACAGGTCCAGCACCTGGCGCGGCGACAGCCCGAACTTGGCCTTGTCACCGCCGCTGTTCTGCCACTTGCCGGCGCCCAGCGAGGCCAGCCGCATGCGCACGCCCAGGCCGGGCAGCACGTCCAGCGCCTTGGCTTCCTCCAGCACCAGCTTCAGCTCGGAGGGCTTCTCGATGACGATGAAGGTCTGCAGGCCGAGCTTGCGGCCGATCAGCGCCAGCCGGATGTACTCGCGGTCCTTGTAGCCATTGCAGACGATCAGCCCGCCCGGGCGCGACAGCGCCAGCACCGCCATCAGCTCCGGCTTGCTGCCGGCCTCCAGGCCGAAGCCCTCGCCGTGGTGGCTGGCCAGGGTGCCGGCCACGCCACGGTGCTGGTTGACCTTGATCGGGTAGACCGCGGTGTAGCCGCCGGCGTAGTCCCAATCGGCCTGGGCCTGGGCGAAGGCCGACTGCAGCTTGCCCAGGCGCTGCCCGAGGATGTCCGGGAAGCGCACCAGCAGCGGCAGCTTGGCCCCGGCCGCGCGCGCGGCATCGACCACCTCCGGCAGCGACACTGCCGGGCCACCGGCGCCGGTCGGACTGACCACCACGTGCCCGGCGGCGTTCACATCGAAATACCCATCGGCCCAGTGCGGGATCGAGTAGGTCTTGCGGGCTTGGTCGGCGGACCAGGTCATCGGCGGAAGTCCAGCGGAAAACGGGGGACGCGCATTCTACAAGCAGCCGTCATCCACGGCCGTTACAATGCGCGCCGCTTCGAACCCTCCCGCCGGGATATCCAGGCACCGCTCCCTTCCGGAGTGGCGTCGGGGGTGAGGGATTCGGGGGCGAGGCCTTGCGCTGCCTGACTGCGCGAGGCTTCGCCCGCCCCATCCGGCGCTTTGCGCCACCTTCTCCCGGTGGAGAAGGAAAGCCCGACCACTTCAGGAACCCCCATGACCACCCACGACACCTGGTACATCGAACACTTCCAGCCGACCGGCTCGGCGATTGGTTTCCGCATCACCGGCAAGCTGGACGAGGTGCAGTCGCCGTTCCAGAAGATCGAGATCTACGACAGCACCGACTGGGGCAAGCTGATGGTCATCGATGGCGCGATGATGCTGACCAGCAAGGACAACTTCTTCTACCACGAGATGATCAGCCACCCGGTGCTGTTCACCCACCCGGCGCCCAAGCGCGTGGTGATCATCGGCGGTGGCGACTGCGGCACCCTGCGCGAGGTGCTCAAGCACCCGGGCGTGGAGAAGGCCACCCAGTGCGACATCGACGAGCAGGTCACGCGGATGTCGGAGAAGTATTTCCCCGAGCTGTGCGAATCCAATGGCGACGCGCGCGCCGAGCTGCTGTTCGATGACGGCGTGGCCTACATGGCCAACTGCGAACCGGGCAGCGTCGACGTGGTGATCGTCGATTCCACCGACCCGGTCGGCCCGGCCGAAGGCCTGTTCAACAAGGCATTCTTCGCAAGCTGCTTCCGCGCACTGAAGGACGACGGCCTGCTGGTGCAGCAGTCCGAGTCGCCGCTGGCGCTGCTGGATCTCATCAAGGACATGCGTGCCGAAATGGGCAAGGCCGGCTTCCAGTCGTTCAAGACCCTGCCGTTCCCGCAGCCGTGCTATCCGACCGGCTGGTGGAGCGTGACCGTGGCCAGCAAGCAGGCCGGCTTCGGCTTCGGTTTCCGCGAGGCCGATGCACAGGCCAAGCCGTTCGAGACGCTCTATTACACCGCGCACCTGCACACCGGCGTCAGCGTGGCGCCGCCGTTCGTCGCCAAGGCGCTGGGCGAGTGATCCAACGACGAGGGCCCGGGAAACCGGGCCCTCGCCGGTTCTGACGATGCCTGATCCCGCAACGATCCAGCGCCGACGCGAAGCCGCCACCCGCGCCAGCTTCTTCATCGCCGGCGCCGGCCTCTCGGCGTGGGCGCCGCTGGTGCCCTACGCCCGCGACCGCCTGCACGCCGGCGAGGCCGAACTCGGCCTGCTGATGCTGGCGCTGGGCGTCGGCTCGATCGTGGCGATGCCGCTGGCCGGCCTGGCCGCGGCGCGGTTCGGCTGCCGCCGCCTGATCGTCACGGTCGCGCTGGTCTGCTGCGCGGTGTTGCCGTGGCTGGCGGTCGCACCCGACTACACCTCGCTGGTGCCATTGCTGCTCGTCTACGGCGCCTGCCTGGGCAGCATGGACGTGGCGATCAACCTGCATGCGGTGCTGGTGGAACGCGGCGGTGGTCGCGCGTTGATGTCCGGCTTCCACGGCTGTTTCAGCGTTGGCTGCATTGCCGGGGCCGGCGGCATTGCAGCGCTGCTGTGGGCTGGCACACCGCCCTGGCTGGCGGTGCTGGCGCTGGTCGTGGTGGTGCTGATCGGACTGGCCGGATTCGCCCGCCACTTTCTGGGCGAAGGCGGCGATGCCGGGGCCGGCTGGCGCTGGCCGCATGGCCGGCTGCTGTTGCTCGGTGCGATGTGCTTTGCCACCTTCCTGAGCGAAGGCGCGATGCTCGACTGGAGCGCGGTCGCGCTCAATCGTCTGCAGAACGTGCCCACTGCGCACGCCGGCATGGGGTTTGCGGTATTCGCGGTGGCGATGACGATCGGACGTTTCCGCGGCGATGCCTGGGTGGTCCGCTACGGACCGGCCCGGTTGCTGGCGGTCGGCACCGCCGTCGCGGTGACCGGCATGGCGCTGGCGGTGTGGTCGCCGTCTGCGCTGGCGGCCCTGGCCGGTTACGCGCTGGTCGGGCTGGGCTCGGCCAACATCGCCCCGATCGTGTTCTCCGCCGCCGGACGCCAGTCCGCCGGCAACACTCAGGCCGCGGTCGCGGCGATCTCGACGATGGGCTACTCCGGCTCGCTGGCCGGACCGGCCGCGATCGGCTTCCTCGCCCATGCCAGCAGCCTGCCGGTGGCACTGAGCTGCGTGGCGGCCGGGCTGGCACTGGCGGTCCTGGCCGGTCGCAGTGCGGCTGTTTCCAGCCGCTGACCAACAGGCAAGCGCCTATCGTTCCAGACGCGGAACATTTCATTTTTTTAACATTCTTAATTTCAAGACTGGCGAGTTTTAAAATTCTCCGGCGCCCTCCGCATTGGACCGCGCACCGACCCAGGCCGTGACGAACCCCGGCCCGGGTGCATTGGAGAGAACCACCCTTGAACAGCATCCCCCACGCCCATTCCGCCGCGTCCCCCGACGCTACCGTCCTCCTCAAGCAGGGCACCCGCCTGCTGGAACCCAACGTCTACCGCACCCACCTCAACGGCCAGATCGCGGTGGTGAAGGACTACAGCCGCTACAAATGGACACCGCTGGCGCCGATCGCGCGCCTGATGGTGCGCCACGAAGCCAGGATGCTGCGCCGGCTGGCCGGCTGGAAGCACGCCCCCGCCCTGCTCGGCACGCTCGGCGGCCTGGCGGTCGGCATGGAATTCATCCCCGGCGACACCCTCAGCGCCAGCGCCGCGGTCGGCCAGGATGTGTTCCAGCAATTGCAGAGCGCGCTGCGCAAGCTGCACTCGGCCGGCATCACCCACAACGACCTGCACGGCACCAACGTGGTGGTCAGCGCCGGCGTGCCGGTGTTGATCGACTTCACCTCGGCGATGCGTTTCCCGCGCTGGCTGCGCCGCAATCCGATCTCGCACCAGCTGCGTCGCAGCGATGTCGCCAATTTCCAGAAGATGCGCCTGCGCCTGGCAGGCGTCGCCCCCAGCGCCGAGGAAGCCGCCCAGACCAGGGAACCGCATTGGGTCAGCGGCATCCGCAATGGCTGGAAGCGCTTCTATCGACGGATGAAAGGCAGCTAGCCGTCGATTGGCGTTGCCCACCTTCTCGTAGGAGCGGGGGGGGGGGGGGGGGGGGGGAGGGGGGGGGGGGGGTGGGGGGGGGATGGCGG
>NZ_JBYSVX010000022.1:0-32139 GCF_058986605.1 Pseudomonas sp. GW821-FHT07E12 | reverse complement strand
CCCCCCCCCCCCCCCCCCCCCCCCCCCCCCCCCCCCCCCCCCCCCCCCCCCCCCCCCCCCCCCCGCTCCTACCAACAGCAATCCAGCTCAAAGCGCGTCAGCGTCCAACTCACCGGTACGAATACGCACCACCGTGTTGAGGTCGTAGACGAACACCTTGCCATCACCGATCTTGCCGGTGCCGGCCGCACGGACGATGGCCTCGATCACCGCATCGACCTGCTCATCGGTCACGGCCACCTCGATCTTCACCTTCGGCAGGAAATCCACCACGTACTCCGCGCCGCGATACAGCTCGGTGTGGCCCTTCTGCCGGCCGAAGCCCTTGACCTCGGTCACGGTGATGCCCGCCACGCCGCAGCCGGCCAGCGCCTCGCGCACGTCGTCCAGTTTGAACGGCTTGACGATGGCCATGATCATCTTCATCGGGATGCTCCGTATTTGAATCACCGCACATGGATACGTCGCGGCTCGAATTTCAATTCCCGTACATGAACGTACGGGCTCTCGCGAAGGGACTCACCCTATCGAATCCCCGCACAAGGGTGTGCGGGCTCTTGCGAAGGACTCGCACCACAGACTCGCCCTGCACACCCGCAGGATAACGGGTCGCCGTGCAAGTCTCATCATGCCGGCGTCCTCGGATTATCCTTACCTGCGGATGCACGACTTGCCGATGGTCCGCACAGCGGGGCCGAACTAGCCTCGCTGCAGACCCCGGAGAACCCAGATGATCGACCTCAACCACATCGACGACCTCGCCCGCCGCCTCAGCGACCTGGTGCCGCCCGGCCTGCGCCAATCGCGCGAAGAGCTGCAGAGCGCCTTCAAGGGCGCGCTGCAGGCCGGCCTGACCAAGCTCGACCTGGTCACCCGCGAGGAGTTCGAAGTACAGCGCGCGGTGCTGCTGCGCACCCGCGAGAAACTGGACGCACTGGAAAAGACCGTGGCCGCGCTGGAGGCCCGCGCCTCCGGCGACACCCCGCCCGCCGCCTGATCCCGCTGCCATGAGCCTGGCACTGGTGCACAGCCGTGCACGGGCCGGCGTGCATGCGCCGGCGGTACGGGTCGAGGTCCATCTCTCCGGCGGATTGCCGATCACCCAATTGGTCGGCCTGCCGGAAGCAGCAGTGCGCGAGTCACGTGAACGTGTGCGCGCCGCACTGCTGTGCGCGCAGTTCGATTACCCCGCGCGTCGCATCACCATCAACCTCGCCCCCGCCGACCTGCCCAAGGACGGCGGCCGCTTCGATCTGCCGATCGCGCTCGGCATCCTCGCCGCCAATGGGCAGATCGATCGCAGCGTGCTCGACGGCTACGAATTCCTCGGCGAACTCGCGCTGACCGGCGAGCTGCGTGCAGTCGATGGCGTGCTGCCCGCCGCACTGGCCGCCGCGCGTGCGGGACGCAAGCTGGTGGTGCCGACCGACAACGGCGCCGAAGCGGCGATCGCCGGCGAGGTCGAGGCCTACACCGCACGCACGCTGCTGGAAGTCTGCGCGGCGTTGAACGGACGCGGCGAACTGCCACGCGCGCAATCGCCGCACATCACGGAACCGGTGTCATCGCCGATGCCCGACCTCGCCGACGTCCGCGGCCAGCCGCACGCGCGCCGCGCATTGGAAATCGCCGCAGCCGGTGCACACCATCTGCTGCTGCTCGGCAGCCCCGGCTGCGGCAAAACCCTGCTCGCCTCGCGCCTGCCCGGCCTGCTGCCGCCCGCCGCAGAAGCCGAAGCGCTGGAAACCGCCGCGATCGCCTCAGTCAGTGGACGCGGCATCGACCTGGCTCGTTGGCGTCAGCGGCCCTATCGATCTCCGCATCACACCGCCAGCGCGGTCGCACTGGTCGGCGGCGGCGCACAACCACGACCCGGCGAGATTTCACTCGCACACAACGGCGTTCTGTTTCTGGATGAATTGCCCGAGTGGAATCGCGCCACGCTGGAAGTGCTGCGCGAGCCGCTCGAATCCGGTGTGGTGACGATTTCGCGTGCTGCACGCAGCACCGACTTCCCCGCGCGCTTCCAGCTAGTGGCCGCAATGAACCCGTGCCCGTGCGGCTGGTCCGGCGATGCCAGCGGACGCTGCCGCTGCGGCGCGGAAGCGATCCGACGCTATCGCGGCCGCATTTCCGGCCCACTGCTCGATCGCATCGACCTGCACGTGGAAGTCCCGCGCCTGCCACCGCAGGAACTGCGCACCGGTGCACCGCCCAGCGAGGACAGCGCCTGCGTGCGCCAGCGCGTCGCCGAAGCGCGCGAACGTCAACTGCAACGCGCCGGCCGCCCCAACGCGCGGCTCGACCAGGCACAGACCGATCGCGATTGTCGGCTGGTTGCGCCCGATCAGCACCTGCTGGAGCGCGCGATCGAACAACTGCAGCTGTCGGCGCGCTCGATGCACCGGATCCTGCGCGTCGCCCGCACCATCGCCGATCTCGCCGGCAGCGAGAACATCGCCACCGCGCACCTGACCGAAGCGATCGGCTATCGCCGGCTGGATCGGGCACTTCCCGGGGCCGCGTGAACCGGCGACCGCCAGGTCAGCAGTCGCCGGAACCGGATCTCATCTGTCAGTGAGGCCGAGCAACGCCGCGCGCGACCACCTCGCAGGCTTCGTCCTCGCTGTGCGCCATGTTCGACAGCGAGACGATCCCCACCAGTTGCTTGTCGCGACTGACCACCGGCAAGCGCCGGATTTCCAGCGAGGCCATGTTCTCGGCGACGTCATCCACGTCGTCGTCCTCGTAGCAGTACTTGATCGAACCGGACATCGCCTCGCGCACGCGGCTGTTGGCATCGCCACCATCGGCCAGCGCGCGGATCACGATGTCGCGATCGGTCAACATGCCGACCAGCCGGTCGTGCTCACGGACCGGCAGGCTACCGATGTCCTTCTGCCGCATCAGCATCGCCGCCTCGCGCAGCGTTTGCTCCGGGCCGATCACGGCCACATCCCGGCTCATCACGTCTTTGATTATCATGGCGGCTACCCGCTCGACTCAGGGACCACGGACGCTAGCCCCGCCATGATTTGGTCGGCGTGAACCTCTCGGGGCCGACGCCTTCACACCGTTCTATCGCCTCACCCAGCCTGGGTCGCCACCGACGTCGCCACGCGCCGCGGCCGGCTCGGGAATGCGTGGCGCAGGATCCGCCATACCACCTGGCCGAACTGGCTCGGCAACGAGCCGGTGTTGTAGTGCTGGCCGTAGCGGCCGCAGATGGCCTTCACTTCCACCGCCAGCTGCGCGTAGCGGTTGGCCGGGATGTCCGGGTAGAAGTGGTGCTCGATCTGGTGGCTCAGGTTGCCCGACAGCACGTTGATCAGCCAGCCACCGGTGAGGTTGGACGAGCCGCGCAGCTGGCGCAGGTACCAGTGGCCGCGCGATTCGTTGCGCAGGCATTCCTTCGGGAACGTCTCGGCGTCGGCGGTGAAGTGACCACAGAAGATGATCACGTAGGTCCACACGTTGCGCATGCCGTTGGCGACCAGGTTGCCCAGCAGCACCGGCAGGAAGAACGGGCCGGCCAGCGCGGGGAACAGCAGGTAATCCTTGAACAACTGCCGGCCCATCTTGGCGCCGACCGGGCGGAACTCGCGCCATAGCTGGCGGTGGCTCATCTTGCCCTTGATCCAGCGGCCCAGGCGCAGGTCCTGGATCGCCACGCCCCACTGGAACAGCAGTGCGAACACCGGCGCGATCAGCGGCTGCAGCAGGTAGAACGGACGCCAGCGCTGTTCGGGGAAAATCCGCAGCAGGCCGTAGCCGATGTCATCGTCCATGCCACGCACGTTGGTATAGGTGTGGTGGCGGAAGTTGTGGGTTTTGCGCCAGTTGTCGGCGGTGGCGACGATGTCCCACTCGTAGGTGTTGCCGTCCAGGCGCGAGTCGCCCATCCAGTCGAACTGGCCGTGCATCACGTTGTGGCCCAGCTCCATGTTCTCCAGGATCTTCGACAGCGCCAGCAGCAGCACGCCGCCGATCCAGGCCGGCACCAGCACGGTGTGCACGAACGCGCCGAGGAACAGCAGCGCGCGCCCGAGCAGGCCGGCCCAGCGCACCGCCGCGGCGACGCGACGGATGTAGCGGGCGTCACTCTCGCCAACCTCGGCCAATGCGCGCGCGCGCAGCGCGTCCAGCTCCTCGCCGAAGGTGTGCAGTTCGGCCGGTGACAGAACGCGATTGTGGACACGGCTCATGCGGAGTTCCTCAAAGATCCAGGATCAGGTCGGTGCTCGGTGCGTTGACGCACAGGCGCACGGGGACAGCGGGTTCGTCGCTGCGCTCGCCGGTCAGCACGTGACGGGTGGCGCCGGACTGGCGGCCGCAGGAGCAGCTGTTGCAGATGCCCATGCGGCAACCGTGCTTGGGCCGCAGGCCCTGGGCTTCGAGCCCTTCCAGCAGCGACATTCCGCGCGGGAGACGCAGGCGGCGACCACTGCGGGCCAGATGGACCTCGACTTCGCCTTCTTCGCCAGCCACCGGGGGTTCCGGCGTGAAGGCCTCGGCCTGGAAGCGGGCCACCTGCCCATCCAGATGCGCGCGCGCGGCAGCGACAAAACCCGCCGGGCCGCACGCCATCACATGCCGGGATGCCAGATCGGCCACGCCATCGAGCGGGTACGCATCGATGCGCGGCGCCGGAGCCTGCGGATCGCGCGTGGCCAGCAGATGCAGTTGCAGGCGCGGATGCTGCTGCGCCAGCGCCTGCAGTTCATCGGCGAAGCAGAACTCTTCGCGGGTGCGTGCCCAGTACAGCAGCGCGACATCCACCGGCATGCCGCGCGCGGCCAGTTCACGCAGCAGCGCACGCATCGGGGTGATGCCGCTGCCGGCGGCGAGCAGCAACAACGGCGCGGGCGACGGCGGCAGCACCATCTCGCCGAAGGCGGCTTCCAGCGTGAACACCTCGCCCGGCGTGGCGCGCTCGACCAGATAACGGCTGACCCGGCCGCCCTCGACCGCCTTCACGGTGATCGCGACATGGCGCGCGTCCAGCCGCGTCGGGCTGTAGCTGCGCAGCAGGCGGCGGCCCTCGATCTCCACGCCGAGATTGACGTGCTGACCGGCGCGCATGCCTTGCCAGTGACGGTTGGTCCGCAGCACCAGCGTCGCCGCGCCATGACCGGCCGGCTGACGCTCGACCAACCGCGCCAGCGGCCGCTCCAACGACCACAGCGGGTTGATCTGGCCGGCCCAGAAGTCGAACAACTTGGGCGAAAGCCAGCGCTGCAGCCCTCCGGGACGGCGGGAAGCGGGGGCGGAGGTCGAAGTGGAGGCAGGATCCATGAGGCTCACTATACGTGTGCATGCACACTTGTGTATACAACTGTATATTCATTGCCGCAGGTATGATTCAGCCAGCTTCCCGTGACCTGCCCATGACTTCGACCGTGCTGACCACCTCCGATGACACCGCTCCGCACCGCCGGACGGTCACGCGTGAGGATTTGCTGGCGGCCGCGCTCAAACTGATCGGCCCGCACCGCAGCCTGTCCACGCTGAGCCTGCGCGAGGTCGCGCGCGAGGCCGGGATCGCGCCGAACAGCTTCTATCGGCAGTTCCGCGACATGGACGAGCTGGCGGTGGCGCTGATCGATCTGGCCGGCCGCTCGCTGCGCACGATCATCGGCCAGGCGCGCCGGCGCGCGACCTCGACCGACCGCAGCGTGGTGCGGGTGTCGATGGAGACCTTCATCGAACAGCTGCGCGCCGACGACAAGCTGCTGCACGTGCTGCTGCGCGAGGGCGCGGTCGGCTCGGATGCGTTCAAGCACGCGGTCGAACACGAGCTGAGCTATTTCGAGGAAGAGCTGCAGCACGATCTGGTGCGACTGGCCGCTGCCGACGGCGCGGTGCTGCATGAGCCGGCGCTGGTGTCCAAGGCGATCACCCGGCTGGTGTTCGCGATGGGCGCCACCGCGATGGACCTGCCACCGGAACGCGACCCGGAGCTGATCGAGCAGATCTCGACAATGCTGCGGATGATCATCGTCGGTGCGCGGGCGATTGGCGGGGCCGAGGCCGCAGCCGCAGGCGGCTCCGCTGCGACGTCGCCGTCCTCGTGAAGCCCCACGCGGCCAAGGCCTGAAGCCACGCAGAGCCGCTTCTACGATCGATCATCCCGCCGCTGCTATCGCGGCACCTGCCCCACCGACCCACGCAGGCACATCGAGTACGGCATCCGTACCATCGCGCCCGCGCCGGGTGTGCGGATCGACTTGATCAGTTCGGCCGTCACCACCTTGCCCATGTCACGTGCAGGCTGATGGATCGTGGTGAGCGGCGGGAATACCTGCCGCGATACCGGCATGTCGTCGAAACCACAGATCGAGATGTCCTGCGGGATGCGCAGGCCGCGAGCCTGCACCACGCTGAACACGCCGGTGGCCATGTCGTCGTTGGCAGCGAAGATCGCGGTCGGTGGATCGGGCAGCTCCAGCAACTGTTGCGCGGCACGCACACCGGAGTCGAACGAAAACTCGCCCGGCACCACCAGCGCCGGATCGAACGGCAACCCATGCTCGGCCAACGCGTCGCGATGACCGTCCAGCCGCCAGTCACTGGCACCGTGCGCGGTATGCCCCTGGATGTGGCCGATACGGCGGTGTCCGTGCCCGATCAGCAGGGTGACGATCTCGCGCACGGCGTGGCGCTCGTCGAGCGTGACGCCGATGTTGTTGTCGCAGTCCCTCGGCGAGACGCAGGAGAACGCGATACCGGCTTCGCGCAATGCATCGAGCAGTTCATCGCTGTCGGTCAGCGGCGGGGTCAGGATCAAGCCATCGAGCTTGGAGAACGCGACCAGCGCCTTCACCGCCTGCACGAAATCCGGCCGCCGGAACGACACCGGCTGCACCAGCATGCCGTAGTGCAACTCCTCGCAGGCCTCGACCACACCACCGATCAGTTCCATCAGGTAGTTCGCCGACGGGTTGTCGTAGACGAAACCGACCAGGTACGAGCGCTTGCCGGCCAGCCGCCGCGCCGATGGGTCCGGCCGGTAGTTCATCTGCCGCGCGACCTCGTTGACGCGCTCGCGGATGTGCGAGCGCACCCCGGGCTCGCCGTTGAGCACGCGCGATACCGTCTTCATGGACACATCCGCCGCGCGCGCCACATCCTCGATTCTTACCCGCACATCCCGCTCCCTGGTCTTTCCGCCAAGCATACCGACAGCCGGCCCGGCATTCGTGGACGCCGGCACCGGCGGATGGATCGTGCGGTGGCCGGTACGTGACGGACGTACCGGCCGCCATGCTCACAACTCGTAGCGGAAACCGAGCAGGTACTGGCGACCGTACTCGGTGTATTCCTCGGGCAGGAAGATCTTGCTGCCGGTCGAATCGCTGACCACGGTACGGAACGGCTCGTTGGTCAGGTTGTTGACCTGGAACAGCACCGACAGGCCCTTCAAGCGGCCGCTCTCCGGAAAGTCGTAACTCAGCTGCAGATCGGTGACGCGTTCGCTCAGCGTATTGCGATAGGTGCGCTGACCGAACAGCGAGCCGTACTCGCCACGATAGGCGTCACGATAACGCTGACTGACACGCGCGCCGAAGCCATGCTTCTCGTAGAACAGCGTGGCGTTGGCGACCACCTTGGACAGTCCGGGAATCGTGTCGGTACCGACGGAATCGTCGTTGGGATCCGGGTCGATCGACGATTCAGTGTAGGAGCCGTTGACCTGCAGGCCGAAACCGCTCAACGCCTCGTTGAACAGATCGCCGGTGAGTGTCACCGCCGCTTCCACGCCGCGCATGTAGCCGCCGGTGCCGTTGGCCCAGGTGCTGAAGGTGCCGATGTTGGAGACCGGCGTGATGCCGTTGTCGTTGTAGCCGGTGAAATCCCAGCGCAGGTTCTGGCGATAGATGTAGGTCTCCAGATCCTTGTAGAACAACGCCAGGCTGACATAGCTGGCTGAGCCGAAATACTTCTCCAGCGACAGGTCCACCGAGTTGGCGCGGTATGGCTGCAGTTTCGGATTGCCGCCGCTGCCGTTCCACTCGCGCGTGGTCTGGCTGACGCTGGCGCTGGCATCGGCACTGAGATAGTTGATCGGCGGACGCATCAGCTGCTTGGCCGCACCGAGGCGCGCCATCCAGCCATCGCCGAAGTCGAATACCAGGTTCAGGCTTGGCAGCGCGTCGTGGTAGGTGATCCCCAACGTCTGCGCGCCCACGATTGCGCCACCGTTGGCATTGAAGCCGGTCGAGGACTGGTCGGTGGTGATGTACTGCAGGCCAGCGTTGCCGCGCACGCGGATGCGCTCGGTCAGGTCCATGTCGATGTTGGCGCGCATGTAGTACGTGTTGACGTGCTCGTCGACAACATAGTCCTTGCGCAGATCGTCATTGCTTTCCGACAGCGTGACGTCGTAGTAGCGGCCCAGCAGCGCGCGCGGATCGAAACTGAGCACATCGCCGATGCCGACGAAGCCCAGCGAGGTCGGCGAGTACAGCAGCGATGGATCGACCAGGCTCGGTGTGCCATCGATCAGATCGGCGAAGTACACATCGGCGCGCTTGTCCTTGCTGCGCCGGTTGATGTTCACGCCCAGGTCGAAACTGCGTACGAATGCAGTATCGACGTCGTAGTTGACCTCGAAGCGGCCGGCCTTGATCTCGTCCTTCTGCCAGGAGTTCTCCAGGCGGCCGTCATGCCCCCAGTTCTGTGGATCCCACAGATACACCGCATCCGGATCGGCCATGTCCGGCAGCGTGTAGCGGCCGTAACCGGCGCTGATCGGCACGTCGAACACGATGTCCTGCTGGCCGAGCAGGCCGGCGTAGGTCTCCAGCTGTGACTGCCGGCGTTTGGCGCTGGAATAGTTCAGGTCCAGCGTCGCCGTCCACGGATCCCGGCGGAAGGTGTTGGTCCAGCCGATCGAGAGCAGCTTGTCCTCGCGTGTGTTGTTGTCGTTGCGGATCACCGGCTGGGTGCCGGTCAACGTGCCCTGGGTGATCACCGGCACGCCGTTCTTGTCGGTGGTGGTGATGTTCTCGTAGCCCACCTGCCCGCCGGCGGCGTTGGTGAACCACGGGTCGTTGGACCACATCACCCCGTGCATCACCTCATCCTGGGTGAACTTGGACCAGTACACGTCGAGAACGCTGTGGAAATGCTCGTTCGGCTTGAACTCGAACGTGCCCATCACACCATCACGGGTCAGGTCGTGCGACTTCACCCACGCTTCCGAACCCTGCAATGCCACATCACCGGCCGGCTTGCCCGGCTGCGTCGCGCCCCACACGTTGGTGTCGCCCCACCACCATTCCTTGTAGTGCTTCTCCTGGAATGGCGAATTCAACCGCGCCACGCCGAGCGCGATGCCGATGGTGTCGTCGGCGAACTGGTCCACGTACGAGGCACTGGCGCGATAGCCCTTGGCATCACCGTCACTGCTGAGGTCACCCAGCGAGTTCCTCTCGGCCTGACCGCCGAACACGAGGCGGCGCTCGCCCAGATCGAGCGGACGGATCGTCTTCAGGTCCACGGTGCCGGACAGGCCCTGCCCGATCACCGCCGCGTCGGCGGTCTTGTAGACGGTCACCGCATTGATCAACTCGGCCGGGAACTGATCGAACTCCACGCCGCGGCTGTCGCCGGTGCTGACCTGCTCGCGGCCGTTGAGCGTGGTGCCGACGAACTGCTCGGACATGCCGCGGATCTGGATCACCTGCGAGCGGCCATCCACGCGCTGGGTGGCGATGCCGGGCAGGCGTGCGATCGAATCGGCGATCGATACATCCGGCAGCTTGCCGAGGTCCTCGGCCGAGATCGCCTCCACGATCAGCGAGGACTCGCTCTTGGTGTCGATCGCCTTCTCGATCGCATGGCGGATGCCGGTGACCTTGACTGTCTCCAGCGTGGATACGTCCTGCTGCGGCTGCGCGTCCTGGGCCTGGACGGCCGTGGCGGACAACACCAGACAGCAGGCCAATGCGAGTCGTGTTCTGCACGGGCACGGCCATGCGGCCGCGCGCGGATGCGACGTCTTCATGAGCTCCCTCCAGCTCGTTGTTGACAGCGCTGTCTTAGCGATGCCTCATGCCAGTGTCAACACAATCAGACATCGATCGACACATTCCCTGCGGGCGTTGGCTTTCGTCTTTGTGGCGAGAAGGAAAACGCATCGGGTTTCCGCGCCGCAGCACGGCAACTGCGCAGGAATGTGCTTTCTTCCGATGCCGACACGACGCTTCGACCCGGGAGGAAACGCACGATGCGATATCCGACACTGCGGCGCTTGTGCGGCCCGCTGCTGGCCGCGTTGCCGATCCTCGGACTGGCCGGTCCGCTGTACGCATCCGAGCCGGTGCAGGGTTGGCTGACTACTGCCGACGGCCGGCACAAGCTCGATCCGATCACGTTGTCCGCAACACGGGACGAGGCGGCGCCCACGACGCACATCGCGATCGACACCGAGCAACACCGTCAGCGCATGGTCGGCTTCGGTGCTTCGCTCACCGACGCTTCGGCATGGCTGCTGCAGACCCGGCTCACGCCCGACGCACGCCAGGCGCTGCTGCGCGAGCTGTTCGGGCGCGACGATGGCGGATTGGGCCTGAGCTTCTCGCGGCTGACCATCGGCGCCTCGGACTTCTCGCGCCATCACTACAGCCTGGACGATCCGCCGGACGGCAAGCCGGATCCGCAGTTGCGGCACTTCAGCATCGCGCCCAACCGCGACGACGTGATTCCGGTCGCGCGCGCGATGCTGGCGATCAATCCGCAGTTGCAGATCATGGCCTCGCCGTGGAGCGCGCCAGCGTGGATGAAGGACAACCGCAGCCTGATCCAGGGCACGCTCGATCCGCGCTACTACGATGCGTTCGCGCGCTACCTGCTGCGTTACGTCGATGCCTACCGCGACGAGGGCATCCCGATCTTCGCGCTGACCGTGCAGAACGAGCCGGACTTCGAGCCCACGAACTATCCCGGCATGCGCTTGAACGCACCGGCGCGGGCGCGCTTCATCGGCGAGCACCTCGGCCCGCTGCTGGCCGCGCGCGAGCACGCGCCGTTGCTGTTCGACTGGGACCACAACTGGGACAAACCGGAAGAACCGCTGGCGGTGTTGCGCGACCCCAAAGCCGGTCGCCATATCGACGCGGTGGCCTGGCATTGCTACGCGGGCGAACCGTCGGCACAGACGCCGGTGCATGACGCGTTCCCGGACAAGGACGCCTACATGACCGAGTGCTCCGGCGGCACCTGGGAGCCGATCCGCAGCGGCGGGCTGACCCTGATCGCGCGCCGCATGCTGATCGAACCGGTGCGCAACTGGGCACGCGGCGTGCTGTTCTGGAACCTGGCGCTGGACGAGAACCGCGGCCCGCACGCCGGTGGCTGTGACACCTGCCACGGCGTGGTCACGATCGACAGCCGCGACGGCACGGTGACACGCAACGACGAGTACTACGTATTGGGGCACGCCAGCCGCTTCGTGCGCCCGGGCGCGTGGCGGATCGACTCCAGCGAGGGCGGCGACGGGATCGCCAACGTCGCCTTTCTCAATCCGGACGATGGTTCGCGGGTGCTGCTGCTCACCAATCAGGCCATGCAACCCCGACGCATCGAGGTCGAGGAAGGTCGCAATCGGTTCGCCTACTCCATGCCCGCCCGCAGCGTGGCGACCTTCGTCTGGCGCGAGGGCACCGACCCGGACCCGCAGTGAGCCTGCGATCGCGGCGGGCAAACCCATCGCCTCACATTGAAGCCCATTCACCTGCGAAACGCCCGCGCACCCACGATCACCGCTCGTTTACATGACCTTACATCCGTGCCGCTACGCTTGCGGATCACCGCCCACGACCTCAAAGGAGGCCAAGGCCATGAACCGTGACCCGGCCGTCATCGACGTGCAGGCCGAAATCGCTCACTGGCAGGCGCGTCACGCACAGGGACGCCTCGACATCGGCAAGTTCAGCGAACTTTCGCCCGTGGTGAAGATGGCCTGCGATATCTACCTGCAGGCCCCCCATTCGAGCGAACCGGAACGGCTGACACTGTTCCGCCGCCGTATCGAGCGCCATTTCATTTCCTCCAGCACCCAGGAGAACTACGAGCAGCTCGCCAGCGATTGTTGGCAGCGGCTCGGCCGATGCAGTGCCTGACACTGCCCTTCAACCACCAAAGGACAGGACCGTCATGAAGACGCATTACGAAGTTCAACAGGAGCTGGCGCGACTGGAGCGACTGGTACCGCACATCATCAGCGACCAGAGCGAGCGTGCCGAGGAGATTCTCAGCTTCCACATCGCCGGGCTGCTGCACAGCGCGGCGCCGGACCAGCATCCGCTGATCCACACCCGTACCGCGGCACTGGTGCAATGTTGCCGCGCCGCAACCGATGGCACGCTCGCCGCGCCCTGAGCCGTATCCGGCCTGACAAACGCCGGCGGGCGCTGCAAGCGGTATCCTCTGCCCAGTTCCTGGGAGGGAAACACATGCAGACCACCGACGCGCGCCCGATCGAACGCTACTTTTCCAGCTATTCCGGCGACCACCTCAACACCACCAACCAGTCGATCCACGTGATCGCGGTGCCGGCCATCCTGTGGTCGGTGGTGGCGCTGCTGTGGTGCATCCCGGTCGGCGGCACCTGGTTCCGCAGCGGCTTGTGGGCGGCGCTGGCGATGTTCGCGGCCTGGATGTTCTACAACCGCCTCTCGCACCGGCTCGGGCTGGGCATGCTGGCGGGGTTCTTCTTCTGCGGTTGCCTGTGCCGGCTGCTGGAGGCGCAACTCGGCATCGGCGGCCTGCTGAGTACCGCCGTCGGCGTGTTCGTGATCGCGTGGATCGCGCAGTTCTATGGCCATCACCTCGAGGGTCGCCGGCCGAGCTTCCTCACCGATCTGACCTACCTGCTGATCGGCCCGATCTGGGTGTTGGCCAAGCTCTATCGTAAGCTGGGTTGGCGCTATTGATTCGCCGGTAGAGCCGAGCTTGCTCGGCTGGGGCTGTATCGGGAAGGCTTCAGCCGAGCAAGCTCGGCTCTACGATCACAGGCACAACTCGTCGGTTCGTGGACTGAAGGCGCGCGGCGCATAGCCGAAGTCGCGCCGCGCCGGCTCCAGGTCGAACACCAGGTCTTCGCGCATCCGCTGCAACGCGGCGGCGTTCATGCCGTGCAGCCGGCCCAGCGCATGGGCGCCGTGCAAGGCGGCAGCGAACATCCAACCCGGCACGCGCCATAACCGCGCCGGCTGCGGCAGTGCCTCCAGCACGCGCTGGACCATGTCTTCGTAGCTCAGCACCTCACCGCCGCCCAGCGCGTAGCTGCGAGCGTGGGTTGCCGGCTGCGTCAGCACCGCCAGCGCGGCGTCGGCCAGATCTTCGACATGCACCGGCTGGCGTCGCCCGCTGGCGCCGGCCGGCAGCACGAAATGTCCGCTGCGCTGCGCCATCGCCGCGATCCGGCTCAAGGTCAGGTCGCGCCCGGCGCCGTAGACCAGCGTCGGCCGCAGCACCGTCGCCGCCGCGCCACGCGCCTGCGCGGTGGCGAACAAGCGTTGTTCGGCCTCGGCCAGGCGTCGGGCCAGATCGCGCTCGTAGGCGTCGCCGGAGGCCTGCTTGACCTGCAGGCTGGTCGAGCCGAACGCGACGATGCGCGCGGCCTGCATGTCGGTATCGGCGTACCAGCGCGCGAAGTGATCGAGCGGGCCGCAGCTGAAGATCGCCGCGAACGGGCCCGGTGGCGGTGGCGTGGAGAGATCGCCGAGATGCCAGCTCACTCCAGGCCGCGGCGCGCGCGCCTGCCGTGATACCGCGACCACGTCCCAGCCCCGCGCGGCCAATCGCCGCAGCACGCGCTCGCCGATCTGGCCACTGGCGCCGAACACCAGCGCGCGGCGAAGCGCTGCGTCCGGCTGGGTGGTGGCGATCGGAGATGGGATGATTTCGCTCATCCGGCAAGGATACCGGTCTGTGTGCGTGGGCTATTCCGCAATCTGATCGGCACCGCGTGTCGCTCGCCTTCAGTCGTCGTCCCCGCGCAGGCGGGGATCCAGTGACTTGAAGCTTGCGAGAGAGTAAGTCGCTGGGTCCCCGCCTGCGCGGGGACGACGATCTGTTTGACCAACAACGGATACCTTATGCATCGACAGGCAGCCCAGCGCGCGCCCGTTCGCCATGCGAATCCAAACAACATGTTCATGTTGTGCGCCGGCAACGTGAACGCGTTTGTTAGACTCGGACATCTGCTCGCGAATCCCGGATTCCCTGCATGATCCCGCTCCTCGACCTCCTACTGGCGCTGCCGTTCCTGATGGCCGCCGCCGTGGCCATGCTGCCCCGCGTCTCCCGTGCCACCTCCGCGTGGCTGGCGGGCAGTGCGCCGTTGCTCGGGCTGGCGTTGCTCGGCGTGATGACACCGGCGGTGCTGGCCGGCCAGGTGCCGCGCGTCAGTCACGCGTGGCTGTCGCAGATCGGGCTGGACTTCACGCTGCGCCTGGACGGGCTGGCCTGGATGTTCGCGCTGCTGGTGCTGGCAATCGGCGCGCTGGTGGTGATGTACGCGCGCTACTACCTCAGCGAGCGCGACAGCGTGCCGCGCTTCTATGCCTATCTGCTGCTGTTCATGGGCGCGATGCTGGGCATGGTGCTGTCGGGCAACCTGCTGTTGCTGGTGGTGTTCTGGGAGCTGACCAGCATCAGCTCGTTCCTGTTGATCGGTTTCTGGTCGCATCGCCAGGACGCGCGCGAAGGTGCGCGCATGGCGCTGGTGATCACCGGTGGTGGTGGACTGGCGCTGCTCGGCGGCGTGCTGCTGATCGGGCGGATCGTCGGCAGCTACGATCTGGATGCGGTGCTGGCCGCGGGCGAGGTGATCCGCGCCAGCCCGTTGTATCCGTACGCGCTGTTGCTGGTGCTGGGCGGTGTATTCACCAAGAGCGCGCAGTTCCCGTTCCAGTTCTGGCTGCCGCACGCGATGGCGGCGCCGACGCCGGTGTCGGCCTACCTGCACTCGGCGACGATGGTGAAGGCTGGCGTGTTCCTGCTGGCGCGGCTGCATCCGGTACTGGCCGGCAGCGAACTGTTCTTCTACGTGGTGACCACGGTCGGCGCGGTGACGCTGGTGATCGGCGCGTGGTATGCGATCTTCCAGCATGATCTGAAGGGCGTATTGGCGTATTCGACGATCTCGCACCTGGGCCTGATCACGATGCTGTTCGGGCTGTCCACGCCGTTGGCGGTGGTGGCCGGCGTGTTCCACATCCTCAACCACGCGGTGTTCAAGGCCTCGCTGTTCATGGCCGCCGGCATCATCGACCACGAGACCGGCACCCGCGACATGCGCCGGCTCGGCAACCTGCGCCGGCTGATGCCGGTCACCAGCGCGCTGGCGATCATCGCCTCGCTGGCGATGGCGGGCATCCCGCTGCTCAACGGTTTCCTGTCCAAGGAAATGTTCTTCGCGGTCGCGCTGGAAACGCACGCGCCGCTGCCGATGCGGGTGTTCGCCAGCGCCGCCGCATTGCTGGCCGCGGTGCTCGGCGTCGCCTACAGCCTGCGCTTCGTGCACGAGACGTTCTTCGGCGATGGCCCGCGCGATCTCGACGTGGTCCCGCACGAGCCGCCGCGCTGGATGAAGATCCCGGTCGAAGTGCTGGTGCTGGTGTGCGTGGCGGTCGGCGTGGTGCCGGCACTGACCATCGCGCCGGTGTTGCGTGCCGGCGCCGGTGCGATCCTCGGCAACGCCCTGCCCGACTACAGCCTGGCGGTCTGGCACGGCCTGAACTGGCCACTGGCGATGAGTGCGCTCGGCGTGGTCGGTGGCGTGGCGCTGTACGCGCTGTTGCGACGCGTGCTGGATCTGCACGCGGTGGAATCGCGTTCGCAGGGTCGCTCGCTGTTCGACTGGCAACTGCGTTCATTGTTCGGACTGGCCTCGCGCTTCACCGATGGCCTCGCCAACGGCAGCCTGCAACGCATGCTGATGCTGCTGGTACTGACGGCGGTGCTGGTGGCGGCGATGCCGTTCCTCGAAGGTGGCTCGTTGCCCGTCTGGGGCGCTCCGCAACCGATGCCGCTGCTGGGCTGGGCGCTATGGTTGCTGATGAGCGTCTGCGCACTGGCCAGCCTGTTCCTGTATCGGCAGCGCCTGCTGGCGGTGCTGGTGCTGGGGGGCACCGGGTTGGCGGTGAGCCTGACTTTCGTGTTCCTGTCGGCGCCGGATCTGGCACTGACCCAGTTGCTGGTGGAGATGGTGACGCTGGTGCTGATGTTGCTGGCGATGAACTACCTGCCGGAGTTCTCGCGCCCCGAGCGCGGCCGTCTGCGCCGCTGGCGCGATGCGGCGCTCGCGATCGTGGCCGGCACCGGCCTCGCCGCGCTGGCCTACACGCTGATGACCCGCCCCGGCGACACCATGGCCGGCGAGATGCTGGCGCGCGCACTGCCGGAAGCCTATGGGCGCAACGTGGTCAACGTGATCCTGGTGGACTTCCGCGGCTTCGATACCTTCGGCGAGATCTGCGTGTTCGCGATCGCCGGACTGGTGGTGCACGCGCTGCTGCGGCGCTCGCGGATGGCGCCGGAACGGGCGATGCCGGGCGGGCCGATCAAGCTGCCGGTGCCGGCCGATCTGGCGCAGATCCTGTTCCCGCTGACGCTGACCGTGTCGCTGTTCCTGTTCCTGCGTGGCCACAACGCGCCCGGCGGCGGCTTCATCGCCGGACTGGTGCTGGCGGTGCCGCTGCTGATGCAGTACGTGATCCAGGGCACTGCTTCGGTGGAATCGCGCTTTGGCTTCGACTACATCCGCCTGGTCGGCGTCGGCCTGCTGGTCGCACTGATCAGCGGCGCGGCCTCGATGCTGTTCGGCGTGCCGTTCCTGACCAGCGGCCACGCCGTACTGCACCTGCCGCTGATCGGCGAGATCGAACTGGCCAGCGCGATGGGCTTCGACACCGGCGTGTATCTGGTGGTGTTCGGCTCGGCGATGCTGATGCTGTCGATGCTGGGCACGATCAAGCCTTCACGTACACGTGACTCGCTGCGTGGCGCGGTTGATCCGGCGCAGCGTTCTGCGCGGACGGGGGAGGTGCATTGATGTACCGCCCCACCCATGATCTGGCAGCCGTCGTCCCCGCGCAGGCGGGGACGACGATGGAGATGGCGCAGCGACGTCGCGATAGCGGCACGGCCCATCCCGCAAACGGAGCAACCGCCTGATGGAACTGGCCCTGGCAAGCGCCATCGGCGTGCTGACCGCGATCGGCATTTACCTATTGCTGCGCGCGCGCAGCTTCGACGTGATCCTCGGGCTCACGTTCCTGTCCTATGCCACCAACCTGCTGATCTTCGCCGGTGGCCGTCTGCGCGCGGGCCAGCCACCGGTGCTGCGTGATGGCATCGCGCCGACCCTGGCCGAACACACCGATCCATTGCCACAGGCATTGGTGCTGACCGCGATCGTGATCGCCTTCGCGATGACCGCGATCAGCCTGGTGCTGGCGATGCGCAGCCGCGCTGACAACCGCAGCGACCACGTCGATGCGCACGAGGACGATGCCGACATCGCCACATCGGCCGACGAAACGGAGGCGCGCGAGTGAGCCACCTTGCAATCCTGCCGATCCTGATCCCGATGCTCGGCGCGGCGATGTCGCTGTTCGTCGAGCATCGCCGCTACGGTCGCCACGTGCGCCGCGCGGTCGCCTGGACCTCGTTGGTCGCGCTGCTGGCCGCGGTGCTGGCGCTGTTCGCGCGTACGGCCGACGGGCAGGTGCAGGTCTATCTGCTCGGCGACTGGCCTTCGCGGCTGGGCATCGTGCTGATGGCCGACCGGCTCTCGGCGTGGATGCTGCTGACCACCTCGTTGCTGGCGGTGGCCTGCCTGCTGCACGCCTGCGCCGGCTGGGACCGGCGCGCCCCGCACTTCCACGCGCTGTTCCAGTTCCAGTTGATGGGCCTCAACGGCGCGTTCCTGACCGGCGACATCTTCAACCTGTTCGTGTTCTTCGAGGTGATGCTGATCGCCTCCTACGGCCTGCTGCTGTCGGGTGGGCGCGGGCTGCGGCTGCGCATCGGCCTGCATTACGTGGTGTTCAACGTCGCTGCCTCGACCCTGTTTCTGGTCGCGCTCGGGCTGCTGTACGGGCTGCTTGGCACGCTCAACATGGCCGAGCTGTCGCAGCGCATCGCGCAGGTGCCGGCGCAGGACGTACCGCTGCTGAAGGCGACCATGGGCCTGCTGTTGCTGGTGTTCTGCAGCAAGGCCGCGCTGCTGCCGTTGTACCTGTGGTTGCCGGAAACCTACTCGCGCGCGCCGGCCTCGATCGCCGCGCTGTTCGCGATCATGACCAAGGTCGGGCTGTACGCGGTGCTGCGGGTGTCCTCGCTGTGGTTCGGCGCGCAGGCCGGGGCGATGGCCGGGTTCGGCCACACCGCGCTGCTGTGGACCGGGCTGGGCACCTTGCTGCTGGCCGGGCTCGGGGTGATGGCCGCCACCCGCCTGCGCGTGCTGGTGTCGTACCTGGTGATCTTCTCGGCCGCGACGCTGTTCGTCGCGTTCTCGATCGACGATACCGGCGCGGTCGGTGCCGGCCTGTACTACCTGCCGCACAGCACCTTCGTCGCTGCTGCGTTGTTCATGGTCTCCGACCTGATCCGTCGCCGCCGCGGCAGCGCGTCGGACCGCAAGGAAGTGGTCGCGCCGCTGCCGGGCCGCGGCTTGCCGGGCGCGATGTTCCTGATCGCCGCGGTTGCGGTGGCCGGGCTGCCGCCACTGTCCGGCTTCCTGGCCAAGGCCGCGCTGCTGCAACACATACCGGACGCGCTGGTGCTGCCGGTGTGGGGCGCGGTGCTGGTCGGCAGCCTGCTGGTGCTGATCGGCCTGTCGCGCGCCGGCGTGCGCCTGTTCTGGCGCGTACCCGCCGCAGCCGAGGACGAGCCTGCGCGCGCGCCTGCACGCCGCGCGCGCATGCGCCCGATCGAGACCGCCGCCACCGTGCTGCTGCTCGGCTACGTGCTGACGATGACCTTCGCCGCCGGCCCGCTGATGCAGTGGGCCGACGATGCCGCCGAGCAGTTGCGCGACCCGGCCGGCTACCTGCAGCAAGTACGCGGCAGCGTGCCGGAACTGAGGCAGCCATGAGCCATACCCGCAAACCACTGCTGCGCCGCCTGTTTCCCTCGCTGCCGCTGAGCGCGACGGTATTCGTGTTCTGGATGCTGCTCAGCGACAGCCTGGGCATCGGCGCGGCGGTGATGGGCGCGCTGCTCGGGCTGGTGATTCCGCTGGCGGCGGCGCGACTGGACCGCGAGTTCGCGCGGATCGGCTCGCTGCGCTCGATCCCGAAGATGCTGTGCGTGGCGCTCTGGGACATCGTGATGTCCAACCTCAAGGTCGCGCGCCAGGTGCTGGGGCCGGAATCGCGGCTGCGCCCCGGCTTCATCTGGATCCCGCTGGAAATCGGCAACATCCACGGCATCACCGCGCTGACCAGCATGATCACGCTGACGCCGGGCACGGTATCGGTGGCGTTGTCGGATGACCGCAAATACCTGCTGGTGCACGTGCTGCACCTGGACGATCCGGACACGCTGATCGCCGAGATCAAGACCCGCTACGAGAAACCGTTGATGGAGATCTTCCCATGACCGGCTACATCTTCATCGAGACCACGATCGTCGTGTGCATGCACGCGATCGGCGTGGCGATCCTGCTGGCGCTGTGGCGGCTGCTGCGCGGACCGACCGTGCCCGATCGGATCCTCGCGCTGGACACGCTCTCGGTCACCGCGATCGCCGAGCTGATGCTGCTCGGCATGCACCTGGATTCACCGATCTACTTCGAGGCCGCGCTGGTGATCGCGATGCTCGGCTTCGTCAGCACCGTGGTGCTGAGCAAGTACGTGCTGCGCCGGGATATCGTCGAATGATCGCGTTGATCGAATACGTGCTGGGCGGGCTGCTGATCATCGGCACGTTCTTCATCGTGCTCGGCGCGTTCGGGCTGGTGAAGCTGTCGGACTTCTTCAAGCGCCTGCATGCCCCGACCATGGCCAGCACGCTCGGCGTGGGCTGCGTGCTGCTCGGCTCGGTCGGCTACCACCTGTTCCTCGGCGAAGACCCGCAGCCACGCGAACTGCTGATCACCGCGTTCCTGTTCATCACCGCGCCGATCAGCGCGCACCTGATGGCCAAGGCGGCGCTGTCGTTGATGCTGGAACAGCGGCCGCAGCCGCCGATCAGCGAGCACGAGGACACGCCAACCACGCCGCCTACGCAGGAACCCTGACGGGCGAAGCGTTGCAGGCGGATATGGACTCGCCAGATCGTCCACCACGCCGGTGCGTTCTGGCGAACCCGCTGTCATCTGCGTTTAACCGGGCGGGCGCAGGCTGAGCGGGCGCACTCGAAGTCCTTCTCCCATGCATCCCCGCAAGACAGAGCTCGCCCACCGTGCGCTCGCCTCGCACCGTACGGCGCTGGACCTGCGCCAGCGGCGCACGCTGATCCTGTGCGACGGGCATCGCAGCATTGCCGAGCTGGCACAGTTGCTGGGGCCGGATGCGCCGGCGCTGGTGCATCGACTGCAAGAGCTGGGCTACCTGGAGGGCGATACCGCTCCGAACCGTGAACGCCCCTCCGCGCCCGTCACTACCGCACCGGCGCCGACCGCTATCGCTCCAACTCCGGCGCGACGACGCTCGCTCAGCGCCGCACGCATCTACGTGCAGGACATGCTGGAGCTGCAACGCAACGAAGTCGCCCAGTCACTGCGTCGCCGCCTGCTGATGGCGCATGACGAAGACGCGATCATCACCGCGCTGATGGAAGCGCTGACCGAGCTGCCGCAGATGACCGCTGCCGGCTACGCGCGCCGCGTGCGCGAGCGGGTCGCCGAGGTGCTGCCGGAGCCGCACCTGCCGGCGCTGGCCGCGCTGGAGACGACCGCCATGACGACGCGTTGACGTCATCGTCCCCAAACACTTTCGTTCGTCGTCCCCGCGTAGGCGGGGATCCAGCGGCTTACCCACGGTGAACCTCAAGGCTCTGGGTCCCCGCCTGCGCGGGGACGACGATCATGGGTTCTTGCCGGGCAGCAGGTTACGGTGCGCGGAAATGTCTGTTCAGACCCGCCCAGCACTGCTGGTAGTCGCCCTGCCGATGCGATGCCTCAAGTGCCTGCCGGGTCGGGCGCAACACGGCGCGGGTCTCGAACATGAAAGCCATCGTATCGGCGATCACGTCGGGTTTCGACACGTCCGCATTCGAGGCCTTCTCGAACGTCGCCGCATCCGGGCCATGCCCGCTCATGCAGTTGTGCAGCGACACCCCGCCCGGCACGAAGCCCTCGGCCTTGGCGTCGTAAGCACCGTGCACCAGCCCCATGAACTCGCTGGCGACGTTGCGATGGAACCACGGCGGCCGGAACGTGTGCTGCGCCACCAGCCAGCGCGGCGGGAAGATCGCGAAATCCATGTTGGCCGTACCGGGAATCTCGCTCGGCGAGGTCAGCACGGTGAAGATGCTCGGGTCCGGGTGATCGAAACTGATCGAACCGATCGCATTGAAGCGACGCAGGTCGTAGCGGTACGGCGCGTAATTGCCGTGCCAGGCGACCACGTCCAACGGCGAATGATCGATGTCGGCGCGCCACAGGTGACCGTCGAACTTGGCGACCAGCTCGAAGCGGCCCTCGATGTTCTCGTAGGCCGCGAGCGGCGTTTCGAAATCACGCGGATTGGCCAGTCCGTTGGCGCCGATCGGCCCGAGATCGGGCAACCTCAGCAGCCCGCCGAAGTTCTCGCAGATGTAGCCGCGCGAAGGCCCATCCGGCAACGCGACGCGGAAGCGCACGCCGCGCGGGATCACCGCGATCTGCTGCGGCTCAACCTCGATCACGCCCAGCTCGGTGTGCAGCACCAATCGCCCCTGCTGCGGCACGATCAGCAGTTCGCCATCAGCATCGTAGAAATAGCGCCCGTGCATCGATGCGTTGGCCGCATACAGATGGATGCCCACGCCGGCATGCGCAGAGGGCGCGCCATTGCCGGCGACCGTGTACAGGCCATCGACGAAGTCGGTCGGCGCATCCGGGATCGGCAACGGGCCCCAGCGCAGTTGGTCCGGCGACACCGGGCCGCCATCGCCAAAGCCGTTGTGGAAGCGCGGCTGCTCGAACGGCGAGAACGTGCCGTGCACGGCGGCCGGGCGAATGCGATACAGCCAGCTGCGACGGTTGTGCCCACGCGGCGCGGTGAACGCGGTGCCCGACAGCTGCTCGGCATACAGCCCGTGCGCCACCCGCTGCGGCGAGTTCTGTCCGATCGGCAACGCCCCGGGCACGGCCTCGCTGGCGAATTCGTTGCCGAAGCCGGTCATGTAACCGCACGGACGCTGGCGCAGACCATCGGTGCCGGGCACCGGGGTGGCGTTGTCGATGTCGTTGGCTGCGGTATTCATACGGCTCCCTGGCATGTTGGACGCCGCGCCGGCAACGGCGGCGGCGGGACACAATCGGGCGGGCGGCAGATCAATCGCGCGGTGTGAATCCGGGGATCACGTCAGCCTGCGCTCGGTCGCGCGTTCGATGGTAAGCGCCATCCCGGTCGCGATTTCCAATACCCGCGGCGCATCTGCACGCATGACCAGAATGGCGTTCATGTCGTCGGTGAAGTATTCGCCGATCAGCAGCAGCTCGTAGCTGCCATGCTCACCGGCGCGCTGCAGCAGGCGCTGATCCAGCCATGCGAAATACTCGTCCGGCGTGAACCAGTTGCCGTCTTCGTGCTCCGGATAGCCGGGCAACGGCTCGCCGAAGAACTCGCTGAGCTGCTCATGCACATCGTCGATCTTGTCGGCCGAGGCGATGAAGTCGTTGAGCTTGAAGGTGATCGCGGTCTGCAACTGCACTTCAGGCGGCGCATCCTCCATCCACTCGAGATCCGGATCTTCCGGCGCGCCTTCGATCTCGGCCACGCGCGATGCCAGTTCCTCGGGCTTGAGTTCCCGGCAAGTCAACAGATCGGTGAGTTCCTTGAGCATGGCGATACCTGACGAAGGGAGGTCGCTATAGTACGCCGCGCTTGATCTGGTCACGCTCGATGCTCTCGAACAGCGCCTGGAAATTGCCCTCGCCGAACCCCTCGTTGCCCTTGCGCTGGATGATCTCGAAGAAGATCGGGCCGACGCAGTTCTGGGTGAAGATCTGCAGCAGCTTGCGGCGCTTGGTATCCGGGTCGGCGTCGATCAGGATCTTGTTGCGACGCAGCCGCGCCACGTCCTCGCCGTGTTCGGGGATGCGCATGTCGATCACGTCGAAGTAGGTGTCGGGCGTATCGAGGAACTGCACGCCCGCCGCACGCATCTTCTCCACCGTCGTGTAGATGTCGTCGGTGAAGCAGGCGATGTGCTGGATGCCTTCGCCATGGTAGGCGTCCAGGTATTCGTTGATCTGGCTCCTGGGGTCGGAGGACTCGTTGAGCGGGATGCGCACGATGCCGTCCGGCGCGGTCATCGCCTTGGACACCAGCCCGGTCTTGGCGCCCTTGATGTCGAAGTAGCGGATCTCGCGGAAGTTGAACAGACGCTCGTAGTAATCCGACCACTTCTGCATGTTGCCGAAGTAGAGGTTGTGGGTCAGGTGGTCGATGAAGGTCAGCCCGAAGCCGGCCGGGTGCTGCCCGGCGCCAGCGATCGGCTCGAACGCGTCGTCGTAGACGCTGCCGGCCTCGCCGTAGCGATCGACCAGGTACAGCATGCAGTCGCCGATGCCCTTGACCACCGGCGCGGCGACCGCGCGGGTGTCGGCCTTGTGCGTCACCGCCTCGCCGCCATTGCCGAGCACGGTGTCGAGCACTTCGTCTGCCGGATGCCGGAAGCGGATCGCGAAGCCGCAGGCGCACGGGCCATGCTGGGCCGCGAAATCGGCCGCGAACGAATCCGGGTCCTCGTTGACCAGGAAGTTGACCCCGCCCTGCCGGTACAGCGTGATCGGGCGCTGCTTGTGCTTCATCACCGCGCTGAAACCCAGCGTGCGGAAGTGCCTGTGCAGCAGCTCGCCCTGCCCGGCCGGTGCGGCGAATTCGACGAACTCGAAGCCGTCGATCCCCATCGGGTTCTCGAACGTGGTCACGTGCATGCCCGGATCGGGGCGAAAATCGGCGATGCTGGTTTGCGCGCTCATGATTGTTTTCTCCTCTTCCAGGCCACCAGGGCTATGCGAGGCGGCAGAAGACCCGCGAGAATGCGCAGGCCACGTGCCCTTTGTAGTTTCAAATGAAACCACCATCAAGACGCAGCGCAGCATGAGCGAATCCGACCACCCAAGCCTCAGCCACCATCCCGTCCTGATCAACCTGGAACAGTTCCTGCCGTTCCGGATCAGCGTGCTGTCCAATCGAGTCAGCGCCAACATCGCCAAGATCTACGGTGATCGTTACGGCATTGCGATTCCCGAGTGGCGGGTCATCACGATCCTGGCCCTGTATCCGGGTTCGTCGGCAAGCGAGGTGTCCGATCGCAGCGCGATGGACAAGGTGGCGGTGAGCCGGGCGGTGGCGCGGTTGCTGGAGCGCGGCTTCATCCGCCGCGAGACCCACGGCGACGACCGACGCCGCTCGATGCTGGCGCTGTCCTCGGCCGGCAGGCAGGTCTACGAGACCGTCGCGCCGCTGGTCAACGAGATGGAAGGCCGGCTGATGTCGACACTGTCCGAAGAGGAGCGCCGCGTGCTGGAGAGCCTGATCGACCGGCTGGCCAAGGACGGCCTGCCGCGGATGGGGCAGAAGGGCTGACGATTCGCCTTTGTTCGCCTTCGTAGGAGCGGCTCTGGGTGGCCTAGGGCCATCAGCCGCGATGGGGCTTTCCCCTTTGAAATCCCCGCACTATGGATGTGCGGGCTTTTGCGGAGGGATCTGCGTGACAGCCCCATCGCGGCTGATGGCCCTAGGCCACCCAGAGCCGCTCCTACGAACGGCCCCCGCGCCTCACACCTTTGGCGGCGCCCATTGCTTGAGGAAGTCGAAGAACTTCTTGCGGTCGTAGCCCTTGCCCTTCTCCAACTCGGCAGTGAACTGCGAGTGCAGCAGCTTGCCGTCGTTGTCGAGCACGAACAGGTGCGGGTAGCCCTGGATCTGCGGGTACTGCGACAGGAACGCGGTGTTCTCGTTCTCGTCGCTGAAGTTGACCTTCAGCCAGACGTAGTTCTCGTCACGGAAGCTGCGGATCTCCGCGTCGCCGCCAATGAACTCGTCGAGGATGTGGCACCACGAGCACCACTCGCCGCCGACGTCGATCAGGATGCGCTTGCCGCCACGCTTGGCCTCGACCTTGGCGGTCTCCAGGTCGGCGACCGGGTCGCGCGCCGGGTCGAATGAAGCGCTGAGCGCGGCCACGGCGGCAACATCCGCCGCGGCCGGGGTGTTGCCGGAAGCGACCGGCTGGGTCGGATCGGCCGATGGCGGCTTCTGCACCGAGGTGTCGAGCGGCCGCGGCGCCGGTGGTTCGGGAGCCTTGCCGCAGCCAGCCAGCACGGCCGCAAGCAACGCGGCCACCATCATTTTGTTCTTTGCCATCGTGGGGGTCCTCACTTCACGCCATGCATCAGCCTGTTGATCAGCGGGGCGATCAGGAACAGCAACGCGCCGGCGATCAGCAGAGCCCAGAAGCCGAAGGTATACCCGGACAGGGCCGAAGTGACACTCATGCCCTCCTCGCCGCTGACATGGCCGGCGAAGATGCCCGAAAGATTGTTGCCGATGCCGGTGGACAGGAACCAGCCGCCCATGCCGAACCCGACCAGGCGCACCGGCGCCAGCTTGGTCACCATCGACAGGCCGATCGGCGACAGGCACAGCTCGCCCACCGACTGGATGACGTAGACCATGAACAAGGTCCAGAACGGAATCTTGCCGGCGTCGTCCACCAGCGAGGACAGCGCGAACATCAGCAACAGGAATGCCAGGCCGTTGAACAGCAGGCCCAGGCCGAACTTGCGCGGGATCGACGGGTTGGCGCGGCCCATCGCCACCCAGATCCAGGCGATCAGCGGCGCCAGGGTGATGATCGCGATCGAGTTGACCGACTGGAACCACGCGGTCGGGAAGGTCCAGCTGCCGAACGTGCGATTGACGATGTTGTCAGCCAGGAAGGTGAAGGAACTGCCGGCCTGCTCGAAGAACATCCAGAACAGCACGTTGAAGGCGAAGATGATCAGCATCGCGATGGTCTTGTCGCGCGCGACCTTGCCGTTGCGGGCGCCCTCCACCAGCAGCAGCGCGGCCAGGCCGACGAACAGCACGGTCAGGATCAGCTGCAGCACATCGGCGCCGGCGGCCAGCAGCGAATACACCACCGGAACCGCCACCACCATGCCGGCCAGCACCCAGGCAACGCGCGCCAGGCTGGCTCCACCCGGCAGCGGCGCACCGATGCCCTTGAGCTGGGCGCGACCGACCCAGAACCACGCCAGGCAGATCAGCATGCCGATGCCAGAGGCGATGAACACGATCTTGTAGGACGGCATCGCGGCGGTGCCGAACACCTTTTCCGCCAGCAGCTGGGTCAACACCGGCGAGATCATCGCGCCCAGGTTGATGCCCATGTAGAAGATGGTGAATCCGCTGTCGCGACGCGGGTCGGCCACGCCATAGAGCTTGCCGACCATGGTCGAGATGTTCGGCTTGAACAGGCCGTTGCCGACCACCACGGTGGCCAGGCCGATCTCGAACACGGTGTGGTTGGGCACCGCGATCATGAACAGGCCAGCCGCCATCACCACCGCGCCGACCAGGATCGAGCGTTGATAACCGAGCACGCGGTCGGCGATGTAGCCGCCGAAGATCGCCGAGGCATACACCAGCGCCAGGTAGGCGCCATAGGTGCGGCCGGCCGGCGCCTGACCGGCGGCGTCGCCGTCGAAGAACTGCGACACGATGTACAACACCAGCGCCCAGCGGATGCCATAGAAGGCAAAGCGCTCCCAGAACTCGGACATGAACAGCATCCACAGCGGCTTGGGATGGCCGAGGATGGTCTTGAACTCGGGGATCTGCGGCGGCGTGGGGGTAGCGGGGTTCGGCGCGGTGGCGTCGACGCTCATGAAGGGTTCCCTTGCGTATTCAGTGATGACGGGCGGGCCCGGGCGGGGCCGAGGCGACAGGCGAGCATCACCGACGGGTGGTCTTCACGTCAAATTGATGTCAAACGAGACCGTTGCTCGCCATGCTTCATCGTAGGAGCGGCTTCAGCCGCGAGGGGGCTTTCCTGGTAACGCCTCATCGCGGCTGAAGCCGCTCCTACGTGGAGCCGCTCCTACGGGACAGACTCTGGCGGCATGCCGATCGAGGTACGAACCTCGAACAGCTCCGGGAAGAAGGTCAGCTCCAGCGCCTGCCGCAGGAAGCCCACGCCGCTGGAGCCGCCGGTGCCGCGCTTGAATCCGATGATGCGCTGCACCGTGCGCATGTGGCGGAAGCGCCAGAGCTGGAACTGGGTTTCCAGATCGACCAGGTCCTCGGCCAGCGAGTATTCGCGCCAGTAGCGGTCGGTGTTCTCGTAGATGCGCTCGAACACCGGGCGCAGCGCGGGATCGGATACGTGGGCCAGGGTCCAGTCGCGCTGCAGGTGCTCGGCCGGGATCGCGTGGCCCCAGCGCGACAGGTACAGCAGGAATTCGTCGTACAGGCTCGGCGCGTCCAGCGCCGCGCGCAGCCGCGCCTGCCCGGCCGCGTCGTAGTCGAACACCTTGAGCATCTGCGCATTCTTGTTGCCGAGCAGGAATTCGATGTAGCGGTACTGCAGCGACTGGAACCCCGACGCCGGGCCGAGCGTGTCGCGGAATCCCATGTACTCGCTGGGCGTGAGTGTCTCCAGCACCGACCACTGCTCGGTCAGCAACCGCAGCACCTGCTTGCTGCGCGCCAGCACCTTGCGGCATTGCCAGACCTCATCGCGCTGCAGGTGCGTCACCGCCGCGTGCAGCTCGTGCGCCAGCAGCTTCAGCCACAGCTCGGAGGTCTGGTGCTGGATGATGAACAGCATCTCGTCGTGGTGCGGCGGATCGGACAGCGGCTGCTGCGCCGACAGCAACTGGTCCAGCCGCAGGTAGCCGCCGTAGGTCAGCCGACCTTGCAGATCGGTGTGGATGCCGGCTTCCAGTTCACGCAGGTTCTTTTCGACGGACATGGCCGGAACTGCTTTCAGGGGCGGCAAGGGTAGCGCAGGTGGTCGCGGGGCTGTCATGGATGCGTCAGAAAGCCGACGCACAGTGCACAATCCGGTGGGGGCGGTTGGGGGGCCGACTCCGGGCAGGACAGCATTTTTCCTTTTCTTAAGGATTTCTGGGGAATCTATATGAGAGAGACACTGCTTCGAGCAGCGGCGCTCGCGTGCGCATTGGCGTATGCCGGCAGCGGCCAGGCCCAGGTCGTCATCAGCCAGGTATATGGCGGTGGCGGCAACAGCGGGGCCACCTACAAGAGCGATTTCATCGAGCTGCACAACAACAGCGCCAACACGGTCGACCTGACCGGCTGGTCGGTGCAGTACGCCTCCGCCACCGGCAGCAGCTGGGCGGTGACCAGGCTGTCCGGCAGCGTCGCGCCGGGCGCCTACTACCTGGTCAAGCAGGCCGACGGCAGCGGCGGCAGCGTCGATCTGCCGGCCCCGGACGCGACCGGCACCACCGCGATGAGCGGCACCGCCGGCAAGGTCGCGCTGAGCAACGCGTCCACCGCGCTGAGCGGCACCTGCCCGACCGGCAACATCGATTTCGTCGGTTTCGGCAGCACCGCCAACTGCGCCGAAGGCAGCACGCCGACGGCGGCACCGAGCAACACACTGGCGGTGCTGCGCGCCAATGGCGGCTGTACCGACAGCGACAACAACGGCGCCGATTTCGCCACCGGCGCAGCGGCCCCGCGCAACAGCGCCAGCGCGATCCACCTGTGCGACGGCGGCGGTCTGCCGATCCTGACCGTGGCCGATGCCTCGGCCGCCGAGAACGCCGGCTCGCTGGTGCTGCAGGTGGTGCTGAACGAGCCGGCCGGTGCCGGTGGCGTCAGCGTGGCCTACGCCACCGTCGATGGCACCGCCACCGCCGGCAGCGATTACCGGGCCGCATCGGGCACGCTGACGATCGCCGAGGGCGAGAGCAGCGCGACGCTGGCGATCGAGCTGATCGATGACACCCTGGTCGAAGGCAACGAAGTCTTCTACGTCGACTTCAGCGACATCAGCGGCGCCCGCCTGGGCACCACCCGCGCCACCGCGACGATCATCGACGACGACTTCAACCGCATCCCGATCCATGCGATCCAGGGCGCCGATACGCGCTCGCCGTACGAGGGCCAGGTGGTCGCCACCTCGGGCATCGTCACCGGTCGCCGCAGCGCCGGTTTCTTCATGCAGACCCCGGATGCCGAGGCCGACAGCGATCCGGCAACCTCCGAAGGCATCTACGTCTACACCGGCAGCGCGCCGCCGGCCGACGCCGCGGCCGGCAACCGCGTCACCGTGCAGGGCACCGTGGCCGAGTACGTGCCCAGCACCGATCCGACCCAGCCGCCGCTGACCGAACTGGTCGGTCCGCTGAGCGTGGTGGTGCAGTCCACCGGCAACGCGCTGCCGACGGCCGTCGAACTGACCACCACCTTCCCGGATGCCAATGGCAGCTACGACCAGCTCGAACGCCTGGAAGGCATGCGCGTCACCGTTCCCAGCCTGACCGTCAACGCGCCGACCGGCGGCAGCGTCACCGAATCCACCGCGACCGCCAGCAGCACCGGCGTCTTCCACGCCGTGGTGACCGGCCAGCCGCGCGCGTGGCGTGGCCCGGGCGTGCAGCTGCCCGATCCGCTGCCGGCCGGTTCACCTGCCAACGTGCCGCGCTGGAACACCAGCCCGCAGGTGCTCGCGGTCGCCAGCGCCGCCCTGGGCGGGGCGCGCATCGACGTGGCCTCCGGCTGCATCGTCACCGGCGTCACCGGCCCGCTCGATTACGGCTACCGCCGCTACACGATCGATCCGGAAACCGCGCCGCAGGTGGATTGCAGCCGCGTCGGCCCGACTCCGGCACCGGAGCCGTCGAGCGATGACGTCAGCGTCGCCACCTACAACATGGAGCGCTTCTTCGACGATCAGAACGACCCGACGATCGGCGAGCCGGTGCTGAGCAGCGCCGCCTACCAGGGCCGCCTCAACAAGGCCTCGCTGGCGATTCGCGACTATCTGCACCTGCCGGACATCCTCGGCACGGTCGAGATCGAGAACCTGACCGTGCTGCAGCAGGTCGCCGCCAAGGTCAACGCCGACGCGGTCGCCGCCGGCCAGCCCGATCCGCAGTACGCGGCCTACCTGATCGAAGGCAACGACGTCGGCGGCATCGATGTCGGTTTCCTGGTCAAGCAATCCGAGGTCGCGGCCGGCGTGGCGCGGATCGAGGTCAAGTCGATCAGCCAGCAGGGCAAGGACACGACCTGGACCGAGCCCAGCGGCACCGTCAGCCTGCTCAATGACCGTCCGCCGCTGATCCTGGAAGCCATCGCGCACTTCGCCGACGGCCGCCAGCTGCCGCTGACCGCGATCGTGGTCCACCAGCGCTCGCTCAACGGCGCCGAGACCGACGACGCCTCCGGCCAGCGCATCCGCGCCAAGCGCCAGGCCCAGGCGGTATGGCTGGCCAACCTGCTGCAGGCACGCCAGGCCGCCACGCCGGACGAGAAGGTGCTGGTGATGGGCGACTTCAACGCGTTCGAGTTCAACGACGGCTACGCCGACATCATGGGCACGCTCACCGGCCATCCTTCGCCGGACGACGAAACCGTGGTGGCCGGCGACGGCGCGCCCCTGGTCACGCCGGCCTACACCGACCTGACCTGGCTCAACACGCCCGACCAGAGCTACTCCTACACCTACGACGGCAACGTGCAGTCGCTGGATCACATCATCGCCAACCACGCGCTGATGAACGACGCGCAGGTCGCCACGCTGGTGCTGGGCCACGCCCGCGTCAACGCCGATTTCCCGGAGACCGCGCGCAACGACTTCACCACCCCGACCCGCCTGTCCGACCACGATCCGACCCTGGTCCTGCTCAAGCTCAAGCCGGTGCAGCGCGCCAACCTGGGCGTGGCGGTGAACGCGGCCAACGACCCGGTCTACGCCGGCGATACGGTGATCTACACCGTCGACGTCGCCAACCACGGACCGGAAGCGGCCGAAACCGCGGCGGTGGCGTTCGCGATCAACGCGCAGGTCACCCCGACCGTCACCGCCGCGCCGGGCTGGAGCTGCCAGGCCGCGCAAGCGGAAGGTGCCAACACCACCGTCAGCTGCACCATCGCCCAGTTCGCTTCGGGTGCAGCGCAGTCGTTCACCATCAAGGTGCCGAGCAACACAACGATGGTCGGCAGCAGCCTGACCCTGGCCGCGTCGGTGCGCTCCAACACCGAAGATCCGCAGCCGGATGACAACGACGACCAGGCCACGGTCACGTTGCAGGCGCGCCCGGCCGGCAACCTGGCAGTGACCCTGCAAGGCCCGACCACGCTGCCGTTCACCGCACTCAGCGCGCAGTACGCGATCAAGCTGGTCAATCACGGCAACGCGCCTTCGCGTGGCGTCAGCCTGGACGTGGAGGGCAATACCTTGTCGCTGCTGTCCACGCTGGTCGCACCGCGTGGCTGGAGCTGCCAGAAGCAGTTGCAAGGCGGCCCACGTGCGGCGCGTTTCCACTGCACCACAGCGAAGGATCTGGCGGCAGGTGCCTCCGCGGCCTTCACCCTGATCACGCCGGTGCTGCCGGCGCCGGCCAATCGCGTGGTGACGATCCAGGCCAATGCGCACTCGACCTCGGCCGATGCCGATCCGAGTGACGATTCGGCCAGTTGGACCACGCAGATCCAGCTTCCGGGACGCGGGCGCTGAATCAGCGGTAGTTTCCGACCTGGTGTCGGCAAAGGGCGCGGCGAAAGCCGCGCCCTTTTTGTTTGGGTGCAAGCGTGTTGTTTGATGCGGCCGTGCGCCATCGAGGTGGCGAGCCTCTGAGAGCCGTCCTGCGACCCAGCACAGCCGATCTTCTGTGGGAGGGACTCTGGGTGGCCTCGGGCCATCAGTCCCGACGCTTCAGCAGTACCGCCCGTCGGGACTGATGGCCTTTTCTTCTACACATCT
>NZ_JBYSVX010000021.1:0-76000 GCF_058986605.1 Pseudomonas sp. GW821-FHT07E12 | reverse complement strand
TTCTCATGCGTTCCCCGATATCTCCGGTAATGCTCTCGTAGGAGCGGCTCTGGGTGGCCTAGGGCCATCAGCCGCGATGAGGCTTTCCCGGTAAAGCCTCATCGCGGCTGAAGCCGCTCCTACAAAACAAAAAGCGCATCAGCGCTGCCGGATTTCCCTGGCCCAACACTCACATAACCTCAACATCACACCCGATTGCGCACAATCGGGCGAATGGACGACGCGTCGCAACTCCCCACGCCGCCATCGCTGGACGACGCCTGTGCGCTGTTCCTCGACGTCGATGGCACCCTGATCGCCTTCTCCGAGCAGCCTGACCAAGTTCGACTGCTGCCCGACGTTCGCGAGGCCATCGGCCGCATCAGCGATCGCCTGCTCGGTGCGGTGGCCCTGGTCAGCGGCCGCCCGCTGGCACAACTGGATGCACTGTTCGCGCCGCTGCAACTGCCCGCCGCCGGCCTGCACGGGCATGAGCTGCGCAGCGATGCACAGGCACGCATCGCGATCCCCGAAGACACCTCCGGCTTCCTGCACGCACTGCACCAGCGTGCCGCGCACATGGCGCAGGCGCATCCGGGCGTACTGATCGAAGACAAGGGCGTGAGCCTGGCCCTGCACTGGCGCTCGGTGCCGCAGGCCGGCGCGTCCGTGCTCGAATTCGCCCACGCGCAGATGCCGGAACTGCCGGGCTATCGCCTGCAACCCGGCGACCACGTCGTCGAATTCCTGCCGGAAGGCAGCGACAAGGGCAGCGCGATCGAACAACTGATGCGCCAGCCCGCATTCGCCGGACGCCGTCCGGTATTCGTCGGCGACGACCTCACTGACGAATTCGGCTTCGCCGCCGCCAATCGCCTCGATGGCTGGAGCGTGCTGGTCGGCCATCGCGCCGGCACGCAGGCCCGCTATGCCCTGCCCGACATCAGCGCCGTGCATGCCTGGCTGCACGACAACACCCGGCCGTAGTGCCCCCGCCTGCCGACCGAAGGAATTCCCGTCATGAACACCCCCACTCCCGTTCCCAACAAGCCCAACCTCGATCTCGGCGTGATCGGCAACTGCAGTTTCGGCGCGCTGATCGACAAGAACGCCTGCGTGGTATGGAGCTGCCTGCCCGCGTTCGACGGCGATCCGGCGTTCTGCGCGCTGCTTTCGCCACGTGAGCAACAGGGTGGCGATTTCGCGATCGAGCTGGAAGGCCTGGTCAGCAGCGAGCAGCACTACATCACCAACACCGCGATCCTGCGCACCGTGCTGCGCGACGACAAGGGCGGTGCGATCGAGGTGATCGACTTCGCGCCGCGCTGGCGCAACAACGGCCGTTTCTACCGGCCGGTCAGCATCATCCGCCAGGTGCGTCCGTTGGCCGGCAACCCGCGCATCGTCGTGCGCGTGCGCCCGCTCGCCGACTGGGGCGCGCGCAAGCCGGAATCGACCTGGGGCAGCAATCACATCCGCTGGCTGTTGCCGGATCTCACCGTGCGCCTGACCACCGATGTACCGGTGCGCTTCATCCGCGATGAACTGCCGTTCGTGCTCAACCACCCGGTCAATCTGGTGCTGGGCGTGGACGAATCGCTGGACCGCTCGCTCACCGGCTATGTGCAGGAAGCGCAGGAACGCACCGAGGACTATTGGCGCGAGTGGGTGCGCTACCTGTCGATCCGGCTCGACTGGCAGGAGGCGGTGATCCGCAGCGCGATCACGCTCAAGCTGTGCCAGTACGAGGACAGCGGCGCGATCATCGCGGCGATGACCACCTCGATCCCCGAGGCCCCCGACACCCCGCGCAACTGGGATTACCGCTACTGCTGGTTGCGCGACGCCGCCTTCGTGGTGCGCGCGCTCAACCGGCTCGGCGCGACCCGCACGATGGAGCAGTTCATCGGCTACATCTTCAACATCGCCACCAGTGACGGCACCATGCAGCCGCTGTACGGCATCGGCTTCGAATCGCAACTGGACGAGCACGAGGTCGATTCGCTGGCCGGCTACCGTGGCATGGGCCCGGTGCGGCGCGGCAACCTGGCCTGGATCCAGAAACAGCACGATGTCTACGGCAGCGTGGTGCTGGCCTCCACCCAGCTGTTCTTCGACCAGCGCCTGAAGGATCCGGGCGACGAACACACCTTCCGTCGTCTGGAACCGCTCGGCGAGCGTGCCTATGCGCTGTACAACGTGCCCGATGCCGGCCTGTGGGAATTCCGTGGCCGCGCCGAGGTGCATACCTACACCGCCACGATGTGCTGGGCCGCCTGCGACCGGCTCGCCAAGATCGCCGACCGGCTCGGCCTGGACGAGCGCAGCGTGTACTGGCGCACACGCGCCGACGCGATCCGCCAGCACATCCTGCAGGAATCGTGGAGCGAGGAGCTGAACCACTTCACCGACACCTTCGGCGGCAACCGCCTGGACGCCTCGCTGCTGCTGCTTGTCGATATCGGCTTCGTCGCCTGCGACGATCCGCGCTTCATCGCCACCGTCGAGGCGATCGGCCGCGACCTCAAGCATGGCGACTCGCTGTATCGCTACGTCGCCCCCGACGACTTCGGCGAACCGGAGACCAGCTTCACCATCTGTACCTTCTGGTACATCGAGGCACTGGCCTCGATCGGTCGCATCGATGAGGCACGGCAGCTGTTCGAACGTGTGCTGGCGCGCCGCAACCACCTCGGCCTGCTGTCGGAGGACATGGCCTTCGACAGCGGCGAGGCCTGGGGCAATTTCCCGCAGACCTACTCGCACGTCGGCCTGATCACCGCCGCGATGCAGCTGTCGCGAAGCTGGCGGGAGGCGTCATGAGCCGGCTGGTCGTGGTCTCCAACCGCGTCGCCGTGCCCGGCGAAAACCGTGCCGGCGGGCTGGCGGTGGGCCTGCTGGCGGCACTCAAGGAAAAAGGCGGCATCTGGTTCGGCTGGAGCGGCAAGACCGTACGCGGCGACAGCGGCACGCTGCACGAACATCGCGATGGCGACATCCGCTTCGTCACGATGGACCTCAACAAACTCGACATCGATGCCTACTACAACGGCTTCGCCAATCGCACGCTGTGGCCGCTGCTGCACTTCCGGCTGGACCTGGTCGATTACGACCGCGCCACCCGCGACGGCTATCGCCGGGTCAACGCGCTGTTCGCCGAGAAACTCGCGCCGTTGCTGCGCGAGGACGACGTGGTGTGGATCCATGACTATCACCTGATCCCGCTCGGCGCGCTGCTGCGCGAGCGCGGCTTCGGCGGCAAGATCGGCTTCTTCCTGCATGTGCCGATGCCCTCGGCCGATCTGGTGCAGGCGATGCCGGATCATGCGCGGCTGTTCTCCACCCTGTACGCCTACGACCTGGTCGGTTTCCAGACCCAGCGCGACGTGGACCGTTTCAGGTCCTACGTGCGCCTGTTCGGTGGCGGCCGGCTGTTCGACGACGGCGTCGTCGAAGCCCCCGGCGGGCGACGCTTCCGCACCGATGCGTTTCCGATCGGCATCGATACCGAGCAGATCGCGCGCCAGGCCCGGGCGGCGATGTCCAAGCAGGTCGTGCGCGATCTCAACGCCAGCCTGAGCGGACGCCAGTTGGCGATCGGCGTGGACCGGCTGGACTACTCCAAGGGCCTGCCCGAGCGCTTCCTCGGCTTCGAGCGCTACCTCGACCGCCACCCCGACCAGCGCGGCAGCCTGACCTACCTGCAGATCGCGCCGGTCTCGCGCGGCGAGGTCAACGAGTACCAGCAACTGCGCAACCAGCTCGAACAGATCGCCGGCCACATCAATGGCGGCCACGCCGAACCGGACTGGACCCCGCTGCGCTACGTCAACCAGAACTACACCCACACCAGCCTGGCCGGCTTCTACCGCTCGGCCGCGGTCGGGCTGGTGACGCCACTGCGCGATGGCATGAACCTGGTCGCCAAGGAATACGTGGCCGCGCAGGACCCGCAGGATCCCGGCGTGCTGGTGCTGTCACTGCTGGCCGGCGCCGCCGACGAGCTGAAGGAGGCACTGCTGGTCAACCCGCACGATCTGGACGGCGTCGCCGACGCCATCGCCACCGCCGCCACGCTGACCCGTCCCAAGCGCATCGAGCGTTGGCACGCGATGATGGATCACCTGCGCCGCAACGACATCAACCACTGGCGACAGCGCTACCTCCACGCCCTGCAGACGTCCAGCCCGCCATCCTTGCCACCGCGTGACGCGCCCGATGCTGCATTGCAGTAAAATCATCGCCGCATGCCTGCCAGAAGCCCGCGCTCCGCGCCCGCCTCCAGCGCCGACGGCACTCATTTCCTCTCTTACAAATCCGAGTATCCAATGAAGAAATTCATCAAGGTCCTGGCAGGCTTGGCAGTGTTGCTACTGCTGGCGGGTGTGCTGTTCCTGTATTGGCCACTCCACCAGCGTTCCGTGCCGGCTGCCGAAAACGACAAGCCCGTGGACGTCGTGCTGGTCGGCGGCGGCATCATGAGCATCACGCTGGCCACCTACCTGCAGGAACTGCAGCCGGACTGGCACGTGGAGCTGTTCGAACGCCTCGACGGCGTGGCCCTGGAAAGCTCCAACGGCTGGAACAACGCCGGCACCGGCCACTCCGCCTTCGCCGAGCTGAACTACACCCCGGAGCTGCCGGACGGCTCGATCGAGACCAAGCGCGCGGTCGGCATCGCCGAGCAGTTCGAGATCTCCCGCCAGTTCTGGTCCTACCAGGTCAAGCACGGCCGCCTGCCGCAGCCGTCGGACTTCATCAACCCGACCCCGCACATGAGCTTCGTCTGGGGCGATGACCGCATCGAGTACCTGCGCAAGCGCCACGATGCCCTGGTCAAGAACCCGCTGTTCTACGGCATGCAGTACTCCACCGACCCGGCGCAGATCAAGCAGTGGGCGCCGCTGGTGATGGAAGGCCGCGATCCCAACCAGAAGGTCGCCGCGACCTACATGCCGTTGGGCACCGACGTCAATTTCGGCGTCATCACCAACGCGCTGACCCAGGGCCTGGAGCAGAACCCCAACTTCAAGCTGGAACTGCAGCATGAAGTCACCGCGTTGCGCCAGAACAGCGACAAGACCTGGAACGTCACGGTCAAGGACCTGAAGACGGACAAGGAGCGCACGGTCAAGACGCGCTTCGTGTTCATCGGTGCCGGTGGTGCCGCGCTCAAGCTGCTGCAGATGTCCGGCATTCCGGAGTCCAAGAACTACGCCGGCTTCCCGGTTGGCGGCCAGTTCCTGGCCTTCGAAACCCCGGCCGTGGCCGAGCGTCACAAGGTCAAGGTCTACGGCATGGCCGATACCGACTCGCCGCCGATGTCGGTGCCGCACATCGATGCGCGCAAGCTCGATGGCAAGCCGGTGGTGCTGTTCGGGCCGTTCGCCCTGTTCAACACCCGCTTCCTGAAGGACGGCTCCTGGTTCGACCTGTATTCCTCGGTCACCCACGACAACGTGTTCGGGATGCTGAAGGTCGGCAAAGAGAACCTGGACCTGCTGAAGTACCTGCTCGGCCAGGCCGAACTGACCGATGCCGACCGCCAGGCCGCCGTGCTCAAGTACTACCCCAACGCCAAGCGCGAAGACTGGAAGCTGATCACCGCCGGCCAGCGCGTGCAGATCATCAAGCGTGATCCGGAGAAGGGCTCGATCCTGCAGTTCGGCACCGAGATCGTGACCGACAAGGACAAGACCATCGCCGCGCTGCTGGGCGCCTCGCCGGGCGCCTCGACCTCGCCGCCGATCATGCTCGACCTGCTCGCCAAGGCATTCCCGCAGGAAATGGCAGCCGGTTGGCAGGCGCACCTGAAGGAAATCATTCCGTCCTACGGACTGAAGATCAACGACAGCCCGGCGCTGACCAACCAGATCCGTGGCATGACCAGCCAGGCGCTGAACCTGCCGTACCTGGAAGTGCCGGCCGCACCGGGCGAAACCGTTCCGGCTCCGGCCGCGACCCTGGCTCCCGCCGCGACTGCGACGCCGACACCCGTGGCGGCACCGGCCAAGCCGGCCGAGAAGTCACGCAATGCCAATGCGGAACTGCAGGCGCTGTAAACACCCTGCCTGTTACGCGCATCGAAACCGGCCATCGCAAGATGGCCGGTTTTTTTGTGGTTCGTCACGCTTGAAGTGGACCAACCTACCGGAGTCATACCAACCAACGTCCGGAACGGCAGATCTCTTGTGGGAGGGACTCTGGGTGGCCTAGGGCCATCAGTCCCGACGGGCATTACCGGCAAAGCGTCGGGACTGAAGTCCCTCCCACAAGAGATCACCACACGGCCAGCAACTACCGCTAGAACAGCTTCGGCTCAAGCCAACCCTCGTAGCGGATCAGCGGGCCGATCAACGGCAGCGCGACATCCACCAGAAATTCGTAGCGACCCTCCTGCTCGCGTTCGCGGCAGCGCACGCCGTCGAACCAGCGCGCCGGCAATGGCAACACGCCCAGCGCCCATACCCGCGCCACACGCCAGTGAATCTCGCCGCCATGCACCTGCAAGGTGAACTCGAACTTCACCGCGCCCAACTGTTCGCGCAGATGTGCTCCATGTCGCCACAAGCGCGAGCGCATCGGATGCACGCCGAATCGGCGATGCCAACGCTCCTGATCCGGCGTCACCCAAAATTCCACTTCCACCGCGATGTCCTCGGACGTCGGCGGCAGCCGCGCGCCCCAGGCCAGCAACGCCACCAGCGGATGCCGTCCGCGTACGATCCGGCCACGCCCGGCGAACACGCCGCGCGCAGGTATCGAATGCAGCACCCTCAGTGCAGACGGCAGCTCAGCGAACGCCTCGCTCCCCAGCACCTGCTCGAACAGCGGTCGGCTCAGCGCGCGATCCACGCCAGCGTCGCCATGCGGCCACTGCGACGGTCGCGCCGATGCGAGAAGAACCGCTGCGGATCGGACATCGTGCACAGGTTGCCGCCATGCACGGCGTCAGCCGGCAATCCCGCCGCGATCAGCCGGCGCCGCGCCAGCGCGTACAGATCCACCTTCCAGTGTCCGGGACGGGTCGCGACGAAAGCCGACTGCGCGTCAGGGTCTGCATCGACGAAGGCATGAAAGACCTCTTCGCCGACCTCATAAGCCTGCGGACCGGCCGCCGGACCCAGCCACGCCTGCAGCCGCCCGGGCGCGGTGTGCATGGCGGCGACGGTGCGTTCCAGCACGCCGTCGGCCAGCCCACGCCAGCCGGCATGCGCCGCGCCGACCTCGCTGCCATCGACGGCGGCAAACACCACCGGCAGGCAGTCCGCGGTCAGGATCGCCAGCACCACGCCGGGCACCGAGGTCAGCGCCGCATCGGCGGTCGGTTCGGCCTCGATGCCCTGCGCCAGCGGCGCTGCATCGAAGTGCAACACGCCCGTGCCGTGCACCTGGCGCAGCCAATGCGGCGCTGACGGCAACCCGGCCAGCGCCGCCAGTTCGTCGCGGTTGCGCTGTACCTGCTCCGGATCGTCGCCATCGGCGGCGTAACGATTGCCCTGATTGAAATGGTCGAACGGCGCGTGCGAGCCGCCGGCCCCATGCCGCAGCGTGGTGAAGGCCTGCACACCTGGTGGCGCCGGCCAATCAGCCGGCAACAGCGGCACGTCGGTCATCTCAACGTCGCTCGCGCTCGGCTGCCAGCACCGTGTCCTCGCGCAGCGCCGCCATCAGCCTGAGCATGTCGGCCGGCACCGGCGCGGTGGCACGCACCGGTTCGCCGCTGACCGGATGGTTGAACTCCAGCGTCTCGGCATGCAGCGCCTGGCGCTTGAAGCCGCGCAGCTCGGCGATCAGCGTCTCGGTCGCGCCCTTGGGCAGCTTGAGCGCACCGCCGTAGAGCGGATCGCCGATGATCGGGTGCTTCAGATGCGCCATGTGCACGCGGATCTGGTGGGTACGTCCGGTTTCCAGACGGCATTCCAGCGCGGTATGCGCACGGAAACGCTCACGCAGCCGGTAATGCGTCACCGCATCCTTGCCATCCTCACGCACGGTCATCTTCAGCCGGTCGCGCGGATGACGATCGATCGGCGCCTTGGCAGTGCCGCCCGAAACCAGCGCGCCGACCACGATCGCCAGGTATTGCCGGTGGACCTCACGCGCGGACAGTTGCTCCACCAGCGAGGTATGCGCCTGCAACGTGCGCGCCACCACCATCACGCCGCTGGTGTCCTTGTCGAGCCGGTGCACCACACCGGCGCGCGGCAGCGCCGACAGCCCCGGATCGCGGAACAGCAGCGCATTGACCAGGGTGCCGTCCGGATTGCCGGCACCCGGGTGGACCACCAGCCCGGCCGGCTTGTCGATCACGAACACCTGCTCGTCCTGGTACAGGATGTCCAGCGGGATGTCCTGCGGCTCGGCGTGGGTCTGGGTCTCCAGCACCGCCTGCAGCTGCACGGTTTCACCGCCGCGGACCGGATCGCGCGGGCGGGCAGGCTCGCCATCCAGCAGGGCATCGCCGGATTTGATCCACTCGGCCAGCCGGGAGCGGGAGAATTCGGGGAACAACTCGGCCAGCACGGCGTCGAAACGACGGCCAGCAGCGTGGTCAGGCACGACGGCCTGACGCGGGGATTCAGAAATATTGTCAGACATGGCAAAACCGGAAAGAAGAAGAAATCGGGGTCCAGGGCGGTCGGAGTCAGTCGCCGGACAGGCCACTAGGCTATCATCGCCCCTTCGTATTCCTGACGCGTCTCGCCCTCGACCCATGATCCGACGCTCCAAGCTTCACGCGCCCGTCCGCATCGCCGCCCTGCTGCTGGCCCTGGTGTTCCTCGCCACCGGCTGCCACCGCGGTACCAAGAAGGACCCCGACGAGGGCGCGCCGGTCGAGCAGCTCTACCAGAAGGCCCATGGCCTGATGGAGAAGGGCAACTGGTCTGGCGCCGAAAACACCTTCAAGCGGCTGATCGCCCAGTACCCATACGGTCCGTACACCGAACAGGCGATGATCGAGAGCGCCTACGCCCAGTTCAAGGCCGGCAAGAACGATGACGCGGTTTCCAGCATCGACCGCTTCATCCGGACTTACCCGACCCACCGCAACATCGCCTACCTGTACTACCTGCGCGGGTTGGCCAACAGCAACCGCGACACGGTATTCCTGCGCAGGGTGTGGTCGCTGGACCCGAGTCGTCGCGACCTGTCGAGCCCACAGCAGGGCTACAACGACTTCAACACCGTCGCCGATCGTTACCCAAACAGCCGCTACGCCGCCGACGCGCGCCTGCGCATGATCGAGCTGCGTGACATGTTCGCCCAGTACGAGCTGGACAACGCCCTGTACTACCTGCGCCGCAACGCCTGGGTATCGGCCGCCGGCCGTGCCAACTACATCCTGGAAACCTACCCGCAGAGCAGCTTCCAGTACGACGCGGTTGCGGTGCTGGGCGAGGCCTACACCCACCTGGGCAACAAGCCGCTGGCCGACGATGCCCGCCGCGTGCTGGAGCTGAACGATCCCAAGCACCCGTGGCTGGCCGGTAGCTGGCCGAAGTACCCGTGGGCGATCCGCAAGCTGAACCCGTTCGCCGGCGAGAAGTCCGCCGCGACCGGCCAGGCCAATGCGACGATGAACCGGAAGTAGGCCAGGCCTGCTTCACCGCGATACAAAAAGGGGCCTTGCGGCCCCTTTTTCTTGGCTCAATTCGCGCCGGATGGCCATCTGGGTGGATGGCTGCCAGGGGATAGTTACTGCAGGAGGGATTTCAGTCCCGACGGGCTGTCCCGGCAAAGCGTCGGGACTGGAAGTCCCTCCCACCCAAAGCGCGCCTCGGCGGTGGGCGACCTCGGCAGTGGTGAAAGGACAGCTTCGCCCGGCCTTTCACTGCCCCCGATAACCGTTGGTGATCGGATAGCGCCGCTCGCGCCCGAACGCGCGCCGCGACACCTTCGGGCCCGGTGCGGCCTGGTGGCGCTTCCACTCGTTGATCCGCACCAGTCGCAGCACGTGGTCGACGGTCTCGGCGGCATAGCCGGCCGCCACGATCTCCTCGCGTGACTGCTCCTGATCGACGTAGCGGTACAGGATGCCGTCGAGCACGTCGTACGGCGGCAATGAATCCTGATCCTTCTGGTTCTCGCGCAACTCGGCCGAAGGCGGGCGATCGATCACTGCCGGCGGGATCACCGGCGCGCCACCGACCGTGTTGCGCCATCTCGCCAGATCGAACACCTCGGTCTTGTACAGATCCTTCAATGGCGCATAGCCGCCGCACATGTCGCCGTAGATCGTCGCGTAACCGACCGCGTACTCGCTCTTGTTGCCGGTGGTCAGCAGCAATCCGCCGAACTTGTTGGCCAGCGCCATCAGGATCACGCCACGACTGCGCGACTGCAGGTTCTCCTCGGTGACATCCGGCGTGGTGCCGGCGAACATCGGCGCCAGCGACTCCAGCAGCCCCTTGAACGCCGATTCGATCTGCACGGTCTCCAGCTTCACACCCAACGCGCGGCACTGCTCATCGGCCAGGTCATTGGACAGATCGGCGGTATAGCGCGACGGCAACCGCACCGCGGTGACGTTGTCCGCGCCCAGCGCATCCACCGCGATCGCCAGCACCAGCGCCGAATCGATGCCGCCGGACAGGCCCAGCCACACCTTCGAGAAACCGTTCTTGCGGCAGTAGTCGTGCACGCCACGCACCACCGCACGCCAGGCCAGCGCATCGGTGCTCTCATCGCCGTCGTCCACCCACACCAGCGGTGTGAAGCGGCGCACGGCGGCGGCGTAGTCCACCACCAGCCACTGGTCGGTGAACGCAGCGGCGGCTGGATGCACCGTGCCATCGCCGTCAGCCACCACCGAGGCACCGTCGAACACCAGCGCATCCTGGCCACCGACCCCATTGAGGTAGGCGATCGCCGCCCCGCTCTCGCCGGTGCGCTCGGCCAGCAATGCGTCGCGCTGGGCATGCTTGCCACGCTCGTAGGGCGAGGCGTTCGGCACCAGCACCAGTTCGGCGCCGTTGCGCACGGTATCGGCGAGCGGCTCGGGGAACCACAGGTCCTCGCAGATCACCAGCCCGACCGGCACGCCGTTGACCTCGAACACACAGCTGCCGCCATCCGGGTCCACGTCGAAGTAGCGGCGCTCGTCGAACACCGCGTAGTTGGGCAGCTCGCGCTTGCGGTAGGTGTGGGCGATCTGCCCATCGCGCAGCACGCTGGCGGCGTTGTAGACCACCGCGCCGGCACTCTGCGGCCAGCCGACCACCGCGACAATGCCCCGCGCAACTGCGGCGATGCGCTCGATCGCCTGCGCGCAATGCGCGAGGAAGCCCGGCCGCAGCAGCAGGTCTTCCGGCGGGTAGCCACTGACTGCCAGCTCCGGGAACAACACGATGTCGGCACCGAACTCATCGCGCGCCTGTCCGATCAATTCGATGATGCGGTCGGTGTTCTGGGCCACCGCACCGACCGGGAAGTCGAACTGGGCCAGGGCGATGCGGAGTTTACTGTCACTCATTTCATATCCCGGAAATCAGCAGGTCCAACGCGGCCATGATCACGGCACGCTCGGAAGAAAGATCGGCCACCGGCTTGCCCAGTGCCTTGAAAGGAATACCTGCCAGCAACGGCGTGTCCATCACCCATGGCTGGCCTTCCACCTGGAGTGTCGGCATCAAGCGCATGACAGCGACCTCGACGCGATCCGGCGAAATCAGCGGCACCACGACACGGGTACCCATTTCACCGATCAGATCACTCTGCACATCGAGCAGGTAAGGCACTCGCTTGCGCGAGTCCGGATTGGCATTGAGGTAGACCGTGAACTGCATGGCGGATCAGAATCCCCGCATCCCGTCGCTCCACACCCCATCACGCTCGATGCGTTCGTTGTAGGCGCGGATGGCTTCACGGTTCTCTTCCAGCCATTTTTCCCGCGCACGGACACGCACCTCGTGTTCGAGCGCCCGCTCCAGCGTGGCGGAGAGATTGATTTCCAGCGCGCGCGCCTGCTCCAGCAACTCCGCGCTGATGCTGAGATTGGCAGGACGCTTGGCGTACCCCGCCCGCTCGTCTTTTATACGCATGGCAAAACCCTCACGACCAATGCGCATGGATTATGCGCACGAAATCAATCACCCTACAAGCAGATCGCCATCCCAGCCCTCGTCCCGTCAGGGTGCCGGCCAACAAAAAGGCCGCCCGAAGGCGGCCTTTCGCGAAGCCAGCGGCAGAGCCGAGGCTTACTTCACCAGCGAGGCGATCGCCGCGCCCAGGTCGCCCGGCGAACGGACGGTCTTGACGCCCGCCGCTTCCATCGCCGCGAACTTGCCTTCGGCCGTGCCCTTGCCGCCCGATGCGATCGCACCGGCGTGGCCCATGCGCTTGCCGGCTGGAGCCGAGGCGCCGGCGATGAAACCGACCACCGGCTTCTTCACGTGGTTCTTGATGTACTCGGCACCGGCTTCCTCGGCGTCGCCACCGATTTCGCCGACCATGATGATGCCTTCGGTCTGCGGGTCTTCGTTGAACAGCTTCAGGCAGTCGACGAAGTTCAGGCCGTTGATCGGGTCACCACCAATGCCGATGCAGGTGCTCTGGCCCAGGCCCACTTCGGTGGTCTGCTTGACCGCTTCATAGGTCAGCGTGCCCGAACGCGAGACGATGCCGATCTTGCCCGGCTTGTGGATGTGGCCCGGCATGATGCCGATCTTGCACTCGCCGGGGGTGATCACGCCGGGGCAGTTCGGCCCGATCAGCACGGTGTCCGGATGCGAACGGGTCAGCACGTTCTTGACGCGCAGCATGTCCAGCACCGGGATGCCTTCGGTGATGCAGACGATGACCTTGATGCCAGCGGCAGCGGCTTCCAGGATCGCGTCGGCCGCGAACGGCGGCGGCACGTAGATGACGGACGCATCGGCGCCGGTGCTCCGCACGGCATCGGCGACGGTGTTGAACACCGGCAGGTCGATGTGGGTGGTGCCGCCCTTGCCCGGGGTGACGCCGCCGACGACCTTGGTGCCGTACTCGATCATCTGGGTGGCGTGGAAGGTGCCCTGCTGGCCGGTGAAGCCCTGCACGATCACCTTCGTGTTCTTGTTGATCAAAACGCTCATGGGGAATTCCTGATTCGGTGACGTGGATTAGGCGGCGGCTTTGACAGCAGCAACGACCTTCTTGGCGCCGTCGTTGATGTTGTCGGCCGGGATGATGGCCATGCCGCTGTCACGCAGCAGCTGCTTGCCTTCTTCCACGTTGGTGCCTTCCAGACGCACCACGACCGGAACCTTGACGCCCACTTCCTTGACCGCGGCGATGATGCCTTCGGCGATCATGTCGCAACGGACGATGCCGCCGAAAATGTTGACGAAGATGCCTTCGACCTTGTCCGAGGACAGGATCAGCTTGAACGCTTCGATCACGCGCTGCTTGTTGGCACCGCCGCCCACGTCCAGGAAGTTCGCCGGCTCGCCGCCGTTGAGCTTGATGACGTCCATGGTGGCCATGGCCAGGCCGGCGCCGTTGACCATGCAGCCGATGTTGCCGTCCATGGTGACGTAGTTGATGTCCAGCTCCGAAGCGATCACTTCGGTCGGGTCTTCCTGCGTCTTGTCGCGCATGGCGACCAGCGCCTTATGACGGAACGCGGCGTTGTCGTCGCTGTCGAACTTGCCGTCCAGCGCATACAGGTTGCCGTCGTCCAGGATCGCCAGCGGGTTGATCTCAACCAGCGCCAGGTCCTTCTCATTGAACAGGCGGTACAGGTTCACCATGATGCTGGCGAACTGGCCGGCCTGCTTGGCGGTCAGGCCCAGCTTGAAGCCGAAATCACGGCCGTGGTAACCCTGCACGCCCTCGACGAAGTCGACGTTGAGCGAGTGGATCAGCTCCGGCGTCTCCGCGGCGACCTGCTCGATCTCCACGCCGCCTTCGGACGAGGCGATGTAGGTGATGGTCTTGGTGCCACGGTCGACCAGCACCGACAGGTACAGTTCCTTGACGATCTCACCGGCGGTGGTCACCAGCACCAGGTTGACCGGCAGCTCGACGCCCGCGGTCTGGTAGGTGGCCATCTTGGTACCGAGCATCTTGGCCGCAGCGGCCTTCACATCGTCGGTGGTCTTGCAGAACTTGACGCCGCCAGCCTTGCCGCGGCCGCCCGCGTGGATCTGCGCCTTGACCATCCAGGGGCCCTGGCCCAGGGAGTTGGCAGCTTCAACTGCTTCGTCCGGAGTCGCCGCGACCTTGCCGGCCGGAACGGGAATGCCGTACTCGGCAAGCAGTTGTTTTGACTGGTATTCGTGGAAATTCATGCGTCACCGTGGGAAAAGGAAACGACCGTCCGATACTGTGGCGGCCCTGCTTGGAGGGCTGCCTAACGTGTACGGGCGGGCCGCCTATTGTCGCTGACGAGCGCCTGCGGCGCAAAATCCAACAGTCTCGACGATATTGTGGGAGGGACTCTGGGTGGCCTAGGGCCATCAGTCCCGACGAGCTGTACCGGCAAAGCGTCGGGACTCAAGTCCCTCCCACAAAAACCCAACCGCACCGGCCCACAGGTCAATCCCTGTCATTGCCGCGCCCTATACTCCGGGTCCCGCCAGCCAGAATGGGGATTCCGGCTTGTCACCCAGCGCATCGCTCATCGACCGGATCGAATCGGTCCCCCAGCGCGAACTCTATTTCTTCGCCCTGTACCGGGTGCTGGTCGCCGGACTGATCGCCGCGCTGGTATTCAGCCCGCTCGCCGCACTGGTCGGCGAACCGCGCCATCCCGAACTGGCCGACAACGTCACCATCAGCTACCTGCTGGTGGCCGTGCTGCTGCTGTTCTGGGGCCGCAACGAGCGTTGGTTGACGCTGATCGTGTTCGCCAGCGTGCTCACCGACATCCTCGCCGCCACGCTGGCGATCCACGCCTTGCCGAGCGCCAGCGCCGGCATCGCGATGATGTTGCTGTTCAACGTCGCCGCTGCGGCGATGCTGCTGCCGCTGCGATACGCACTGGGCATCGCCGCATTCGCCGGCACCGCCACCGTGTTGGAGTATGTGTGGACCCAACTGGACGGCGGCAACAGCGGCCGGACCTTGGGGGAGCTGGCGATGTTCGTCACCAGCTACCTGGCGCTGGCCTACTTCTGCCACCAGATCGGCCAGCGCGCCCGCAACAACCAGGCGCTGGCCGAACGACGCGGCGCGCAGGTCGCCAATCTGTACGAAGTCAACGAACTGATCATCCGCCGCATGCGTACCGGCGTGCTGGTGGTCGATACCCACAACCGCATCACCCTGGCCAACGAGGCGGCGACCACGCTGCTCGGCGATGCCGATGGCAACTCCGACAGCGGCCTGCTGGAACTGGCCAGCGCCGCGCCCGAGCTGGCCAGACGCCTGCAGCGCTGGCGCAACGGCTGGACCCAGGAAGAAGCGCCGCTGCAACTGTCCCCCGACCAGCCGGAAGTCCAGCCGCGCTTCGCCCGCCTGCTCGCCGACAGCGACTTGACCCTGGTCTTCCTCGACGACGCCACCGTGGTCTCGCGCCGCGCCGAATCGCTGACCCTGTCGGCGATGGGCCGCTTCTCGGCCAGCTTGGCGCACGAGATCCGCAATCCGCTGGCGGCGATCAACTACGCGGCGCAACTGCTGGAAGAGTCCAGCGTGATCGGCGAGGCCGACCGCCGCCTGCTGCAGATCATCACCCAGCAGTGCCAGCGCACCAACGGCATCGTCGAGAGCGTGCTCGGGCTGGCCCGACGCGAGCGCGCCAATCCCGAGAACCTGGACCTGGCCACGTTCGTACGCCGCTTCGTGCTGGAGTACCGGCAGACCCTGTCGATCGAAACCGACAGCCTGGAGGCGATCATCGGCCAGCCCAGCGTACAGGCGCTGGTCGATCCCCGACACCTGCACCAGATCCTCACCGCACTGGTCCACAACGCACTCAAGTACGGCCGCAGCATGGACGAGCCGGCCCGGGTCAGGCTGCGGGTGGCGGTGCAGGAGCGCAGTGCGGTGGTCGATGTGATGGATCGCGGCCCCGGCATTCCCGAGGTCGTGGCCGCGCAGTTGTTCCGCCCCTTCTTCACCACCTCCGAGCACGGCACCGGCCTGGGCCTGTACATCGCCCGCGAGCTGTGCCGGGCCAACCAGGCCCGTCTGGAGTACATCGCGGTTCCGGCCGGCGGTGCCTGCTTCCGGGTATCCCTGCCCGGCCCTCACACCCTGCTGCCGAATTGATGGCTGCCGCCTGGCCGGCTCGAAACGGACGCAGCAGGGCGTATTCACGCAAAATTTGTCGCAATCGGCCGCGTTGATCTATCTTCCACATCCATGAACGAAAGCCGAAGCGCCCTGGTTGTCGACGACGAACGCGACATCCGCGAATTACTGGTCCTCACCCTTGGGCGCATGGGCCTGCGCGTCAGCACCTCCGCCAATCTCGCCGAAGCCCGCGAGCTGCTGGGCAGCAAGCACTTCGACCTGTGCATCACCGACATGCGCCTGCCGGACGGCAACGGCATCGAGCTGGTCACCGAAATAGCGCGCAACTACCCGCAGACGCCGGTGGCGATGATCACCGCGTTCGGCAGCATGGATCTGGCGGTCGAGGCACTGAAAGCCGGCGCATTCGATTTCGTCAGCAAGCCCGTCGACATCCACATCCTGCGCGGCCTGGTCAAGCACGCACTCGAACTGAACAACAGCGAGCGCCCGGCCCCACCGCCTCCGCCGCCGGAACAGGCCAGCCGCCTGCTCGGCGACTCCGCGGCGATGGGCGCCCTGCGCGCCACCATCGCCAAGGTCGCACGCAGCCAGGCGCCGGTGTACATCCTCGGCGAGTCGGGCGTGGGCAAGGAGCTGGTCGCCCGCACCATCCACGAACAGGGCGCGCGCGGCGCCGGGCCCTTCGTCCCGGTGAACTGCGGCGCGATCCCGGCCGAGTTGATGGAAAGCGAGTTCTTCGGCCACAAGAGGGGCAGCTTCACCGGCGCCCACGCCGACAAGCCAGGCCTGTTCCAGACCGCCAGCGGCGGCACGCTGTTCCTCGACGAAGTCGCCGAGCTGCCCCTGCAGATGCAGGTCAAGCTGCTGCGCGCGATCCAGGAGAAGTCGATCCGCCCGGTCGGCGCATCGATCGAAGTCCCGGTGGACGTGCGCATCCTGTCGGCCACGCACAAGGATCTGGGCGAACTGGTCAACGACGGCCGTTTCCGCCACGACCTGTACTACCGCATCAACGTGATCGAGCTGCGCGTACCGCCGCTGCGCGAACGCGGCAACGACCTGCCCCAGCTGGCGGCATCGATCCTGGCCCGCCTCGCACGCGGCCAGGGTCGCCCGATCCCGCTGCTCTCACCGTCCGCGCTCGACGCGCTGGACCGCTACACCTTCCCAGGCAACGTGCGCGAACTGGAAAACATCCTCGAACGCGCCCTGGCCCTGGCCGAAGACGACCAGATCGGCGCCAGCGACCTGCGCCTGCCCCAGCACAACGGCACGCGCACGCCGGCCGGCCAAATCGAGCCCGCGGAAGCCGTGATCGATATCGACCCCACGGCCGCCGCCCTGCCCTCATACATCGAGCAGCTCGAACGCGCCGCGATCCAGAAAGCACTGGAAGAAAACCGCTGGAACAAGACCCGCACCGCGGCCCAGCTGGGCATCACCTTCCGCGCGCTGCGCTACAAGCTGAAAAAGCTCGGAATGGACTGACTTCCATCGTAGGAGCGGCGTAAGCCGCGAAGAGCTTTCCCGAGAAAGCCCCATCGCGGCTTACGCCGCTCCTACAACCACACGGCATCCCAGTACGGATAGTCACCCGGTTTTCTCACCAGACCGGCACGAACTGGATTCAAGACCAGATAGCGTGCGCACCCGGGCAGATCCTCATCGGCGCGCAACGCATGATCGTGGAAGCCCCGGGCCCATATCGGCCGCCGCGCACTCGCCGGCAACGCACGAGCCGAATTGGCCTTCACTCTGCTCAACAACTGCGATAAGGGCTCGCCCCCCCCCCAACTGGACGAGTCCATGCCAGTGGTCAGGCATCAACACCCAGGCAAGTAACCGGGACGACGCCCACAATCGTCTGTCCGTCACCGCACGCGCACAAGCCACCGCATGTGAGCCGACAGCAAACAAGGGCCGACGCCCCCTGGTCGTGAACGTCACCAGATAGACCTGCCCAGGCAACGAAAACCGTCCCCGCCGCAACGCGGCCTGCCCCGGCCCCGTCTTCCCATCCCATGCGCTCATGCATCAAGACTGGCGTCGCCCTCCTCCAACATCCATCGCCTAGACGCCAACATTCGCTACAGAAAACCCCGCATCCCATCGTAGGAGCGGCGTAAGCCGCGAAAGAGCTTTCCCGAGAAAGCCCCATCGCGGCTTACGCCGCTCCTACACGTCGAGGGACATCAATCCTTCGTAACGCGATTGATCTCGGCCAGACCGGTAACACCGTTCAACACCTTCAGCAGTGCCGACTTGCGCAAGTCGTTGATACCGATCCGCTGCGCCGCCTCGGCGATGTGCAGCGCGTTGCCGCCGGCCAGCACGATCGTGGCGATGTCATCGCTCATCGGCATCACCTGATAGATGCCGGTACGTCCCTTGTAGCCCTCGGTGCACTCATCGCAACCGACCGGCTCGTACAGGTCGAAGCCCTTCTCGATCTGCTCCAGCGTGAAGCCCTCGGCCAGCAGCGCATTGGTCGGCAACTCCACCTTGCGCCGACAATGCGTACACAGCCGCCGCGCCAGACGCTGCGCGATCACCAACGTCACCGACGAGGTGATGTTGTACGGCGCGATGCCCATGTTCATCAGACGCGCGATGGTCTGCGGCGCATCATTGGTATGCAGCGTGGACAGCACCATGTGACCGGTCTGCGCTGCCTTGATCGCGATTTCCGCCGTCTCCAGGTCGCGGATTTCGCCGACCATGATGATGTCCGGATCCTGGCGCAGGAACGAGCGCAGCGCAGCGGCGAAGGTCATGCCGCGCTTGTTGTTCTGCTGCACCTGATTCACGCCCGGCAGGCGGATTTCGACCGGATCCTCGGCGGTGGAGATGTTGCGGGTCTCGTCGTTGAGAATGCCCAGCGCCGTGTACAGCGACACCGTCTTGCCCGAACCGGTCGGGCCTGTCACCAGCACCATGCCGTACGGCTTGTGGATCGCATCTAGAAACAGCTTCTGCTGGTCGGGCTCGTAACCGAGCTTGTCGATACCAAGCTTGGCCGCGCTGCCGTCCAGGATACGCAGCACGATCTTCTCGCCGAACAAGGTCGGCAACGTGCTGACGCGGAAGTCGATCTGCTTGGTCTTGGACAGGTTGAGCTTGATGCGACCGTCCTGCGGCACGCGCTTCTCGGCGATGTCCAACTGCGACATCACCTTCAAACGCGCCGCCATCCGGTCCTTCAGCTTCACCGGCGCCTTGGCCACCTGCTTGAGCAGGCCATCGATGCGGAAGCGGACACGGTAGTCCTCTTCGTACGGCTCGAAATGAATGTCCGAGGCCCCTCGGCGGATCGCATCCACCAACACCTTGTTGATGAACTTGACTACGGGCGTGTCATCGCCCTTGGCGTCGATGCCCGCATCGCCGCCCGCCCCCATGTCCTCATCGCCGGCCGCGACGTCGAGGTTTTCGATGCCCTCCTCATCGTCCCCCAGCGCCGCACCCAAGGCGCTGTTGCTGGACTGCCACTGCTCCAACGTCCGCCGGATCTGGTCCTCATCGACCAGGATCGGCTCCACCGTCAGATTGGTATGGAACTTGATGTCGTCCAGCGCCCGGGTCTGGGTAGGGCTGCTGACCCCGACAAACAGCCTGTTGCCGCGCTTGAACAGGGGAAGCACCTGGTGCTTCTGCAGCAGCTCCTCGCTGACCAGCTTGATCGCACTCTGGCTGGCATCGAAGACCGAAACATCCAGTAACGGCATGCCGAACTCGACCGAATTCGCCGCCGCCAACTGCGCCGCGGTAGCCAGCTTCTTGTCGGCGAACCATTGCGGCAGCGGCACTTTGGCCCCGGCCGCCTGATCCATGGCGACGCGCGCGGCTATCTCGTCCAGCACCCCGTCCTGAACCAGGCGACGAGCGATACCGGTGATCCCGACCAGATTCGAGGTAAGGGCATTCATCTTCGATCCAATTTCCCCAAGTTCCGGGCCAAAGACTACTGCAAATCACCCAAGATCTCCCTCTCCCCGGCCCCTTACCGTCAGGCTGGGCACTGACTATCAGCGCCTATGGCAGTACCATTCCAGCGGGGAAAACTGGGGACACAGATTGGACCGTATCAGCATCATCCTTCCCGCCAAGAACGAAGCGGAAGGGCTTCTTCGCACGCTCCCAGCACTTCGGGCCCAATTTCCGACTGCCGAATTGATCGTGGTGGACGACGGCTCCACCGATCAAACCGCCGAAGTCGCAGCCAGCCATGGCGCACGCGTGCTGAGCAGCCCTTACTCGATGGGAAACGGAGCCGCCATCAAGCGTGGCGCCCGCGCAGCCAGCGGCGACATCCTGGTATTCATGGATGCGGACGGGCAGCACGATCCCGCCAGCATTCCATCGTTGCTGACCAAGCTTGGCGAGGGCTACGACATGGTGGTCGGTGCCCGCGATGGCGATGGTCAGGCGAACTTCCATCGCGGCGCAGCCAATACTTTCTATAACTGGCTGGCGAGCCGCATGACGGGCTTCACGATCAAGGACCTGACCTCTGGCTTCCGTGTCGCACGCGCCGAACGTTTCCGTGAATTCCTGCACCTGCTACCCAACGGCTTCAGCTACCCGACCACGAGCACAATGGCGTTCTTCCGCAGCGCCTACCCCGTTGCCTATGTTCCAATTTCCGTCGCGCGGCGCGTCGGTAATGGCAGCCACATTCGACCGATCAAGGACGGCATCCGTTTCCTGCTGATCATTTTCAAGATCGCGACGCTTTATTCGCCCTTGAAGCTGTTCGCTCCAATCGCGGCCACCTTTTTCCTTATCGGGCTTGGTTACTACGGTTATACCTTCGCCACCATGCACCGCTTCACCAACATGAGTACCTTGCTATTCAGCGCGGCGGTGATCATTTTCCTGATAGGCCTAATTTCTGAGCAGATCACCAACCTGACCTACCTGCGGGCGGACTGAACGATGTCCATCAAACTTCCAGCCCACAGGAAAACGCCCCGAGCATGGTTGATCATCATTGCCTGCAGCGTGCTGGCATTGGCACTTCGCCTGTACTACGTCAATGTCACGATCGTTGACCACCCGATCCGGGGCGATGCGAGCGCCTATTTCGCCTACGCCTGGAACCTCCTTCACGACCACGTGTTCTCGCAGGTCTTCCCGGGCGATGGTCCACCTGTGGCTGACAGTTACCGGGATCCGGGTTATCCACTACTGATGGCAACAGTGATGCGCCTGATGGGGGCTGAAGGCGAAGATTGGTATTGGTCCCTGCTCAACCTGCAAGCACTGCTGGGCGCCGCGACGATCTTCCTGGCACTGGCGCTGGGCCGCCGCTGGTTGTCCTGGCCCTGGCTTGCGATGGTTGGCGTGCTGATGGCGATCTGGCCTCATTCGATCACGTCAACCAGCTACCTGCTGACCGAAACGCTGTGTGGATTCCTCGCGACCTTGGGTATCATCCTGATCTCGCTTCCTGCCGCCAGGAACCAAGTGGTTGCGTTTGCCGCAGGCCTAGTGCTCGGCATGGCGGGATTAACCAACGCCATCCTGCTGCCATTCGGCCTAATTCTGGCGAGCTGCCTCGCCATTTCCAGGGCATTGCCGCGCAATGCGGTCTTGATGCTCTTGCTGGGATCATTGCTGCTGCCCGGAATCTGGGCAGTGCGTAATGCCAACCTGCCGGTGGTGGCAAACGCTACGACCGCCACGTCCACAGGCCGGGCCCTGCAGAACTTCGTGCAGGGTTCGTGGCCGGAATATCACGATGCCTGGCGGCAACGCCTGCACGGCGATCCCGAAGCCACCGAGGTTATACGCAGGATCGACGAGGAGGTCAGCGGAGTGGTGACTGCCCCTTCCCGCGGCATGCAGACCGTCGTTCAACGATTGACCTCGAACCCATTGCATTACCTCGGCTGGTACGCACGCAAGCCGATGCTGTTCTGGGGATGGAGCATCCGCATCGGCGCGGGTGATGTCTTCATTTATCCCGTGGATTCATCCCCCTATCTCTCCAGCACTCCCTTTATGCTGATGTCCGCATTGGCGCACGCCCTCAATCCGTGGATATTTCTGTGCGCCTTCTTTTTCTGTTGTCTGACGCTCACCCGACCCGCCATGCGAAATGAGGACAGACTCCCTAGCGTGATATTGCTGCTCTACGTCACTGCCATTTACTGGCTGCTGCAATCCGAGCCGCGTTATTCGATCCCGTTCCGACCGCTTCAGCTTCTTGCAGCGGTGACGATGCTGGCCTGTCTGTGGCAACACGTACTCCATTGGCGGCACAGCCGCGAAGGGAGACCAATTGCCAACGCTTCCGTACAGGATGCGTGATGGCATCCACCTCGCCAGAAGATCGGCGGCCTTGCGTACTGGTCCTCACTTCAACCTACCCGCGCTGGCTGGGCGATCCTGAGCCCGGCTTCGTCCATGAACTCAGCAAACGCCTGGCTCAATCATTCCGCGTGATCGTGATTGGCCCACACGCACCGGGCGCTCCGCCACATGAAATTCTCGAAGGTGTCGAGGTAATCCGTTATCGCTACGCGCCAGCACGGCTGGAGACGCTGGTCAACGACGGCGGCATCGTCACCAATCTGCGCAACCACAAGTGGAAGATGTTGCTGGTACCCAGCTTCGTATTCATGCAGGCATGGCATGCGTGGCGACTCATTCGCGACCAGGAAGTTGACGTCATCCATGCCCATTGGCTGATCCCACAAGGGTTGATCGCTGCACTCTTACGAATGCTGCCCGGCTGCAAGGTCCCCTTCGCGGTCACGTCGCATGGCGCGGACCTGTATGCACTGAAGGGCCGCGTCCTGGACTCATTGAAACGATTCGTGACGCGGCACGCGGGTGCAGTCACGGTAGTCAGCGGTGCAATGCTGGAAAAACTCAAATCCATCCGCGCCTATACCTCCCGAGCACGGGTAATGCCGATGGGCGTGGATATGGCAGAGCGGTTCACTCCAAACGAAGCAGTCGTGCGTTCGGAAAGAGAAATCCTGTTCGTGGGACGCCTGGTGGAAAAGAAGGGGGTCCGCTACCTGCTGGACGCCATGCCCACCGTCTTGCACAGCTTTCCCGATGCGCGCCTGATCATCGCCGGCTTTGGCCCGGAAGCGGAGGCATTGCAAGCACAGACAACCAAACTTGGCCTGACCCACGCGGTTTCTTTTCTTGGTGCCGTACCACAAGCCAACTTGCCGAAGTTGTACCGCAGGGCTTCCCTCCTTGTGGCACCCTTCGTGCAGGCACGCATGGGCGATCAAGAAGGCCTCGGACTCGTCTTGCTGGAAGCGCTTGGATGCGGCTGCCCGATACTTGCGGGCGATGTACCAGCGCTAGCCGAAGTCCTGGGAAAAGACTTCGACGAGATGGCTGTGACCGCCACCGATGTTGAAGGCCTTGGAGATCGCATCGTCGAAGCACTTGCTTCTCCGGACCACATTCGCAAGCGCGCCACGCAATTGCGGCAAGTGCTAGCCATCAGGTTCGACTGGTCGAACGTGGCATTCCACTACGTGGATCTTTTCTGCAGGATTCGCGAAGCGGATGCAGAGGTCAAGGGATGAGTGAGCAGCCCCCCCCTTCATTGGCGACCGTCACGGTTACCTATCACCCAGACGCCGGCTTGTTGCTTTCCCAGCTATCGGCGCTGCCTGCCAATGCAAGGAAGATCGTCGTGGACAACGGCACCCCCGTACACGAATGGGATCCAACACGACATCAACTTGAAGGCCTAGAGGGCATCGAAGTTCTAAGGCTTGACCAGAATCTCGGCCTTCCCGCAGCCCTGAACAAGGGCATTGCCTACTTATCGAGAACGGGCGAAGAGCCGTTCGTGCTTTTGCTGGACCAAGACAGCGAACCCGCTCATGGCGCTGCGGAAACAATGATCAAGGCCTTCTGCGCGCTGGAAGCAAGCGGATGCAAGGTCGGCGCAATAGGGCCGGCACTACTCGATCCTTTCACAGGCCTCCATCACGGCTTCCATGTGCAGACGACATTGAGATGGAAGAGAATTTTCCCAGCAGACAGCACCCCCCCGGTTCATTGCGCAAGTTTGAACGGCAGCGGCACACTCATGCGCATCGAAACATGGCACACGCTAGGTGGCCTGGACGAAAGCATGTTCATCGATCACGTGGATACAGAATGGTCGTTCCGCTTGCGGGCCGCTGGCTATGGATTATGGGGAATTCCCTCGGCGAAGTTCGTGCATCGGATGGGCAACGCGAGCATCCGATTCTGGGCCTTTGGCTGGCGCCTGTGGCCGTCACGCTCGCCGCAGCGGCACTATTATCTATTCCGAAACGCGGTCTTGCTGATACGGCGGAAATACGTACCTCGCGTATGGAAAGCGTGGGCGATCTTGAAGTTAGCGTTGACCTTCAGCGTACAAGGCATCTACGATCCAGCGCGCACCAGACAGTGGGCATGCATGTGGCGCGGAGTGAAGGATGGTTTCGAATTGAAGCCGTTCCGCAAGATGCCCGACAAGAATCGTACGCCTGATTAACGATTTATTTCGTTGATTCAAAAGAGCGATCGGGGCTCCACTTTCCGTATCGGCCGCGGACATGATCAGCCGCCCCCGCCAACATCGCGTGCAGCTTTCGCTTCTTGTCGCGTTCCATCAGCAAAACCTTTGCGAAGGTGACAGCGATCATCAGCAGATATGGCCTGGGGAAGTCCTTGAACTCCGAACGCAGATACAAAAGGCTTCTAGTGATGTAGTACTTGCGTATCCAGCCGTGGTTCCGGGCTTTGATCTTCAGGCCAAGTGCATCTATTGAGATGGGATCGCCAATCGTATGCCCAATATGTACACCATGATTGACCACGATCCCCTTACCCGCCCGTCGGAGCCGGAAGCAGAAATCCATATCCACTCCATCAATGAAAAGAGCCTCGTTGAATCCGCGTATTTCCTTCCATGCAGAAAGCTTCAGAATGCCGCCCGACGTGATGGTAGCGTCGCACTCCTCAAGCCTTGGAAGGCATGGATCCTGACGTTCTTCCGCATAGTGTGGTCCAACGATCGAGACCGCCGGATCCTCCATCAAATGACGTGCCTCAACGATATGAGTGCGGATTTGATCGACAGCAAAATGACTATCCTGGTCCATCGTCATCGCAAAACGCCAGCCATGATCCAAAGCCATGGCGCAGCCCTTGTTGAGGGCAGCCGCGATACCGATGTTCTCACCGAGACCGCAATAAGAGACGCCGGGCAATTCAGACAGCAAAGTGGCATTATCCGCATCCGAATTGTCAATGACGACCACGGCCCCAACTTCGTCAAGATAGGATTTAATATTCTCGACGAAGCCCATTTCCGGATTGAACCAGATCACGATGGCCACTATGTCATTCGCTGCGCGTGGCTTGTTCATCGGGAACCCATACTCCTTGATCATGGCGAAATTTTCAGTGCCCCACTTGTTCGAAGCACTCCGCCTAGCCGATGTCTATAACCATGCCGCAGGCGCCGAGCGACGACTGCCTATGCGTGATGACAATGATGGTTTTCCGGCTCGCCAGATGACGGATGGCGTTATCCAGACTTTCCTCTGTCTGCATGTCAAGCGCACTTGTGGCTTCGTCCATGAACAGCACGGGGGGGTCTCGATACAGCGCCCTGGCTATCCCGAGACGCTGGCGCTGCCCACCTGAAAGCCGTATGCCGCGCTCGCCAATCTCGGTATCGTATCCTTGCACAAGCTCGCCGACGACGAACTCGTGGATTTGCGCGGAACGCGCCGCGCGCTCGACAGCCTTCATGTCGATCCTTTCTTTCCTTACACCGAAAGCAATGTTCTGAGCCACGCTGGCATCGGCAAGAAAGATGTGCTGAGGTACGTAGCCGATGGCACGCTGCCAAGCCGCAATATTGCTGGCATCGATCTCCACGCCATCGACGCTCAACATCCCCTCATTGGGGCGAAGCAGTCCCAGCAGCAAGTCCATCAGTGTGCTCTTGCCAGCACCGCTCTTGCCGATGATACCGACGCTGGTATTGGCGGGAACGACCAGGTCAAAGCCATCAAATATCCATTTTTCTGGCGCGGAAGGATAGGCATAGCGAATACCCTGCAGCCGAATTTCTCGCAGCGGTGCCAGTACTGACGTGGTCGTAACTACCGGCTCGTCCGGCAGCGTCAGGTCATCGTGGATGGATCGCAGCGCCGACGACGATATGCGTAGTTTGGCGAAGCCACGATACATAATCTGCGCCGCCGGCAGCATCCGATACGCAGCGAATCCATACAGACCCAATGCTGGCAATACATGGGCGATATCGTTCGTACGCAGCAACAACACCAATGCGACAACAATCAGCATGCTGTAGCCGGTCGCTTCGACCAGATACAGCGGCGACTGGCTGAGCGTGTCGTTGGTCGCCATGTGGCGCGAATAAAGCCTCGATGCCGCATCGAATTGCCCTTCGTACGCCGATGCCGAATGAGTGATCTTCACGTCCTTGATGCCGCCCAGCGCCTCGTTGGCGGCCTGATAGCGCCGGCCATTCGCCACTTGCAACTCGCTACCAATCAGTGCCAAACGCCTGCGCACCAAACCGTAGATGACGCCGTACAGCAGACCCAGTGCGGCGACAATGCAGACTGCGGTCGACGGGTCGTAGCAGAAGATCAACAATGCCATCGCCGCAACTACCGTACCCTGCGCAACCAATTGCGACAGCGGGTGGATCAGATCGAACAACAACTGGTCGACCTCGGACAGCACGTTCTTGCCGAGGATCGACGAATTGCGGGCCAGGAAGAATTCGTAGGGCTGATGCAGATAGTGCGACAGCAGTCGTGAACTGATCGAATGCCGCTCCAGATGCACGAAGCGGTTCAATACGTGCAAGGTCACTGTCTTGAACGCCGATGACGCAACCACACTAACGATGGAAGCAACACCGAGCACGAGTATGAAACCGCGCGTATCGTGGACGCCGGAACGCTCATAGAGCGAACGCAGCAACGGATTCTCATGGATTATCGCCGACCGCCCCAGCACCGACAGGAATGGCATGATCGACAGCACCCCCAGCGTCTCAGCGATCGCCATTCCTATTACCAGCAGCAGCATCACCACCGCCTTGCGTTTTTCCGGCGCAGTGAAGAGCGACCAGATCCTGGGCAGGTCTGCGAGCATGATCTATAGAGACTCGGAGCGGGAATAGGGCCCTGGCTCGATAGAGTGCCCATCTCGCTCTAGCGCTCCCTCATCGTGCTGGGCGCTTTTACCAGACGTAGGCAGCATCTGCTCCAACGTTTGTCGGATGCCTTGCTTTTCCTTGTAGGACGGTGCCATCTCAACCGCAAGCAGCCCTTCTTGCTCGGCCCCTTCATGCCGCCCCTGTTTCGCCAAACTAAGGGCCAGCAGGAAACGGACGTTGTATTCCATGGGCTCGAGAACGATGGCTTGCCGCAAATATTTTTCTGCCTCGGCTGGATGATTCGTCTGCAACGCCAATTGCCCCCGGTTACGCAAATAAAACAGTCGCATCTGCCCATCCTGAAGACTCGGCGAGTTCTCGATCCGTCCAAGCAATGTGTTTGCCGATTCGTTGTCTCCTTCGCGCAATGCAAGGAGGGCCGCGTTCAGCACGCAGTTGTCACAAGCGATATTATGATCGGCCAGATACCTGACCACGGCGAAAGCCTTCGCTATCTCTCCAATGGAAATGTAGGCACTCAACCGATTGTTCTGGGCAACGCTATCCTGCGGATACTTCATTGCCGCCCATTCCCACAGTTTCACGTTATCCGACCACAAAGGCAGCGTAACGCGCACGTTCATCACTGCCCCAGCCAGCCAAACTAGCGCCAATAATCCGCTGCCAACAACGAATAGTCGTTTGCCAGCAAGCCATGCAGGCAGCCCCCCGAGTACCGCCGGCAGCAGGCTGCATACCAGCGACAACGCGGTAGTGGCATAGCGATCATGGTACAGGCTATCGTCGAATCGAGTAGGCAGTAGCTGCATGACCGGCACTAGACAGATACTGGCCACCACTACCAGCGCGGCGGTCAGCGAACGCCGCCCCAGCAACGCCCAGAGTGCCCATCCCAAGATTCCGATGACCAGCGCGCAATGCCACACCACCGTCGCCAGCGGGCGACCGAACGTGAACGCATCCCAAGGATGAATCGGACTCAACCCGACGACGACACCCAGCATCATTTGCCAATAGCGCAGGAACAGGAAACTGCTCCGATGCAGATACTCTGCCAACGGCGGCATAGGTACCAAGAAACCGGCAACCACTTGGCTACCCAGCGCCCAGTGCCTAAGCGATAGATACCCCACCCCTGCGAGCAGGATCGCAGCATAGCTAGGCCAACGTTCCCGAAACATCCTGGCCAACCGTCGAAGCGCCCCCCCCTGCCCGTCATAGGCCGGATCCAGCCAATCCAGGATGACCAGCAGTATAGGGAAGCAAACCGCCGATTCCTTGGTGAGGGCCGCCAACAGGAAGCACAACCCAACAGCCCCTGCACGCCACCAACGTTGTCGCAACCACATGGCCAGGCACAACCCTGCCAAGGTGCATAAGGTCTGCACTAGATCGAACTGGCAACCGATCCAAGTCACCGTCTCGACCAGGATCGGGTGCAGACCGAAGGCCAATCCAGCCAGCGCAACAACCACCGCAGGAGCCGGACATTGCTGACGCCGGGTAATCAACCGGGCCAGCAACATCACCAATGCGACGTTGATCAGGTGTATTCCCAACGATACCGCATGCATCGGTCCGGGCTGGCCATCTCCCAATCGCACTTCCAGCGTGAACAGCGCCACCACCAGCGGGCGGAAATAGATCTGCCAGCCATTGAAGCCGCGAAAAACATAGTCGAGCCATGCTTGGCCATGACGTAACCAGGCCATATCCTGAAAATCGATCAGATCATCCCAAACGAAGCCGGCCTCGAGCACTGGCCAATACACAATCGCAACGACGAGCAGCACGAGGCAAATCCAACCTACCAACAGCCCCCCCTCCTTTCGCATAGCAATCATGGCGAGGTGGACTCACTATTCATCGTTGCCACACCATTCGCCGACCAATAGCCAAGTCTCATACCTTCCTGCCTGACGATGACAGCCTGCTCGACGTGCCCATCTCGCTCCAGCACCGTCAAGAGTTGCAATGCGTAGGTTTTGTTGCCATGCGTGCGCTCGACCGCCTTGGTAAACAGCAGATTGGCAGCGGGCATGTCAGTCAGATCGTTGATCGCCACGTCGCCCAACTGAGCCAGAACTTCGGGAGACAGGCCATTGCGCCTTGCCAGGATCAACCCTGCGTCCACCACCCTGCGCGGATCGATCGGCAAGCCTTCGTTGAGTGGCCGGATCAGCCCACTGACCGCTAGGTTCTGCTGCACGGAAACAGGCTGGGACGCAAGTTTGCGCAGCATTCCGCCCCACCAGACCGGATCGGTCGGCTCTCCGGTAGTGGCTGCCATGATGATCAAGCCCTGCTCCGGTAACGCGGATGCACCAGGGAGCGCAGCAGCACGGAGGAACTCACGCCTGCCAAAATCGTAGAACGGCGAGCGTGGATTCCCCCCGGACATACCCACATACAACGTCGCTAAATCACTGGCCGCACGCGGTGAATCGGGATTCTTGTCCACCAAGTCCATCGCCATATGCAGCGGATCGCCCCAAACCGCCGCTCGGATCGTCGCCATACCACCAAAGGCCAGGATCACTATCCCGACGATAACTGCCTTTATGCATGAATCCTGTGACACCGGAATCCGGCGTAACAAATCGGCTACCGCCAGCAACACCCCCAGCACCGCAAAATAATTGCGATGCTCGAACACCAACTCCAGATTGAACACGTTGCTGGTCAGCAGGTGCGCAGCAAAAAACCAGAGCACGCCAAGGCTGAATATAGGCATCCGTCGACGCAGCGTGACAGCACTGATCAGTAGCGCTGCCAGCAACAACCCGCCGAACAAAGTGGTCGGCGGCGACAGCAGTCCGATCGAGACCGGGTAGTTGTCGTAGTAGAACGTCATCAAGCTTGGCAACGGCAGCAGGATCTGGCCAAGGTACAGCGGCAGCACCCGCAACTGGCTCAGCAGACGCTGGCCAACACTGAAGTCGCGCCCATCGAAGGCATGCGGCGCCAGATAGGTCGGCAAGATCCAACCGAGAAATATAGCTAGACCAACGACAAGTCCAACTGCATACCCCCAACGCAGCAATCGTGAAGTCAACGGCGGTGCGCGAAAGCCCAGTACCGTCAATTCCAGTACCAGAGCGAAGCAAGGGAACAATGCTGCCGTCTCCTTCGCCAACAGCCCCAGTGCACCTAGCAGCCAGGAAACCGCCAGCCAGATCCACTGTCGGCGTTCGCAAATGTCAGCGGTACGCGCATGCAGATAGACAAGCAGGCCCAGCAGAATGAAGCTCAGCGCCAGCATCTCCATGCGCTGCACCACGTACAACACGGTAGACACCTGCAGTGGATGCACCGCCCACAGCAGCGCGATGGCCCAGGGCGCATAACGGCCCCAGCGGCCAACTTCGGCCAGAGCCAACAATCTCGACAGTAGCAGGTATACCAGCACTGCATTGAGCAGATGCACGCCCAGGCTGGTCAACTTATAGAGATAGGGTTGTTTGCCTGCAACGTAGTAGTCCAGCGCGAAACTCATCGTCGCCAGCGGCCGGCCGATGCTGCCGGGCTCATAACCACTCAACGCCATCTCGATGCCTGGCCAATTCAGTGTCTGCAGGTGGACACGCGGATTGGTGACGATATTGGGATAGTCGTCGAAGATGAAATCGCCATGCATGCCGGGCCAAAACACCGTTGCAGTCAAGGCCAGCAGGAGCAACCATAGGGCTGCCTGTCGAAGTCGTGAGGTCATGAAACCGGCATGAAAAAAAGAGGTATAACAACGCCTTCCCTATGCTCGGCGAAGGCACCCCAATACCGGAGTGGATGCTTATTAGCTACACCCATCCGGCCGATATTTTTCGTCCACCGCACTGGCATCACAACTCCATATACCACTGGACGTACGATTGAGCTGCAAGGTTTTGCCGCTCACCTGCGGATTGCCATTAAGCTCACAGGCGATGTAGCCCGTATCCGACGAGTCCATGCTGATCAGGCTACAACGCGCAGTTGAGGTCTTCAGGCCGATGTCGCCGACATCGAACGATGTCTCGCCCTCTGCGATTAGCTTGGCCTCGAAGGTAGCCCGGCCAGGGGCAATATCAGCCAGCCCCGCAGTGACCTGTGAGCGGGCTACGTAATCCTGATACATCGGCAGCGCGATGGCAGCCAAGATGGCGATGATCGCGACCACGATCATCAGCTCAATCAGCGTGAAGCCCTTCATACTCCGCATGCCCCCTCCCCCCTGTCGAGAGCACATCCCCGAGAACTAAGGAGCCCCGGCCATGACCGGGGCTCCCGCCGAATGCTACGGATCCCCAATGAGGATCAGGTGCAGCCGGTAGGCTTGTACTTGTCCGCAACACTCGAGCTGCATTTCCAGTTACCCGAAGTACCACGCGTCAGCGTAACATTCGAACCGCTGACCTTTGGATTGCCCTTCAGCGCACAAACGATCGTCTGGTTACTGGTGTCGCTGAAAGCACCCGTTACGGAAACGCCGCAACGGGCAGTGGAGCTCTGCAGACCGACAGAGTCGGTCGTCGCCGTACCGGTGCTGCCGCGCTGAATGGTTTCTTCAAATGCAGTCACACCACCACGGATATCAGCCAAGCCAGCAGTGACCTGCGAGCGGGCCACATAGTCCTGATACATCGGCAGCGCAATAGCGGCCAAGATGGCGATGATCGCGACCACGATCATCAGTTCGATCAGCGTGAAGCCTTGCTGCTTCTTCATGAGACATCCCCTAGAGGTTTGGTTTGAAACGAAGTTGATACTCGAGTCGGGTGTCCAGGCGACCCAGCCACCCTCGATGGAGCGACATGCACTGGTACACATAGCAGATTACGCGCCAAATCCCGGCACTTCCCCCACTACTCCCCGACGCAGATGATGCGCAGCATCCTCTTGGATTGGAAGCCCCTATCTACTGCTTTTGAGACGCAAACGCCCCCAAGCCCCTGGGCGGCAGAATGTGACGCAAATGGTCACTCTCATCTAAGCTAAAAATGTAGCGTGACGCGCAGCACGCTTGCCCGTTGGGGAGGTGCCACACATTCAAGAACCCGCTACCATGCGGCAATTCCAGCCCGGGGAAGGCCGGAGGGGAGCATATATGTCTGCAAGCCGTGGTGCCATCAAGAGTCAGCCGGTGTCCCGCGACACCAATATGATGTCGCCGTTTGTCTGGGAGGGGACTGACAAGCGTGGCGTGAAAATGAAGGGAGAGCAGCCAGCCAGGAGCGCAAATCTGCTGCGTGCCGAACTACGCAAGCAAGGCATTACGCCCGGCGTTGTCAAGCCCAAACCCAAGCCATTATTTGGCGCGAGCGGCAGCAAGATCAGCCCGAAGGACATCGCTTTTTTCAGCCGCCAGATGGCTACGATGATGAAGTCAGGTGTCCCGATCGTGGGATCACTGGAAATCATCGGTAGCGGGCACAAGAATCCCCGCATGAAGAAGATGGTCGGCCAGATCCGTGCCGACATTGAGGGAGGCTCTTCTCTGTATGAGGCCATCAGCAAGCACCCTGTCCAGTTCGACGAGCTTTATCGCAACCTGGTCAAAGCAGGCGAAGGCGCAGGCGTACTGGAAACTGTGCTTGAGACCGTGGCTTCTTACAAAGAGAACATCGAAACACTAAAGGGCAAGATCAAGAAGGCCCTGTTCTACCCTGCCATGGTGATCGCGGTCGCCATGCTGGTCAGCTCGATCCTGTTGATCTGGGTTGTCCCGCAGTTCGAGGACGTGTTCAAGGGCTTCGGCGCCGAACTGCCAGCCTTCACTCAGCTCATTGTCGCCGCATCCCGCTTCATGGTGGCTTGGTGGTGGCTGCTGCTGCTGCTGCTGGCGGGTACCATCACCGGCTTCATCTTCGCCTACAAACGCTCTCCATCCATGCAACATGGCTTGGACCGTCTGATCCTGAAGTTTCCGGTAATCGGCCAGATCATGCACAACAGTGCCGTGGCACGATTTGCTCGAACCACGGCTGTGACGTTCCGCGCTGGCGTTCCCTTGGTCGAAGCACTAGGCATCGTAGCCGGCGCCACTGGCAACTCTGTCTACGAGCATGCTGTCCTACGCATGCGGGACGACGTCTCGGTTGGATACCCTGTCAACATGGCAATGAAGCAGGTAGGTCTATTCCCGCACATGGTGGTTCAGATGACCGCCATCGGTGAAGAAGCCGGCGCTTTAGATGCAATGCTCTTCAAGGTCGCGGAGTACTTCGAGCAGGAAGTCAACAACGCGGTGGACGCATTGAGCAGCCTGATCGAGCCACTGGTCATGGTATTCATTGGTACCATCGTCGGCGGCATGGTCATCGGTATGTACCTGCCGATCTTCAAGCTTGCCTCCGTCGTCGGATAAATAGTTAGATGGCATTTCTCGACCAGCATCCCGGCCTCGGCTTTCCCGCCGCGGCCGGGCTGGGACTGCTCTTGGGCAGTTTCCTCAATGTGGTGATCCTGCGCCTGCCGCGCCGTATGGAGTGGCAATGGAAGCGCGATGCGCGCGAGATCCTGGATGAGCCGGATATCTATGAGCCGCCGCCGCCCGGGATCGTGGTCGAGCCTTCGCATTGCCCACACTGCAAGCATCGCCTGAGCTGGTACGAGAACATTCCTCTGGTCAGCTGGGTGATCCAGGGCGGCAAGTGCCGGCATTGCCATGCGCCGATCTCGATCCAGTACCCGCTGGTTGAACTGCTGACCTCGCTGCTGGTGGTTGCCAGCGTGTGGCGCTTCGGCTTCGGCTGGCAGGGGTTCGGGGCGATTGTCTTCAGCTGTTTCCTGGTCGCGCTTTCCGGTATCGACCTGCGTACCCGGTTGCTGCCTGATCAACTGACCTTGCCATTGATGTGGCTCGGTCTGGTCGGATCGATGGACAACCTGTACATGCACGCCAAGCCCGCGCTGTTGGGCGCGGCGGTCGGCTATGTGTCGCTGTGGATGGTCTGGTGGCTGTTCAAGCAGCTCACCGGCAAGGAAGGCATGGGGCATGGCGATTTCAAGCTGTTGGCGGCGCTGGGGGCCTGGTGCGGGCTCAAGGGCATCCTGCCGATCATCCTGATTTCTTCGCTGGTTGGCGCAGTGCTTGGCTCGATCTGGCTGGCATCCAAGGGCCGCGATCGCGCCACGCCGATCCCGTTCGGGCCGTATCTGGCGATTGCCGGCTGGATCGTGTTCTTCTGGGGTGATCTGATCGTCGGCCGTTATCTGCGGCTTGCCGGGCTGGCCTGACCTGCGGTTTCCATGAGCGACTTTATCGTCGGGCTCACGGGGGGGATCGCGTCAGGCAAGAGCGAGGTCGGACGTCGTTTCGAAGCGTACGGTGCCACGGTGGTGGATGCCGATGTAATAGCCCGCGAAGTCGTCGAACCCGGCCCTGTGCTGTCCCGGATCGCAGAGCGTTTCGGCGCCAGCATCCTGCAGGCCGATGGCCGCCTGGACCGACGTGCTCTGCGCGAGCTGGTATTCGCCGATCAGGCACTGCGCCGCGAACTGGAAGCAATCACCCATCCGGAAATCCGGATGCGCCTGCGGCAGGCCTGCCAGGCCGCCCCCGGCCCCTATGTCATCGCCGCGATTCCGCTGCTGACCGAAGCAGGTGGACGCATCGGCTATCCCTGGCTGGATCGCATCCTGCTCGTCGATGCGCCGGTGGCACTGCAACGTGAGCGACTGATGCTCCGGGACGGCATCGATGACACACTCGCCGAACGCATGATCAGCGCCCAGGCCAGCCGCGAACAGCGCCTCACCTTGGCCGATGAGGTGATCGTCAACGACGGGAACCCCGACGAGCTTGAACGGCACGTCGCTGCGCTGGACCGTCATTATCGGGAACTGGCACAGCTGAAGGGCCTGCAATAAGGCCATCCGCATCCCGCGCGCCTCACTCTAGCCAGAGCGTCTTTGCTTCGGGTGTTTACAGATCCACGTCAACCGCAGGAGCGGCTTCAGCCGCGATGAGGCTTTACCGAGAAAGCCACATCGCGGCTGAAGCCGCTCCTACGATTCATGGCATCCGTGATGACGTGAGCCAAAAATTCCAGGTGGCGGATGTCGCGGGGAATGAAACACGCCGCCTCGCCAAGCTCCTTTCCTACGACGAAGCCGCGACGCGGGCCTCCCCGAAGCCCAAAACCGCCACCACACCGCGCTCCTTGCCGGGCCGCACGCTCACCTGCCAGCCGTACAGGTCGCAGAGCCGGCTGACGATCGACAGGCCAATGCCGCCGCCCTGGGAATGCCCGGCATAGGTGCCGCGGTAACCACGCTGGAACAGCTTGGCCGCATCCTCCTCGCTCAGGCCGGGGCCCGAGTCGATCACCTCGACCGCATCCGATGACACGTGCACGCAGACCTGGCCCTCCTGCGTGTATTTCACCGCATTGCCGATCAGGTTGCCCAGCGCGACCGACAACGCCGATTCCGGCGCATCGATCACCAGGCCGCGCTCGCCTTCCAGCACCAGCTCCAACGGTTTGCCGCCGAGCTGGGCACGATGGGATTCAAGGAGTTGCTCGGCCACCTTGGCGACGTTGCTATTGCCCTGCCCTCGCTCGTTGCGCGACAGCAACAGCAGCGCGCCGATCAAGTCGCTGCACTGCTGCTCGGCGCGCTGGATGCGCTGCAACCGCTGCAGCACTTTGGTATCGAGATTCGGTCGCGTCAGCAGCAGTTCGGTCGCGCCTCGAATGACCGCAAGCGGCGTGCGCAATTCGTGGCTGACGTCGGCGTTGAACTCGCGGTCGCGCTGCACCACTTCGGTCAGGCGGACCGAGTAGTCGTCCAGCGCCTCGGCCAGCTGGCCTACCTCGTCGTCGGGGAAGAGCGGCGCCAACAGCTTTGGCTCGCTGGTACCACCGCGATAGGCCCGCAGACGCGCGGCGAGATCCGAGACGGGGCGCATCACCTTCGATGCCGACCACCATCCGATCAGCAGTGACAGGCCACTGAACAGCATCACCGATACATACAGCGCGCGCTTGAGCTGCTGTTCGCCCTTGATGCTCTGGGTGACGTCGTAGGCGAAGAAGAACCACTCGTTCGGCGTCTTGCGCACCGCCAGTTTGTAGGCGAACGGCTTGCCCTTCTCGTCCACGCCGGAAATGCTGTGGATGCCGTTCGGCAGTTCGTACCAGTCCGGCTCCTCGCGGCGCAGTTCGTCGAACTTGTCGCTCTTCACCACCCGCGCAATCATCTGCTGCACCGGCATGTCCGGGCTGCGCGACGGATCCAGATAGAACCGCCGCGCGTACTCGTCGATGTTCTTGTTCATCACGTCTTCGACGAGCTGGCTTTCCACGCGCTGTCGCGCGTAGTCGGTCAGATAGGCGAACAACGCCGTCAGGCCGGTGCCCAGCAGGACGAAGGACAGGATGATGCGGCTGCGCAGCCGCCGCCGGTAGCGCCCGCGACGACGCTCGGGCGCACCGGCTGAAGAAGCACCGCCCTCAGGCATCGGGCGCGGCGATGCGATAGCCGATGCCATGCCGGGTCTGGATCAGCGGCACGTCGAACGGCTTGTCCACTACCGCGCGCAGGCCATGGATGTGCACCCGCAAGGAATCCGAATCCGGCAACTCCTCGCCCCACACCCGGGTCTCGAGCTCCTGGCGCGTCACCACAGCGGGTGCGGCCTCCATCAACGCCTGCAGGATCTTCAGCGCGGTCGGATTGAGCTGCAGCAGCTTGCCGCGGCGGCGCACTTCCAGCGTGTCCAGGTTGTACTCCAGATCGCCGGTCTCCAGCACCCGTGTGTGCACGCCCTTGCCACGACGCGCCAGCGCGTTGAGGCGTACCTCGACTTCCTGCAACGCGAACGGCTTGATCAGGTAGTCGTCCGCACCCGAGTCGAACCCGGCCAGCTTGTTGTCCAACGAGTCACGCGCGGTGAGCATCAGCACCGGAGTCTGCTTGCGCGCCTCGTTGCGCAGCTTGCGGCAGACCTCGATGCCATCCATGCCCGGCAGGTTGAGGTCGAGCACGATGGCATCGAATTCATGCACCACTGCCAGATGCAACCCGGTCACACCGTCTGCGGCGAAGTCCACGGTATGTCCGCGGTCCTCCAGGTAGTCACCCAGATTGGCCGCGATGTCGCTGTTGTCTTCGATTACCAGAATTCGCACTTGAGCCTCGAAATTAATTAGTTCCCGACCCGCGGGTCGTACTGCAGAGTTCGCTGCGATAGGTCGCGTATCGCCCTCTCGCCTTGCTCCTTCATACGTCTACGCTCGGCGACCGTCATGCAGTTGGAGGTAAGTCGGTTGGATCCCGTCGCACGCTCGCGCTTGCACACAAGCCGACTATCATCCTTAGCCTTGGTGAGAATAGTGTTAATGACCTCCTGATCGTTAAAGGCATCGGCCTGTTCCCTCTCAGGAATGCGCGAGACGGTACCACCTCGTTCGAGCTTAGCCGTAATCCTTCCAAGAGCCTCCCTGACCTGACTACGCTGCTCTGGAGCAATTTCCGAATAGGTCGTGCCATCTATAAGCTGCTCTTGAATCAGCTTGATCTGAGACTCAACCTCTGGGGCCGATTTGTGCAGATCGAGCGGCACCTGGGAAGTGGCGGCCATGGCCAGGGACGAACCCAGCACCCCCAAAGAGAACAAAAAGAGAGAAGAAATCCGAAGCATAAGTGAGTCCATTCCTATGACTGAGTGTCCCTGAACTCTATCCAAAGGCAATGAGGGCATCAACGAGCACTGCCCGATTCGACGCAGGCACTTGAAAGACCCGGCCTCTGCAGGAGCCCCCCCGACCTGAGTGGACCCAACAGTTTCCCAGGCTATCGACGACCGAGCCGGACCTGAGATTCGACATAGGCTATGACATCAGTAGCGATATCCGACATGGATACCGCCTCAATCCCCTCCAGCCCCGGCGTCGAATTCACCTCCAGCACCAGCGGGCCGCGCGAGGAACGGATCAGGTCCACGCCAGCCACCGACAGCCCCAGCGCACGCGCCGAGCGCACTGCCACGTCCTGCTCTTCCTCGCTGGCGATTGCGCGCTCGGCGGTACCGCCGAGGTGCAGGTTGGCGCGAAAGTCACCTTCGGCTGCCTGGCGGCGCATCGCGGCCACTACGCGGTCGCCGACCACGAAGCAGCGCAGGTCGCGACCTTCGGCCTCGCCGATGAACTCCTGGACCAGGAAGTTGGCATACAGGCCACGCAGCGCCTCGATCACGCCCTTCGAGGCGCTGGCCTTCTCGGTCAGGATCACCCCGGTGCCCTGCGCGCCTTCGTTGAGCTTTATCACGTGCGGTGGCGGGCCCAGCATCGACAGCAGGTCCCGGGTGTCGTCGGGGTTGTCGCCGAACACGGTGACCGGCATGTCGATGCCTTGCGCGGCCAGCAGCTGGTGGGCGCGCAGCTTGTCGCGGGCACGCAGGATCGCGTCGGACGGGTTGGGGGTGTAGGTCCCCATCAACTCGAACTGGCGCAGCACCGCGGTCCCATAACGCGTCACCGAGGCGCCGATGCGCGGGATCACCGCATCGCAGCCGTTGATCGGGCGGCCCTTGTAATGCAGCGAGAAGCCGTCGGCGGCGATGCGCATGTAGCAGCGCAGCGGATCGAGCACACGTACGGTATGCCCGCGCGCGCGCGCGGCTTCCACCAGCCGGCGGGTGGAATAGAGCTTGCTGTTGCGGGAGAGGATGGCGAGCTTCATCGCGAGACCGCGCGGAGCAGCCTGGTGCATCTTGCCCGGGCCGGATGGCGGCTGCCTCAGGACCATGCGGGGCCTGGAAGATGGAGCGGGTGAAGGGAATCGAACCCTCGTCAGTAGCTTGGGAAGCTACAGCTCTACCATTGAGCTACACCCGCGCGGCGTGGCGGCAAGTCTAGCATTTTCGCTTCAGCTGTTTACAGGTTCCTGCTGATTGTAGGAGCGGCTTCAGCGGCGATGTGGCGTTACCGGTGTAAAGCTCCGTCGCGGCTGAAGCCGCTCCTGCAGTTCCTGATGTTCGTCATCAATGGGGCGTGAAACACCGCCAGATGCAACGAGGGGCCGGCGAACCAGCCCCTCGTCATCTTGCGCTTTTACCGATGACTCAGAAGCTGCCGCCGAAGTTGACGAACAGCGTGACGTCGCTCGCCTGCTTCTGCGCGGTGGTGCTGGTCACGCCGAAGTTGCTCTGCAGCCCCATCACGTCGGTGCGTGCGCCCAGCACCACGCTGGCGTAGTTGCGATCCAGGTTCAGGCCCGGCACGTAGTAGGTGCCGACGTCCGGCATGGTCTGCAACCAGGCCGTGGCTTCCTTCGGATCCTCGAACTCGTGGTCGTAGGTGACCTGCAGGTACGGCTTGATCGCCGCGCCATCCAGGCGTACCTGCCAGCCCACGCGACCGACCAGCGAGTCGATGTCCTGATCGCCGTAGCCGAGCGCGCTGGAGCTGTAGTTGCTCTCGGTGTAGCCATCGAGCTTGGTCTTCTGCCAGGTCAGGCCGACCACCGGCCCGTGCTTCACCGAGCCCTGGCCCAGTTCGTAGCCGGCGTTGATCGCCGCGGTCAGGTTGCTGCCGTCCGGTGAGCCGCTGTGGACGCGGGTGGCGGCGCCGAGCTGGACCTTGCGATCCACGTCGTAGCCCAGCCAGGTATAGCTGACCTGCGCGTTGACCCAGACCGGGCCGGTATACCAGCCGAAGAAGCCACCGAGGGTGGTGTCGGTCTGCTTGAAGCTGCCCTTGCTGTTGCCGAAATCGGCATCCAGGCTGCCATAGCCGGCAAAACCGCCGAATACCAGGTCGCCGCGGTTCCAGTCCACGCCGAACAGGCCGGCCGGTGCGGTGCCGTCGTACAGGTCGGCATGGTCGTAGCGCTGGGTATCGCCGCGGACGCTGCCCCACCAGCGCAGGCCGTCGGATTCCGGCTTGCCGTCGATGTGCCAGGCCACCTGGTCGGCACGGGCACGACCGGTCACCTGCGCCGAATGCGTCAGCACCTGCTGCAGGCGCGGCGCTTCCAGGATCGACAGTGCGTACTCGCCCAGCACCTGATGGGTGGCGGTGCTCGGATGCACGCCGTCGGCGAAGACATAGGTCGTAGCGGCGTTGGCGCTGACCAGACTGGTCGGGTTGCAGGTCAACGACGAGGACACGGTGCAAGCCGGACTGGTCGCATTGGTGAAACCGTAGAGCGACGGGTTGGCGACCACTTCCTGCAGCAGGTGGAAGGTATCCACCGGGATCACGCGCAGGCCGGCGCTCTTCAGCCCGGAGAACAACGCGTTGTTGTAGGCGCTGGCCAGCGCGGTGGCCTGGGCGCTGGTGGTCGCGCTGCCGTTGAAGCTGGGTGTCAGGCCGACGTCCGGGAGGGTCGGCACCATGACATAGCGTGCCCCGGCGCTCTCCAGCGTGGCGACGATGCCGACCTGGGTGGTCACGGCGCTGCCGATGATGGTCTGCGCCTGGGCCGGTGCCGCAGCTGCGGCGAACAGATCGTTGGCACCGCCCCACACCGTATAGAGGGCATTGGGATTGGCCTTGCCGCCGTTGCTGGTCAGATAGGTGCTGACCTGGGTTGCCAGCGACGGCACTGCGACGCCGCCGAGTTGGGCATTGGTCGAATCCACGCCCACCCGTGCACCGCCGACCGCGTAGTTGTCGCCGGTCTGGCCGTTGCCATTGGCCGAAGCGTTGGTGCCGTAGTAGTCGGCGACGTACTCGGCCCAGGTCCAGCCCGGGTTGGTGGTGAAGCGGCCGGTCACGGCCTGCACCGAGGCCGGCAGCAGCGGACGGTAGTAGCCGCTGTCGGTCAGGCTGTCGCCGAAGAAGACGGTCTGGTTGAAGGCCGAGTCGGCCATGGCCGGGGCTGCGGCCAGAGCGATGGCGACGGCCATCAGGGAGCGGATCTGACGGATCGATGAAGCCATGAGGAAACCTCTGGAGGTCGAGATGTTGCAGCGGGCGGCAGTCCACGTACGGTGCCGAATGGACAAATCCTTCCACCAACCTTGCCGGCACTCACGCTGCAGTGCCGCATGAAAGCAAAAACGCGCGCCTTTCGGCACGCATCCGGCAATGATGTCACGAACGCACATGGCATGGCGCAGCCGCCAAATGCGGAGGCACAGCGACCTGGAACGTGCCATCCATTCCCGGACAGATCGCGCCGTTCCTGCGCGTCTTCGAGGGCCGATGGCCGCAAATCGCGTGGAAATCAACGATGAGATCGCACCGCGCGGCCTGCATCACCGCGTACGCGCCACGGAAAGCCGTGCGATGGAAATCGCGCACGGCCGCCGGCCGAAGTCGACTTAATTGAGGTAGATCGGATTACCCAGCAACAGCAGGTGCCCGTCGCGATCACGGACCTCGGCACGCAGCCAGTGCCGCGCGCCATCGCTGGTCCAGGCCCCATCGCGGCGCGCGCGCGCCGGGCTATCCAACGGTGCCGCCCATGCCGGCAACGGCTGGCCATCGAGCCGCAGCACGAGGTGCGAACCGGCTGGCGCCATCACGTCCACAGCGATCCGGACCTGGCTGCCCGCGGGCGCGACCAGTTGTGCGCCCATCGCCACCTGCCGCCCACCGGCCTCGGCGCTCAGGTCGAGCAGCCGGTCGCGACTGCCCTCCACATCGACGAACACACGGCCGGCACGGATGCCGTCCAGGATTTCGCGCTCGCTCAAGCCGGTGGCATAGACGACCGTGGTCGGCACGCCGATCCGACTGCGTCCGTGCACGCCGGCACGCAGCGTGCCGTCGTGGTTGTCGCTGCCGCCGATCGCGGTCACGTGCTCGCCAGCAGCCAGCAGTGACTCCCAATAAGGAATGCCCGAGGTCGGCGTGTCGGCGTCGAGACCGTTGACCGCCTCCACCGCCGCCAGGCTGCCCGGCGGAAGCGGAGCAGCAGGCTTCCATCCACAGCCCATGCAGCTTTCGTCGGAAGGATTGCCGGGATGATTGGCCGACAGCAGCAGCCCGCGATGCTTGGCCTCGCGAGCGATCGCCGCCCAATCGGTGGTGTCGCCGACGCGGAAATCCAGCGGCGCGCGCAGGCCGAACACGTTGCCGTGGCCCTGGAAGGTGGTGATCTCCATGCCCGGGATCAACAACATGCGATCGAAGTACGGCTGCGCTGCGGCCAGTTCCTGCACGTGCGAGATCGTGTTGTGGTCGGTCACTGCGATGAAGTCCATGCCGGCCTCGGCCGCGGCCTGCAGGGTCAGGAACAACGGACAGGGAGCGCGCGCGCCGGATTGCGCGGCGCAGCTGCCGTCGCTGTGCCCGCTGTGCATGTGCAGATCGCCGCGATACCAGCGCGCGGAGCTATCCAGTCGTGGCTGCTGCGAGGCCGGCAGGTGGTCGGCCTGCGCAACCGGCGTGAGTTCGATGCGGGCGCGATAAGGCGCACGCGTGCCGGCACGCAGGTGCGGCACGCCCAACAGCAACTGCCAACGGCCCGGCTCGATCGGTCCGGGCAGGTATGACGGCGTGGCGTCGCTGGCGGACACGGTGAAGCTGCGCTTGTTGCCACCGCTCCAGCCACGCAACCCGGCCGGCCCCTGCAAGCCGAGATCGACCACCGCGGCACGCCCTTGATCCTCATAGCTGAAGTCCACGCTGATCCGCGCGATACCGGCCGGCACCTCGAACAGCACCGGCACGTAGTGCTGGCGATCGTGGTCATCGAGCGTCCCCTCGATGACCATGACCTGCTGCGCGGATGCCCCCAGTGGCCACAGCAGCAGCCACAGCCATGCACTCCACTTCGCGATGCGCATGCCCATCGCCGTCAGAACCTGTACATCAGGGCGAGGCGGTAGTTGCGTCCGAGCAACGGCCGCGCGATGAAGGTGTTGGCACCGCGATCGGCGCTGGCCAGTTCGCCGGCGCGCGGATTGCCTTCGGTCAGGCCGAGCGAGTTGGTGAGGTTGTCGACATAGCCGTACAGCGACAGGCGCTCGTTGACCTCGTAGCGTGCGCTGAGGTTGATCGCGTCATAGGACGGCAAGCGCACCGAGTTGGCGGTATCCACGTAGCGCGCGCCCTCGTATTCCCAGGCAGCCTGCAGCCGCAACCGGCCCTGCAGCAGATTCACGCCGGGCACTACGCGCACGCTGATCTTGGGTACGCGGATCAGCTGGTTGCCGTCGTAGTCGTTGAGCGTACCGGTCTTGTCCATATAGGTCAGGCCGCGATACTGCGGATCCTGCAGGGTCACCGTGGTGCTGACATCGAACCAGTCGACCGGGCGCAGCGCGCCCTCCAGTTCCAGACCGAAGGTACGCGTGCTGGCGAACTGCGGCTCCTCCACCGTCGCGCCATCGGCATTGAACACGTAGTTGCTGAAGGAGACGTTGTCGTACTTCGTCCAGAACAACGTGGCGAACACATCCAGCAACGGCTGCGAGTACTTGTAGCCGATCTCGGCCAGATCCATGGTCTGCACGTAGGGTGTGGCACCGGCGTTGGTGATGTAGTTGCCCAGGCTCGGCAGACGGTTGCCGGAGGTATAGCGCGCGAACAGGCCCTGGCTGGCGCTGAACTGCCAGTTGGCGCCCACGGTCCAGGCCAGGCGGCTGAAGGTGTCGTCGTAATTCGCGTACACACCGTTGCCGGTGAGGATGTTGGCGGTGGCCGGCGTGCCCAGGTTGACGGTCTGCTTCTGCTCGACCCAACCATGGGTGTTCATGCGTTCCCAGCGCAGGCCGGCGTCGATGCGAAAGGCGTCGTCGATCTGCCACTCATCGGCCAGGTACAGCGCATGCGTGGTCTGCTTGCCTGATGCGTGCTCCCACTCGTAACCGTAGCGGGTGATGCCATTGTCGGTGAACTGCTTGAGCACGTTGCCGTCCTCATCCACCGCCACCAGGTCCAGCAGCCGCGCGTTGTCCTGCACATCGAGCAGGGCGACGGACGAATAGCGGTCGAAGTCCTCCTCGATATGCGCGTAGTAGTAGCCGAAGGTGACGTTGTGGCGCTGACTGCCGGCCTCGAATGCACGCGAGAACTGCAGATCGTTGGCCAGCTCGTTCACCGGCATGGTGACGCCGCGCAGGCCCGCGAGGATGATCAAGCCGTTGCCGTTCTGATTGGCGATGTCGTAGACCTGATTCGGCGAGGTCACGTAGCGCAGTTGCAGTGCGCTGGCGCCGGGTACCGAGGCCAGATCGGCGGCGCGACTGGCCAGGAAGCTGCTCGCGCTCTGCAGGGTGTTGGGATACACGCCGTTGCGCTGGGTCTCGGTGTCGCTGTAACGCAGATGATCATTGAGCTGCCAGCCGTCGCCCAGTTCGAACTGCGCCCCTACGCTGAACTGGGTGCGCTTGACCTGCGTACCGAGGGTGTTGTCGAAGTCATAGTCGCCGCCATCGCCAGTGATCATGTGCACGTGCGCCGTCTCCGGTCCGGCGACGGTGCCGTAGTTGCCGTCGAAACCCGGCACCGCGCGGATCTCGCCATCAGCGTCGGTGCGCATCGGGATGCCGGTGTAGAACGCGACCTTGTCGTCGAGCCGCTTCAGGTCGAAGCTGATGCGCCCGTTCTCCAGCTCACGTCCCAGGTTGAGCCGCACCTGGCCGCCCTGGTTGCCGGTGAAGCCGAGATCACGCACGCCGTCCTCGCTGCGATAGAAGCCACCGATGCCGAGCTTCCAGGCGCTGTCGGCCAGCGGTGTGCCGTACCAGAAATCGGTGCGGTACAGGTTGTCGCGGCCCACGGTCAGTTTGACCAGGCCCTCGGCATGGTCGCCGACCTGGCGCGGGATGAAGTTGATCGCGCCGGCCGGGGCATTGGAATAGAACACCGGGGATGGACCGCCGCGCACCACTTCGATGCGTTCGATGGTCTCGTCCAGCCGGAACGCCTGATCGGCGTTGAGGTAGCCCAGCGCCGGATCGTGCTGTACCGGCATGCCGTCTTCCAGCAACTGCACCGAACCGAAGCCGTCCACCGGTACGCCGCGTGCGCGGACGTTGCCACTGGCCTCGCCACCGGAGGCCTCGACCCAGAAGCCGGGCACCGACTTCAGCGCCTCGGTGACGCTGGTCGGCGCCTGCAGGCGCAGGCTCTCTTCCTCGATATTGGTGACCGAGTAGCTGGTCTCGGCCTTGGTACGCACGCCGGTGCCGGCACGGCCGGTGACGACGATGCTGTCCAGGTCCTGCACCTGGCTGCGGCCGGCAACCTCCTGAGCCGTGGCGAGGGCGGGTGTGAGCGCGGCCGACAGGGCAAGCCATGGCACACAGCGCAGCCTGCCCTGGCTGCGAAAGGGCGAAACAAGCATCGCGAAGTACCTCGAATGATGGAAACGGTGTCGCCATCCCCCTATGGCAACCCGACACGCATGCTCGCGCGCCAATGTTCCATTTCCATGACCCCGGCCCATCCGCTCCCTTGCATGGGCGTAAGAGGCCATAATCGGCACATGAACGTACTTATTGCCTCCGGCACACCGATCATCGCCGGCGGGTCCAAGGACCTGGAGCGGATCCTCGAAACCAACCCCCACCCGGCCGCCAACGGCCTCCAGGCAACGGCCAGCATCGGCCGCGACTCCGGCGGCAGCCTGTCTTGCGCAAAGGCAGGCTCAAGATGACCGATCCCTTCAACAGCAGCGGCGCCAAGGTGCCGGCCAAGCCCTTCACCATCACCGAAGGCCACCGCGCGGTACGCAGCTTCGTGCTGCGCCAGGGTCGCTTCACCCCGGCCCAGCAGCGTGCCTTCGACGAGCGTTGGCCGCGTTTCGGCGTGGACTACCTCGGCCAGCCGCGCGATCTGGATGCGCTGTTCGACCGCAACGCCCCCAAGGTGCTGGAGATCGGCTTCGGCAACGGCGCCGCGCTGCGCTTTGCCGCGCAGCACGATCCGTCCCGCGACTACATCGGCATCGAGGTGCATGCGCCCGGCGTGGGCCGGCTGCTCAACGAGCTGGCGGCCGACAACGCCGAACACGTGCGCCTGTACCACCACGACGCGGTCGAGGTGCTGCGCAATGAGATCGCCGACGGCGCACTCGACGAAGTGCGCATCTACTTCCCCGATCCCTGGCACAAGAAACGCCACAACAAGCGCCGCCTGGTCCAGCCGGAGTTCGCCGATCTGCTGGTACGCAAGCTGCGGCCGGGTGGCCGCCTGCACGCCGCCACAGATTGGCGGGACTACGCCGAGCAGATGTGGGACGTGCTGGATGCCACCCAGGGCCTGGTCAACCGCACCGGCCCACGCGGCCACGTGCCGCGACCGGAGTGGCGTCCGCAGACCCATTTCGAGACGCGCGGGCAGAAGCTGGGCCATGGCGTTTGGGATCTGCTTTATGACCGGGATTCGGGAGTGGAGATTCGGGATTCGTAAAAGCAACACCCCCTGCAACCGGTCACCCTGCTCCACGAATCCCCAATCCCGAATCTCGAATCCCGGCCCCAATGGATACCGCGCTGACGCTGACCAACGACATGAGGCTCGTACTCGGGCTGGTCGGTTTCACGATGGCGATGTTCCTGTTCGAGCGGATCCGCGCTGACGTAGTGGCGCTGATCGTGCTGGTGGTGCTCGGGGTGACCGGGTTGATCGCGCCGGAGGAAATCTTCGGCGGCTTCTCGGGCAACGCGGTGATGAGCATCATCGCCACCACCATCCTCGGCGCTGGACTGGAACGCACCGGCGCGTTGAACCGGCTGGCGTCGTGGCTGCTGCGGCGCTCGCACGGCAACGAGAACCGGCTGGTGATGCTGACGCTGGCGATCTCCGGCCTCAACTCCTCGTTCATGCAGAACCCGTCGGTGATGGCGCTGTACCTGCCGGTGGCTTCGCGCCTGGTCGCGCGCACCCGGCTGACGCTGCAGCGACTGCTGCTGCCGATCGCCTCGATGATCGTGATGGGCGGCGCGCTGACGATGGTCGGCAACTCGCCGTTGATCCTGCTCAACGACCTGCTGATGTCGGCCAACAACAACCTGCCCTCGGGCATGGCGACGATCGAGCCGCTGGGCATGTTCGCGCCACTGCCGGTCGGCGTGGCGCTGCTGGTCGCGGCGCTGCTGTATTTCCGCTTCTACGGCGATCGCAAGCTGATCGAGGAGGAGACGCTGGTCAACGACGGCGTCACCCCGGCGCGCACCGAGAGTTATTTCGCGCGTACCTATGGCATCGAGGGCGACGTGTTCGAGCTGGTGGTCAGCGCCGAGAGCCCGCTGGTCGGCATGGCGCTCGGCGAGGCCGAGGCGATGCACGACGCGCCCCTGCTGCTGGCACTGAAGACCGGCAACGACACCCGCCTGTCGCCGCCGGCGGACATGCGCATCTGGGTCGGCAGCGTGCTCGGCGTGATGGGCTCGCGCCAGGCCGTGGTCGATTTCGCGCAGAACCACTTCCTGCGCATGTCCTCGCGGCTGCGCAACCTGGGCGATCTGTTCAATCCGGCCCGCGCCGGCATCTCCGAGGCGGTGATCCCGCCGAACTCGCGCTTCATCGGCAAGAGCGCGGGCGACCTGCGGCTGCGCAAGCAACTCGGTCTCAGCCTGCTGGCGATCAACCGCGACAAGCAGGTGATCCGCGAGGACGTGCGCAAGGTGCCGCTGCGCGCCGGCGACATGCTGGTGCTGCACAGCATCTGGCAGGACCTCGCCCAGGCTGCCGACAGCCGCGACTTCGTGCCGGTCACCGACTATCCCAAGGGCGAGCAGCGTCCGCACAAATTCAAGATCGCCATGTCGATCTTCGCGCTGACCATCCTGATCGCGCTGACCTCCAAGTTGCCGGTGGCGCTGACACTGATGACCGGTGTGGCGTTCATGCTGGTCACCGGCGTGCTGCGCATGGACGAGGCCTATGCCTCGATCAACTGGAAGACTGTTTTCATGATGGCCGGGCTGATTCCGCTCGGCTGGGCGATGGACAGCAGCGGCACTGCGGCATGGGTGGCCGGGCATACCATCGACCGGCTGCCCGAAGGCATCCCGATCTGGGTGATCGAGGTCGCGCTGGCGTTGTTGACGACCGCATTCTCGCTGGTGATCAGTCATGTCGGCGCCACCATCGTGATGGTGCCGATCGCAGTGAACCTGGCATTGGCGGCCGGCGGCAATCCGACCGCGTTCGCGCTGATCGTGGCGTTGTCGGCATCCAACAACCTGATGACCGCGTCGAACCCGGTGATCTCGATGGTCACCGGTCCGGCCAACTACCAGCCGCGCGAACTGTGGCGCGTGGGCGGCCCGCTGTCGCTGATCTACGTATTGGTGATGGTGCCGATGATCAACCTGCTGTTCTGGTGGTCGGGGCGCTGAGCCACGCGCTCATCCAGCCAACACCACGTCCTCGCCGTCGATCCGCACATCGACCGATCGCAGTGCCTCCCCTCGACAGGGGCCGGAAACACAGATGCCCCCCTGCAGTTCGAATGCCGCGCCGTGCGCCGCACACACCAGTTGTCCCTCCCGGCTCTTGAGGAACTGTCCCGGTGCCCAGTCGAGCCGCCGCCCGGCATGCGGACAGACATTCAACCAGCCGCGCACCGTCGGGCCTTCGCGATACAGCAACAGCGATTCGGGACTGCCGTCGATCTCCGCTTCGACTTCGGCGAAGCCACCGTCGGGGATCTGGTCGCGCCGCGTAAGCAGCCGGGTGGTGGAAGCGGTCATCGGCGACAAACGGCGGCAAGAAAGAAGCGGCATTCTGTCACGGTCAGGCAACCCGACATCGCCTTGGGGCGCAAGCCTTCGAGCCGACGAGGGAAGCGACCGTTTAACGTTCTTTTCACGCAGTCACTTGCGACTGCAACGATACTCCCCGCCCAGCCCTTCCCGACAGGCGACTGTCTCCCATGCGCGCACGCTTTTTCAATTTCGGCACCGTCCGCCAGCTGTTCGAACCCCGCAAGCCGCGCCATCCGTTGATCCGGCTGGGTTTCGGTCTGCTCGGCTTGGCGATCCTGGCCGTGCTGGTGTTCCTGGGCGTACTCGTCGGGGCTGCGATGATCCTGGGTGGCCTGGCCTGGAAACTGTTCGGCAAGCCGGGCAAGCGCGCGACCGCAGCCAATCCCGGCAACGTCGTCGAAGGCGAGTATCACGTTGTCAGCAAGCCGGTGTTGCCGCTCTCGCGCTGATCCGGCCCCTGCAACGGCCTTATGCGCTCTTGTTAGACTCGCGCCTCACCGCAACTGAGGACGCCTGCATGAGCGATGTCATCCCTGCCCCCGAGCTTCCACGCATCCCTGTGGTGGGCGGCGGAACATTCCCGGTACATCGCATCTACTGCGTGGGCCGCAACTTTGCCGACCATGCGCGCGAGATGGGCGCGAGCGCGCCGGCCTCGAAGACCGAGCGCGGACAGCCGGTGTTCTTCATGAAGCCTGCCGATGCCATTGTCGTCGGCCATGGCGATGCGATCCCCTACCCGCCCGGCACCAACGAGCTGCACCACGAGGTCGAACTGGTGGTCGCGCTCGGCCAGGATGCGCCGACCGGCGTGTTGCCGGTCGAACAAGCCGAGACGCTGATCTACGGCTACGGCGTCGGCCTGGACCTGACCCGGCGTGATCTGCAGGCCGCCGCCAAGGCCAAGGGCCTGCCGTGGGATATCGCCAAGGGCTTCGATCATTCCGCACCGATCAGCGAACTGGTCCACGCCGGCGAAGTCGGTGAGCTGGGTGCGTTGAATCTTTCGCTGGAGGTCAACGGCGAAGTGCGTCAGCAATCGCTGCTGGACCAGATGATCTGGAACGTGCCGGAAATCCTGCACGAGCTGTCCAAGCTCTACGCGCTGAAGGCAGGCGATCTGGTGTTCATGGGCACGCCGGCCGGCGTGGCCGCGCTCAAGCCCGGTGATCGCTTCAGCGCCCGGCTCGAAAATGTCGCCGAACGTCACGGTGTCATCATCCCGGGGTGATCCGACCCGCGTTAGGATTGCGGCCGCGGCAGCGTGCCGTGACCTGATAAAGGAACGGATCATGGGAATGATGAGCGAGTTCAAAGAATTCGCGATGCGTGGCAACGTAATCGACCTGGCGGTCGGTGTGGTGATCGGTGCCGCATTCGGCAAGATCGTCAGCTCGCTGGTCGAGAAGGTGATCATGCCGCCGATCGGTATGCTGATCGGGGGGATCGACTTCTCCAAGCTGGCCTGGACCTTGAAGGCGGCAACCGTGGATGCCGCCGGCAAGGAAGTCCCGGCCGTGGTGATCGGCTACGGCGACTTCATCAACACGGTGGTGCAGTTCCTGATCGTCGCCTTCGCGATCTTCCTGGTGGTCAAGCTGATCAACAGGCTCAGCCGCAAGCAGGCCGCCGAGCCGGCCGCACCGCCGCCGCCCAGCGATGAAGTGCTGCTGCTGCGCGAGATCCGCGACTCACTCCGCAAGTGACCGCCGCCACGGGAGGATGACCTCCCGCACGGGGACGGAAGGCCACGCGCTGCTAAGCTCGTGGCCTTTCGTTTGTGCGAGTCCCTCGCAAGAGCCCGCACATCCATGTGCGGGGATTCAAAGATGCGAATCCCTCGCAGGAGCCTGCACATCCATGTGCGGGGATTTGAAGATGCGAGTCCCTTGCTGGAGACCGCGCAACCATGTGCAAGGGGACTTGGGTGCTGTTCGCGCTGGTGGGTGATCTTGTGGGAGGGACTTCAGTCCCGACGGGCCGTATCGGCAAAGCCTCGGGACTGAAGTCCCTCCCACAAGATCACCCGCCGCACCGAACAGCAAGACGAGTCCATCAGAGTTTGTCCACACCGAACGCGAACAGAACCCACTTCCCGGAGCCGACCATGCGTTACCTAGCTGTCGCCATTGCTGCCCTCCTCGCCACTTCGAGCGTGCTTGCCGCGCCGGTCACGCAGATTCCCGACAAGGCCCTGAGCACGGCAGCGCAGTTGCGCGAGCAGGCGCTGGCCGACGACACCGGCTGGAAGGTGGTCGAGTCGCTGACCACCGAGGTCGGCCCGCGCATCGCCGGTGGCGAGGCCGACGCGCGTGCGGTGGCCTGGGCCAAGGCGAAGTTCACGCAGCTCGGGTTCGACAAGGTCTGGACCGAGCCGGTGACCTTCCCGAAATGGGAACGGCGCAGCGAAGCTGCCGAAGTGCTCGGCGCGCATGCACAGCCGTTGCACATCACCGCGCTGGGTGGCAGCCCGGGCGGTACGGTCGAAGGTGAAGTCGTTCGCTTTGCCGATCTGGCCGCGCTGCAGGCGGCTCCGAAGGGTTCGCTGGAAGGCAAGATCGCGTTCGTCGATTACCAGATGGTCAAGGCGCGTGATGGCAAGGACTACGGCAATGGCGGCGCGATCCGCGGTCGTGCGCCGTCCGAGGCGATCCGCAAGGGCGCGATCGGCTTCGTGATGCGCTCGGCCGGCACCGACTCGCATCGCGTGCCGCATACCGGCATCACCCGTTTCGACGAGGGCCTGACGCCGGTGCCGGCAGCCGCGCTGGCGGCACCCGATGCCAACCAGCTGGCGCGCCTGCTCGAACGCGGCGCGACCCGCATCCGGCTGAGCCTGGATTGCGGCTGGAATGGCACGGCGACCTCGTACAACGTGATCGGTGAGATCACCGGGCGCGAGAAGCCGCAGGAGGTCGTGGTGATCGGCGGCCACCTGGATTCCTGGGATCTGGGCACCGGCGCGATCGACGACGGTGCCGGTGTCGGCATCACGATGGCGGCCGGCCATCTGATCGGCCAGCTCAAGCAGGCGCCGAAGCGCAGCATCCGCGTGGTCGCCTTCGCCAACGAGGAGCAGGGCCTGTACGGCGGCAAGGCCTACGCGGCCGCGCACGGCAAGGACGCGAAGGATCTGAAGCTGCACCAGATCGGCGCGGAGAGCGATTTCGGCGCTGGCCGCATCTACGGCTTCAACACCGGCTCGCCCGCGCCGGAAGGCTCACGCGAAGCGACCCGGCAGATTGCCGAGGTGCTCGCACCGCTGGGCATCGAGTACCTGCCGACCAAGGGCGGCCCCGGTCCGGACATCGGCCCGATCGCGGCCAAGGGTGGCGCCTGGGCGTGGCTGGCACAGGACGGGACCGACTACTTCGACCTGCACCACACCGCCGACGACACGCTCGACAAGATCGATCCGAAGGCGCTGGCGCAGAACGTCGCGGCCTACACCGTGTTCGCCTATCTGGCGGCCGAGGCCGATGGCGGATTCGGCAGCGAGGCCAAGCCGACCACGCCACCGAACGAGTAAGCTCGTTGCGCCGCATTCGCGCGGCGCAACGTCTGACGACTCCCAGATGGCGGGACAACAGCCACGTCGCAAAAGCGGCGCAGTGACCTTGCTGGATGTGGCACAGCACGCCGGCGTCTCGCCGATGACCGCCTCGCGGGTGATCAACCGTCACCCGCAGGTCGGCGAGGACATGCGGGTGCGGGTGGAAGCGTCGGTACGGGCGCTGGGCTACCGCCCCAACCTCGCCGGGCGCTCGCTGCGCACCGCGCAGCAGATCCGCATCGGGTTGCTTTACAGCAATCCCAGCGCCGCCTATCTCAATCAATTCATGCTTGGCGTGCTCGAACAGAGCAGCCTCGACGGGCATCAGGTGCTGGTCGAGAAGTGCGGCTCGCTGCGCAGCCAGCGCGCCGCGACCGAACGCCTGCTCGCCGCCGGCGTCGATGGCGTGATCCTGCCGCCGCCCCTGTGCGACTCACGCTCGACCATTGCGACGTTGGACGCGCGCGGCATTCCCGTGCTCGCCGTGGCCGGCGGTGCGCCGGTCGTCGAAGTCAGCGCGGTACGCATCGACGATTACCAGGGCGCACTGGCGATGACCCGCTACCTGCTCGAACTCGGTCATCGCCGGATCGGCTTCGTGCGCGGCGATCCGGCGCATGCGCCGAGCGCGCTGCGCGCGGACGGTTTCTTCGATGCGATGGCCGAGGCCGGATTGACAGTGGCGCCGGAAGACATCGCCGAAGGATTGTTCACCTACCGCTCCGGCCTGACCGCCGCGCAAGCGCTGCTCGCCCGTCCGCAGCGTCCGAGCGCCCTGTTCTGCAGCAACGACGACATGGCTGCCGCCGCATTGGCGGTGGCGCATGGACTGGGACTGCGGATTCCGGAAGACCTGTCGGTGGCCGGTTTCGACGACACGCCGGTGGCGACCACGGTATGGCCGGAGCTGACCACGATCCGTCAGCCGGTGACCGCGATGGGTCGCACGGCGGTGACCCAGTTGGTCGAGGATATCCGCCGGCATCGCCAGGGCGAGGCAGCCGCGCCGGTCCAGCACACGATGCGTTACACGTTGGTGCGGCGGGGTTCTACGGCGGTGCCGGGCGAGGCTTGAGGAGCTTTCGTGCAGGCGCATCGCCGGCCGGCATCGGAGTGTGGCTTTCTGTGGGAGCGACTTCAGTCGCGACTGAAGTCGCTCCCACAAATGCGCTCCCGCCAATAAAAAAATGGCCGCGCCGTGTCCCGCCGACGTGGCCGAATGGGAGGGTGTCCGGCTGGGCCGGACCTTGCCCCGCACGCGGTGAACCGGGACGTCCACCGCGCGGGTAAAAACGGTGGCTCAGAACCGCAGCCGCAGACCCGCGTAGTAGCGCCGCTCGAAGATGTTCTGGTCGAAGTACTGGTTGCTCCACTGCGCGTAGCGGCGTTCGCTCTCGCCAGTGAGGTTGGTGCCCTGCAGGTAGACCGTCAGGTACGGCTTGATGTCGTAGCTGATCGAGGCGTCCAGGTAACCGACCGCCTCGTTCCAGATCGCCAGCTCATCGCCCCACGCCGAGGTGTTCAACTGGCTGAAACGCTTGCTGCGCCAGTTGTAGGCCAGCCGCGCCTGCAGCTTGTCCTTCTGGTACCACAGCACCGCGTTGGCCTGGTGCTTGGAGTTGTCGCCGATCGGCAGGCTGTTGCCCTCGATGTCCTTGTTGTCGGTCTTGGCGTCGGAGTAGGTGTAGTTGAGGTTGGCGCCGAAGCCGTTGAGCCAGCCCGGCAGGAAATCGAAGGCCTGCTGATAGCCGACCTCGAAACCACGCACCTGCCCGCCGCCGCCGTTGACGATGCGCTCCACCGGGCCGCCCGCACGCACCACGCCGTCGGCGTCAGGCAGCAACTCGATCGAGGTGACCGTGGCCGGGAACGACTTCACGTCGATCAGGAACACGCCGGCGTTGAGCAGCGAGTTGTCGCCGAAGTACCACTCCCAGGAGGCGTTGTAGTTGTCGGCGCGGAACGGCTTCAGATCGGGATTGCCGGCGCGGCCGTTGAGGAACAGCACCGCATCCGCCGGCAGGTCCGGGTTGCGCGGTGGCGTGCCGTTGACCGCGTAGAACACCACCAGACCGCGCCCGAGATCCGGCAGATCCTGACGCGCGACTGCCTTGTTGTAGGCGAAGCGCAGCTTCTGCTCGGCGGTGATGTCCAGCGCCAGATTCGCGGTCGGCAACACGTCGGTGTACTCGTTGACGATGCGGTTGGTACCGATCGCCGGGTTCACGCCATTCCAGTCGACATTGCCGATGTAGACATCGCCACTCACTTGATACTGGTCGATCAACAACCGCGTCTGCGCGATGCGCACACCGAGGTTGCCGCTCCACGGCAGGCGCGTATCGCTGCCACCTTCGAAGTTGGCCATGAAATAGGCCGCGCTGTTCTTCTCCTTGACGTGATAGGAGTCGGACGCCATCTGATAGGCGACATTGCCCGGATACAGGCTGTTGAGATAAGCCACCGGATCCTTCATCACGTTCGGGTCGATCGCCGGCAGGCCGACGCTGCCCAGGCCATTGACCTTGATCGGATCGAAATCGTTGAAGTACTTCCAGTAACCGGGAATCGAGGAGAACGGCAGCAGCCGCGCCTCGGACACGCCTGAGCAGGTGTCGCTGATCAGCGGATCCTTGTAGTAGTACAGCGCGCGTTGCGGGTCGCTGCAGCTGCTGGAAACCGGTGAAAGATAGCGATAGGCGTCGTAGCGGAAATCGCGCTCGCCGTAGCGCAGGCCGAACTGGAACGAGCGCACCACGCCGTCATCGAAATCGAAGATGCCGTCGGCACGCAGCACGTCCATCGTCGCCTTGACCTTGTTGCCCTGCGCCCAGGTCGACATCAGCTGCCAGTTGTCCGGATTGGTCACGTCGGTGATCAGGTTCACCGCCGGATACTTGCCGCGGAAGTCGATGCTGGCATCGACGTTCTCAAGACCATTGGCATTGGCCCAGATGGTGCTGCCGTCGGCGCGGGTGATCTGGCTGCCGCGCGTGGCCACCGCATCGGCGCGCGCTTCGGTGTAGGTGCGTTCGGAACTGCCATGCACCCAGCGGAAGTTGGCGCGCAACGGGCCGCCATTGTCGAAGCGCAGTTCCAGATTGGTGTTGAGTGCGTGCGAATCGGCGACCGAGGCCATCGAGTGCGCCTGGAAGCGGTTGTAGCGGAATATTCCGTACTCCAGCACGCCGTTGGGATCGACGATCGAGCCGGGCTGTAGCTGATCGGTGGCCCAGCCGGTGTGCAGTTGCGCGGCCACCGAGGTGTCGTGATCCTCCAGCTTGGTGTACGCGGCATCGGCCAGCAGCGTCCAAGAATCGTTGATGTTGAACTGGAACGAGCCGTTGATGCCGGTGCGCTCGCGCTCGGTGGTGCGGTTTTCCAGCTCGGTGGCGACCCAGTTGTAGAAATAATCGCGCGGCAGGTTGGCAGGATCGGTATTGCTGCCGATCACGCCATCGCCGTTGAAATCGAAACCGACGTTGGCCTCGGTGGATTTCTGCGCACCGTTGGAGTACACGCTCGGATGCTTGTTTTCCAGCGTCGAGCGCGAGCGCGACACGCTGAGCAGACCGCCCCAGCGCTCGCTGCGATAGCTGGCCAGACCGGAGAACAGGTTGTTGTACTTCTCGACACGATCACCGTAGGAACCTTCGGCCTGCGCCGAGAACGTCCAGCCTTCTGGCAACTCGAACGGGCGCCGCGTCTTCAGCGATACCGTGCCGCTGATGCCGCCGTCCAGATCGGCTGCGGTCGACGACTTGATCACGTCCACACCGGAGAACAGCGTTGGCGGGATGTCGACGAAATCGGGCTGGCCGCGACCGAGATTGGGCTGACCGTACTGGTCACCACCGCCGGCGCTGAGGTACAGCTCGCCGTTCATGGTCATCTGCACCTGCGGCATGCCGCGGATGTTGAGCTGCGAGCCCTCGCCGGCCGAGCGCCGGATCTGCACGCCGGGCACGCGTTGCAGCGAATCGGTGATGGTGACGTCGGGCAGCTTGCCGATGTCCTCGGCCGAGATCGAATCGACGATCTGCGCGGCGGTGCGTTTGTTCTCGATGGCGGCGGCCTGTGCGGCGCGAACGCCGCGCACGATCACCTTGTCCAGTTCGGTAACCGATGCATCGGCGGAAGCCTGCTGCGCCATGGCATGTCCGGCGGACAGCAACAGAACGGCCAGCAACGCCGACGATAAAGTGGTGCGACGCGGGGGCGCGTAGGTCGTCTTCATGATCCCTCCCAGGAAAGTGGCAACACGAGCAATGAATGCAACGGTGGTGCGAGACGCGGCCGCCCCTGTACGGCCGGAATGGACCGACACGCCTAGCGCGTGTCGGCTGGAACTTCGGTGCTTGCAACGGTCCAGCCACGCAGGCGCGGTCGCGCGTCGTGCAACCGCGTGGCGGTATCGACGCGGATGTGCAGGAGGTGCTCGCCCGGGGCGAGATTGAGGCCGTTGTCTTCGCAGGACGCAGATGCTTCGCGCTGCCCTGGCAGGCACGCCGCATCGACCGGCAGCGGCCTGTCGAGACCGACACTGCCTTCCGGCACCTTATATGGATCCGATGGCATCGGCGTGGGACGCGACTGCGCCATCGCGATGCCCGTCACGAACACCTGCGCATGCAGCACCGACTGCCGGTTCTTCAGCATCAGAGTCCTCTCCCAAGCTCTACTGCCAAACCAATTCAATCAAAGTGAATCCACGCATCGGCATCGCCTGTGCGGTGCCACTCGCCGTGCGCCTGTCACGGATGCGAGCTGAGGTAACGTTATCCCACGCATCCGGCGCCCACAACCGCCGGTGCCTTTCACGGGGAGGAGGCCATCGTGTTCCGATCGCATCAAGCAGCGGCAACCGTGCTGCTCGTCATGTTCTGTCTGTCTTGTCGCGCACATGCCGAAACGCTGCGCCTGGACTCGCCGCAACAGCGTGCAACGCTTGAATTCACGCTCTCCGACGATGGCCAGCCGCGCTACGCAGTGCGCTATGCCGACCATGAAGTGCTGGCCGCATCACCGCTCGGAATCGACCTGCAGGGCGCGCCGAAATCGCGCAGATGGATGCTGCAGGACAGCACGAAAACTGCGCACGATGCGACTTATACCCTGCCCGTGGGCAAACCCGGCAGGCCCGCGACAACTACCGTGAACTGCGTGTAGCGCTCGCCTCTCGCAGTGTTGCACTTAAGGTTAGAGAACAAGAGTTTATGACTCGTCATTCCCGCGAAGTGCTTTTCCACAGCCGAAGGCTGGTAAAGCGGGAAGCGCTTTTCAGCAGCCGAAGGCTGATCATCCATGGACGTTATGGCCTTACCCGACCACTCAAACGCCAATCAAAATCTCAAGGGCGATCAAGCAACCCGCAAATCTCGCCACGCAGATCCGCCACGACCTCACCACCCTCCGGCGTGAAGCGCAGGCTCTGCCGCTTCGGCATATAACCCGGCCACTTCACCACGCCGTCCACATTGGGATCACCCCTGCGCGCAAACGCCGCCCAATACGCAGTCAGCGTGCCGGCACCACCACCCAGCGGCAGTGCCTTGAACACGAACGGCAGCTCGGCGCTGTGCGAAACCTGTGCATTCGGCGCGGCCAGATCGAATTCGTAATGCCACACCGGCACACCGCGCGCGGCCTGGGCCTGCGCAACACGCAGTGCTGGGCAGCGGAAGGTCAGGTCGTTGGCAAGCCGTTGCGATGGGGTGCCGTAGCGCGGCGGCGGATCGCGCGCCTCCAGTGCCTGTACTTCATCGACAACGTGAGCCGGATAATCACGCCGCAGCCGCGCCAGCGCACCGGCCTCGCCACCGCCGAGTTCCAGCTCCAGCGCGTTGCTGCCGATCAGCAGCGGCACCCGCGCCTGCCGGCCACGCGCCAGCAGTTCGGCCGGTGCATCCGGCAGCACTTCGCCATCCACCACCGCTTGCAGCCAGATGTAGCCGTCATCGTCGAGCGCCGGCACGTCCACGCCCTGCCCGGCTTCGAGCAGACGCTCCGCCGGCAGCGCGCGCAACCGCGCCAACCGATCGAGACCGGGCTCGATGCCGGCGCGGCGTGCGATCGTTTCGCCCAGCGCCTGCTGCTCGCTCAGCGTCCGGGCCGGCAGGCCAAAGCCGGCGGTGCCGCTCTGTTCGATCGCGCCGGTGAACAGGCCTCTCGCCAACGGACTGAGCATCAGCAGGCCGACATCCTGCGCACCAGCGGACTGACCGGCGATCGTCACCCGGCGCGGATCACCGCCGAAGCGGGCAATGTTGTCGCGCACCCAACGCAGCGCGGCGATCTGGTCGAGCAACGCGAAGTTGCCCGCCGCCCGCTGTGGCAGACCACCACGCAGCTCCGGCAGCGACAGGAAGCCGAACACGCCGAGCCGGTACTGCACGCTGACCAGTACCACGCCCTCGCGTGCCAGCGCCGACGGCGCGTTGCCACCGGCACCGGCCACGTTGGCGCCGCCGTGGATCCAGACGATCACCGGTTGCGGTGAGGCCGGCGCCAGCGACGGCGTTTCCACTTCAAGGTACAGGCAATCTTCATTGCCGCGCGCGGCCAGCGTGTCGTTCCAACCCAGCGCAGGCTGCATGCAGGGGGCGGCCGGCGCAGAGGCCTCACGCACGCCCGACCAGCGCGACACCGGCTGCGGCGGTTGCCAACGCAAGCCACGCAGCGGCGGCGCCGCATAGGGAATCGCGCGGAACACCACGCTGCCGTCGTCCTGGGCAACGCCATGCAAGATTCCGTTGCGGATCGTGACCTGGGTCGATGATGCGGCGGCGTTGGCCGTAGATGTGGTGGCAGCCTGGGTGGCACCCGCCAGGATCAGGCTGGCGCCAAGCAGCGCGACGAAACCCAACGGACGACGCGACGCGCGCATTCGCTCAGCCGCCGGTCGCGCGCGCGCGCCAGCTTGCCAGCAGCACTGCGGTCGCGGCGGCGACATTGAGACTCTCGACCGCACCGCTACCCGGGATCGACACCCGCAGGTCGCAGGCGTCAGCGAAGTGCCGGTCCATACCACTGCTCTCGGCGCCCATCACATAGACCAGACGCTTGGGCATCGGCGTGGCGAACAGGTTCTGGCCACCTTCGACCAGGGTCGCAGCGAGCACGAAGCCGGCGTCGTGCAGCAGTTCGTCGGCCTGTGCGGTCTTGGGCAGACGTATCAGCGGTACCGCTTCGGCACCACCCTCGGCCACGCGCGCGGCGGCACCGGACAACGCCAGCGGCGAGTCGGCCGGCAACAGGATGCCGGCCACGCCGAAGTGCGCGGCCGAGCGCAGGATCGCGCCGAAGTTGTGCGGGTTGCCGACACCGTCCAGCCACAGCAGCAACTGCGGCCCGGGCCGCAGCGCTTCCAGCCACTCGGCCAGCGGCAGCGGCTCGGTCCTCAACACATCGGCGACCACGCCTTCGTGATGCTCGCTGCCGGCCAGCTTGCGCAGGTCCTCGTCGGCGACCACGCGGTAGCCGACCTTGTGCTTCACGCACCACGCCAATACCGGCTTCAGCTCGGCAATGCGGGCCTCGGTCAGGTACAGCTTGCGCAACGCCTGCGGACGCTTCTTGAACGCCGCGCGCACGGCGTTGAGGCCGTAAAGACGCAGTTCCTCGCCTCGACGCTCGGCCGGCGGTGCCGGAACACGCTCACCGGCATCGGGCGAGCGTGGAGGACGCGGTGCACGTGGACGGGCGTCACCGCCGCCACGTTCTCCACGTTCGCCGAAGGACCAAGGGGATCCGCCGCCAGGACGACGCGGGCCGGTGTTCCAGGGACTGCTCATGTCAGGGCTTCTTTTTCCAGAAATCGGCGTTACGGATGCCCAACGCCTCGGGGTCGAAGACCGGGTCCAGGCCCAGCTTCTTCTGTCGCTCATAGTCGCGCAGCGCCAGCATCGCCGGCTTGCGCAGGATCACGATCGCAATGATGTTCAACCACGCCATCAGACCGACGCCGATGTCACCCAGCGCCCAGGCCATCTCCGCGCTGCGCACCGCGCCGAAGATCACCATGCCGATGATCGCCAGCCGCAGCAGCAGCGTGCTCAGCGGCCGGGTCTTGTGGCCGTTGAGGTAGGTCAGATTGGTCTCGGCCATGTAGTAGTAGGCCATGATCGTGGTGAAGGCGAAGAAGAACAACGCGATCGCCACGAACGCCGCGCCCCAGCCCGGCAGCACCGACTCGATGCCGTTCTGGGCGAAGCCCGACCCGGCCTGGATGCCCGGCAGCGCTTCCTTGAGCATGGCGCCGTCCGGGCCGACCACGTTGTACATGCCGGTGGACAGGATCAGGAACGCGGTCGCGGTGCACACCATCATGGTGTCGAAGTAGATCGCGAAGGCCTGCACGTAGCCCTGCTTGGCCGGGTGCGAGACCTCGGCGGCGGCGGCGGCGTGCGGGCCGGTGCCCTGGCCGGCCTCGTTGGCATAGATGCCGCGCTTGACGCCCCACTCCACCGCCAGGCCCAGCATCGCGCCGAAACCGGCGTGCATGCCGAACGCGCTGGAGAAGATGATGCGGAACATCTCCGGCACGTAGTCGTAATTGATCACCATCACCACGATCGCCATCAGGATGTAGGCGATGGCCATGAACGGCACCACCACCTCGGCGAAGTTGGCGATGCGCTTGACGCCACCGAAGATGATCACCGCCAGCAGCGCGGCGACCACCACGCCGATGCCCAGCTTCAGCGCCAGGCGCGCCTCCATGCCCAGCCATTGCCCATCCAGCGTGCCGCACAGCACGGTGCCCTGGCAGACGTTGGTGATGCTGTCGGCGATGGCATTGGCCTGTACGCCCGGCATCAGCAGGCCGGCGGCGATCAGCGTGGCCAGCGCGAACAGCAGCGCGTACCACTTCATGCCCAGGCCCTTCTCGATGTAGTAGGCCGGGCCGCCGCGATAACGGCCTTCGTTGTCCTTTTCCTTGTAGATCTGCGCCAGGGTCGACTCCACGTAGGAGGTCGAGGCGCCGAGGAAACCCATCACCCACATCCAGAAGATCGCGCCGGGGCCGCCGAAGGCGATCGCGGTGGCGACACCGGCGATGTTGCCGATGCCGATACGGCCGGCCATCGACATCGCCAGTGCCTGGAACGAGGACACGCCGGCCTCTGACTTCTGCCCGCTCAGCATCAGGCGGCACATTTCGAAGAAGCCGCGTACCTGCATGAAGCGGGTGCTGAAGCTGAAGAAAAGGCCGGCGCCCAGGCATATCGCAATCAATGCCTTGCTCCAGATGACGCCGTTGACGGCGTGGATGATGGATTCCATGAGTTCCCCGAAAGAAGTTCTGATCGCCCACGAAAGGCGGGGCTGGCCCGATTGTGCATGAATCGGCACGGACCATGCATTCGGCATGGCCCGGTTCGCGCTCGATGCGACAGGCACGGCCCCATGCCGCCCGCCGCCCGACAGCGCGGCTCTCCTGTGGGAGGGACTTCAGTCCCGACGCTTTACCGGTACCGCCTGTCGGGACTGAAGTCCCTCCCACAACCGCTCTGCTCCGGAAGCGATCACTGCCAGAAACGCCTATCGGAAGGCATCGGAGCCGGCGCGGCTTTCCCGCAACTCGTCGACCGACGGATGGATCCGCCCAAACATGCGCAGATCGTGCACCTGACCTTGCTTGAGCAATGCGCAACGGCGCACACCTTCCTCCTGGAAGCCGTTCTTCAACAGCACCCGCGCCGAAGCCGGATTGCTGTCCAGCACATGAGCCTCGACCCGGTACAGCGCCAGTGCCGGCACCGCCCAATCCAGATAGCTCGCCACGATCCGCGTCATCCAGCCCTGCCCCCAGTGCCGTCGTCCCAGCCAGTAGCCCAGCTCGGCCGAATGCCGGCGCTCGCCGCCGCCCTGGCGCAGACCGATACCGCCACAGGCCTCGCCGTCGATCTCGATCGCCAGTACCGGCTGCGTCAGGTCGACCACGCTTCCGGCCAGGAACGCCTCGCCATCGGCGCGCGTGTACGGGTGCGGGAAGCGCTCGCTCAGCCCGCGCACTACCTGCGGATCGTCGGCGTGCCGCAGCAGCGCATCGAGGTCCGCCGCCTGCCAGCGACGCAGCGCAAAGCCCTCGCCATTCAGGCGTAACGCGTCATACATAGGGTCTCCCGGTCGGGCGCGGCCGACGCCGCGGACCGACAGGATTTACCGGTCACACGGATACAGGCAAGCTCGCCGATGTAAGCGGTTCCGAACTCCACCCCCACGGAGACACCCGCATGACCCGTATCAGTCTTGCCGATCTGATCAACCGCTATGGCGCCGGGCCGCTGGACTTTTCCGGCGACCCCAACGCACTGTTCGAACGCCACCTCGTTTTCGACCACATCCTGCACCCCGAGCAGGCCACCATGCGCGAACGCTACGAGGCGGCAGCAGCCTCGCTGCGCGACATCCTCAGCCAGCGCTGGATCGCCACCGAGGCTGCCTACCGGCAGGGCAACGTCAAGCGCGTGTACTACCTGTCGATGGAATTCCTGATCGGCCGCCAGCTCGCCAACAACGCGATCAACCTGCAACTGGACCTGGCACTGGAGCAGTTGCACCAGCAGCAGGACACCTCGGCGCTGGCGCTGCTGGAAGAAGAGCCGGATGCCGGCCTCGGCAACGGCGGCCTGGGCCGGCTGGCCGCGTGTTTCCTGGATTCGATGGCCACGCTCGGCCTGCCCGGCATGGGTTACGGGCTGCGCTACGAATACGGCATCTTCCACCAGCAGGTCGCGCATGGCTGGCAGCAGGAAACGCCGGACCACTGGCTCGCGCGTCCCGACCCGTGGGAGATCGCCCGCCCCGGCGAAGCGGTCGAAGTGACCCTGCACTGCGCGCTGGAGCTGCACGGCGGCGTGCTGCGCGCGGTGCCGGGCAAGCCCTGGACGATGCTCGGCATTCCGCACGACCGGCCGGTGGTCGGCTACGGCGGCAAGACCATCAACACGCTGCGGCTGTGGTCGGCACGGGCGCCGGATTCGTTCGACTTCGCGCAGTTCAGCAGTGGCGACTTCGTCGGCGCCTTCGCCGCTTCGCTCGGCGCGGAGACCATCACCCGCGTGCTGTATCCGGACGACAGCACGGTGTCCGGGCAGGCGCTGCGGCTGCTGCAGGAATACTTCCTGGTCGCGTGTTCGCTGGCCGACCTGCTGCGCCGCTTCCGCGCCGCCGGCAACGACTGGATGCAGTTGCCGGACAAGGCCGCGATCCAGCTCAACGATACCCATCCGGCGCTGGCGGTGCCCGAGCTGATGCGGATCCTGCTCGATCAGGCCGGCCTGAACTGGGACCTGGCCTGGGATCTGGCCCACCGCACCCTCGCCTACACCAACCACACGCTGCTGCCGGAAGCGATGGAGCAGTGGCCGATTGCCTGGTTCGAGGCGCTGCTGCCGCGTCATCTGGAGATCGTCTACGAGATCAACCGCCGCCTGCTCGATCAGGTACGTGCGCGCTGGCCCAGCCGCAACGAGCGACTGCGGCGGATGAGCCTGATCGAGGAAGGCAGCGGCAAGCGCGTGCGGATGGCGCATCTGGCGATCGTCGGCAGCCACAGCGTCAACGGCGTGGCCGCGCTGCACACCGAACTGCTGCAGCAACGGGTGGTGCCGGAGTTCGCCGAGATGTTCCCGGAGCGCTTCAACAACAAGACCAACGGCGTCACCCAGCGCCGCTTCCTGCGTGTGGCCAATCCCTCGCTGGCACGGCTGCTGACCTCGCGTCTGGGCGATGGCTGGATCACCGATCTGACGCTGCTGGAGAAGCTGGTCCCGTCCGCCGACGATGCCGACTTCCGCCAGCAGCTGCGCGTCACCCGCTACGAAGCCAAGCTGCGCTTCTGCAGCTGGCTGCAGGCCAACGGCGGCCCGGCGCTGGATCCGGACACGATCTTCGACACCCAGATCAAGCGCATCCACGAGTACAAGCGCCAACTGCTCAACGCATTGCACATCGTGATGTTGTACCGGCGCCTGCGCGAGCAGCCGGATGCAGCGCTGCCGCGTCGCACCTTCATCTTCGCCGGCAAGGCCGCACCGGCCTACGCGCTGGCCAAACTGGTCATCAAGTTCATCAACAACCTCGCCGCCACGATCGAGCGTGACCCGGCGATCGCGCGACGGCTGCGGGTGGTCTTCATCCCCGACTATCGCGTATCAGTGGCCGAGAAACTGATCCCGGCCAGCGACGTGTCCGAGCAGATTTCCACCGCCGGCTACGAGGCCAGCGGCACCAGCAACATGAAGTTCATGATGAACGGCGCGCTGACGATCGGCACCCGTGACGGCGCCAACATCGAGATCGCCGAGGCGGTCGGCGAGGACAACCTGTTCCTGTTCGGGCTCAACGCCAAGCAGGTACGCGATGGCGCCGGCTGGTACGACCCGCGCTGGCACTACGAGAATGATCCGGAAATCCGCGCGACGCTGGATCTGATCGCCGCCAACCACTTCAGCCCGGACGAGCCGGGCGTGTTCGCACCGCTGCTGGAAACGCTGCTGCATGTCGATCACTATCGGCACCTGGCCGATCTGGGCAGTTACGCGGCCGCGCAGGAGCGTTTAGGTGCGCTGTATGCGGACCCGGAAGCGTGGTCGCGGAAGATGGTGCTCAACATCGCCGCGTCGGGACGTTTCTCCAGCGATCGCACGATTGCCGAGTACGCGCGTGAGATCTGGGATGTGCGGCCGGTGGTGGTGCCAGGGAATCCAATGGTGTGAGGGGCTGCGTTGTTGCTATAGGCAAGGGCGTGGGAATCATCTCGTCCACATCCTCAGCAGTCTCTCTACCGTCGCCCCCGCACAGGCGGGGGCCCAGTGACTTTCTCGTGGCCTGGACGAAAGACGCTGGATCCCCGCCTGCGCGGGGACAACGGTTGAAGGTGTACGGGGATGACGTTTGAAAGAGGGCTGAGAAAGGCCTCCCCCCAACACACTCCAGCCATCCCACTACCGTCCCCCCGCGCAGAGCCCGCCCCCACGAAGGCGGGGGCGGAGCCCCAGCGACTTACGTCAATCAGCGCGCGACCACAGCCTCCTGCTTCTGCTTCAACGCACTGCACAGCCGGATCGACTCGGCGGTCTGCGCCAACCCCCGGTCCGCACCACTCAGATCCTTCAACCGTGGCTTGAAGAACGCTTCCAGACGATCCGCCTCGGCCACATCGCAACCACCCGCGGCCGCCAACGCCGGCAGGCGGCCGCCATCGAACGAACCGCTGCGCTCGACGATGCGGTCGAAGTGGGTGGTGTACCAGTTCCACATCGATTCGTGGGTGGCCATATCGGCGTGTCCGCCCATCAGCATGTTCCCCATCTCGCCAACCTTGACCGCATCGGTCAGGGCGAAATCGCGCACCTTCTGCAACTGCTGCGGGTCGCGCACCGCCGACAGCGCGCCGATCATCGCGTTGCGCTGGGCCGGCTCGCCATGCGTGCGCAACGCGGCAATCAAGGCATCCACTGCCGGTGCGCCGCGCTCCTGCACCGCCACCGCCAATACGGTGCCAAGCAGGTCGGGATTGGCGGCGCCGAAGTCGAGCTGGCCGCCCTTACCAGCCAACACCGCATCGCCCTGCGCCAGCAGCGCCTGACGCACCACCGGCACGCGCATCTGCAAACCGAGCAGGCTGGACAGCTGCGAACGCAGTGCCACGTCGTCGGTGCTGTCATTGTCGCGACGCTGGTAACCCAACGCCTGCAAGCGCGCGCCGAACGCATCCACGGCGTCCTTGCGCAACACGTCGCGTTGGGCATCGCTGCGCGCCAGCACGCGCCAGATCCAGCCGAGGCGATCGGTCAGCGCCGTCGCCACCGGCTCGGCCTGCGCCGACGCCAGTTGCTTCATCGCGGCCACCACGTCGGCGGTGTCGGCATCGCCCTTGCGGAACGCTGCGTCGATGGCGTCGGCGTAGGCCAGTTTCTCGTTATCGTTGAGCGCATCGACATGCCGGCCGAGCGCGGTCAACTGCGGCTTCGGCAGGCTGAAACGGTAATAGCCGGTGCCATCGGCGTTGGGCATCACCCAGCTGTTCTTGTCCGCGCCCTTCAGCACGATGCTGCCGTCACTGCCGGAGATCATTTCGCAGGCACGCCGCACGCCCTGCGCGGTGCCGTACTTCACGCACACCGGCACGCCCCAGCTGTGCGCGGCATCGCCGGTCGAGCCCAGCGGCAGGTAGCGCTGCTGATGCAGCTTCAGCACCGCGCCCTGCTTGCCGGTTTCCAACTGCGCGCGCAGGTACGGCACGCCGGGCTGGTCGAGAAAGCTGTGGAACGCAGCCTTGAAATCCTCGCCCTTGCCAGCGGCGGTGGCAATCGCATCGACCAGATCGTCGGCGGTGGCATTGCCGAACTTGTGGTCCTGTATGTACGTGCGCATGCCGGCGCGGAAGGTGTCCTCGCCGACGAAGGCCTCGAACATGCCCAGCACCGCCGCACCCTTCTGGTAGGTGATGCCGTCGAACGCGGTCTCGATGTCACCGTTGCCGGTGATCGGCTGGCGGATCTTGCGCGCACTGACCAGGCTGTCGTTGTCCATCGCATGCTGCGCGCCGGCGATGCGGTCGAGGTTGGCGCGATATTCCGGACGCAGCTGCATGGTGATCTTCTGCTGCATCCAGGTGGCGAAGGCCTCGTTGAGCCACAGGTCGTTCCACCATTCCATCGTCACCGCATCGCCCGTCCACTGATGCGCCAGCTCGTGCGCGGTGACGTTGAACGAACCTTCGACGTTGTGGCGTGGCGAATCCTTGTCCAGCAACAGCAGCCAGTCGCGGAAGGTGACGAAGCCGGGATTTTCCATCGCGCCGGCAGAGAAGTCCGGCGCAGCCACCAGATCCAGCTTGTCGAACGGATAGCCGAAGCCGTAGTAGTCCTCCAGCGCGGCGATGATGTCCGGGGTCTGCTCCAGCGCGCGACGGATGCGCGGGCCCTGCCCTTGCGCGGTGACACCACGCAGCGGGGTGGTGTGATCGCGCTGCGGCGTGGCCGGCATCACCGGCGCATCGACCACATCCCACGGACCGACGCCATAGGCAACCAGATAGGTCGGCAGCGGCAACGTCGTCGCGAAGCTGACGGTCTTCCAGCCCGCGTCCGCCGGCTTGGTGGACACTGCCTTGGTGTTGGCCAGCGCCTGGTCGGCTTGCGGCACGGTCAGGCGGATATCGAACGGTGTCTTCAACGACGGCTCATCGAAGCCCGGAAACGCGTAGCGCGCACTGATCGGCTCCATCTGCGTCATCGCATAGGCGTGGCCCTGATACTTGACCTGATACAGCCCCTGCAACTGCTGGTTGAGTGGCGCGCTGTAGCTGATCGCCAGGCTCAGTTCCTGCGGCTGCAGCACGCGCCCGAAATCAATGCGCACCACGCCGGCCTGCGCGTCGGCCTCCACGTACCGGACCTCGAACGGCGCGCCTTCGGCCGGGCTCAAGGTGACCTTGGAAACCTTCAGTTCCTTGCCGTGCAACCAGACATGATCGGAGGCCTGCGTGAGCCGGAGGCGGATCGTGGTGGTGCCGCTGAAATCATGCTGATCCGGATCGATTTTCAGATCGAGCGCGTAATGCTCCGGCACCGCCCAGCCCGGCAGGCGACCGGTCGGCACGGCTTCGGGCGATTGCGCCAGCGCGGTGACACAGCACAGCGACAGCAGCGACGGGATCAGGAAACGGGACAGGCGGGCCATGCAGGGCTTCCGAACAAGGGGAAACCCACCACTTAACCACGCGTTTCCCGGGCTGTCATGTCATTGATGCCACGTATCCTCCCGTAGGCGGAGCTTGCTCCGCCGGAGCTTCGCCGGGAACGCTTCAGCGGAGCGAGCTCCGCTCTGCTGAATATCGGTCAGCCGACGTCCAGCGCAGCCAGCACCTGCGCGGCCAGGGCCTCGACGTTGTCGCCGTCGGCCTGCAGGTGCAACTCGGGATGCTCCGGCGCCTCGTACGGCGAATCGATGCCGGTGAAGTTCGGGATCTGCCCCGCACGCGCCTTGGCGTACAGGCCCTTCACGTCGCGCGCCTCGGCCACTGCCAGCGGCACATCGACGAACACCTCGACGAACTCGCCCTCGGCAAAGCGCTCGCGCGCCATCCGCCGCTCGGCACGGAACGGCGAGATGAAGCTGACCAGCACGATCAGGCCGGCATCGGCCATCAGCTTGGCGACTTCGGCGACGCGGCGGATGTTCTCGACACGATCCTCGTCGGTGAAGCCGAGATCGCGGTTCAAGCCGTGGCGCACGTTGTCGCCGTCGAGAATGAAGGTGTGATAGCCGAGCGCGTGCAGGCGCTTGTCCACCAGGTTGGCAATCGTCGATTTACCCGCGCCGGACAGGCCGGTGAACCACAGCACCTTCGGCGTCTGTCCCTTGATGCGGGCACGCGCGGCGCGATCCACGTCCAGGTGCTGCCAGTGCACGTTGCCGGCCCGGCGCAGCGCGAAATCGAGCGTGCCGGCGGCGACGGTGGCGTTGCTCTGGCGATCGATCAGGATGAAGCCGCCGAGCGCGCGATTGCGCGTGTACGGTTCGAAGGCGATCGGCTCGTCCAGCGACAGGTTGCAGTAACCGACCGCGTTCAATTCCAGCCGCTTGGCGGCCAGATGTTCCTGGGTGTTCACGTCGATGCGGTGCTTGATCTCGCTGATGCTGGCCGACACCGTGCGCGCGCCGATCTTCAACCAGTACGGCCGGCCCGGCAGCAGCGCCGCATCGTCCAGCCACAACACATGCGCGGCGAACTGGTCGGCCACTTCCGGCGGGTCACCGGCGGCGGCGATCACATCGCCACGGCTGATGTCGATCTCGTCGGCCAGCGTCAGCGTCACCGCCTGCCCGGCTTGCGCGAGCGCGACGTCGCTGCCATTGGCATCCAGCACCCGCGCCACGGTCGAGCGACGCGCCGATGGCAACACCACCACCGCATCGCCCGGCTGCACTTCGCCTGCCGCAATCGTGCCGGCGAAGCCGCGGAAGTGTTGGTTCGGCCGGTTCACCCACTGCACCGGCAGGCGCAGGCCGCTGGCGACGCCATGCGCCTCCACCTGCACGGTTTCCAGATGCTCCAGCAGCGATGGGCCGGTGTACCACGGCGTGTTGGCCGAGCGCGTGGACAGGTTGTCGCCTTCCAGCGCCGACAACGGAATCGCCTGTACATGAGCGATGCCGAGCTGCGCGGCCAGCGCGCGATAGCCCTCGACGATCGCCTCGAACGTGGCCTGGTCATAACCGACCAGATCCATCTTGTTCACCGCCAGCACCACGTGCGAGATGCCCAGCAGCGAGACGATGTAGCTGTGCCGACGGGTCTGCACCAGCAAGCCCTTGCGCGCATCCACCAGCACCACCGCCAGATCGGCAGTGGAGGCACCGGTGGCCATGTTGCGGGTGTACTGCTCGTGGCCCGGGCAATCGGCGACGATGAACTTGCGCTTGTCGGTATCGAAATAGCGGTAGGCCACATCGATGGTGATGCCCTGCTCGCGCTCGGCCGCCAACCCGTCCAGCAGCAACGCGTAATCGATGCGCTCACCCTGGGTACCGTGGCGCCTGCTGTCTTTCTCAAGCGCGGCGAGCTGATCGTCGAACAACCGCTTGCTGTCGTACAACAGCCGCCCGATCAACGTGCTCTTGCCGTCATCCACGCTGCCGCAGGTGATGAAGCGCAGCAGTGGCTTGGTTTCGTGCTGGCGCAGGTAGGCGGCGATTGCATCGCCATCAGGATTCGGGATTCGGGATTCGGGATTCGCAAAGGCATGCTCCTCCACCGTTCCCGTCGCGGAGAACCGCTTTTTCGAATCCCCAATCCCCAATCCCGAATCCCTGCCCATCAGAAATACCCCTCCAACTTCTTCTTCTCCATCGACGCGCCCGGATCATGGTCGATCACCCGGCCCTGACGCTCGGAACTGGTCGCCACCAGCATCTCGGCGATGATCGCTTCCAGCGAGTCGGCGGTCGATTCGATCGCACCGGTCAGCGGGTAGCAGCCGAGCGTGCGGAAGCGCACCGACTTCAGTTGCGGCACCTCGCCTTCGCGCAGCGGCAGGCGTTCGTCGTCGACCAGGATCAGCGCGCCATCGCGCTCGACCACCGGCCGTTCGGCGGCGAAGTACAGCGACGGCACCGGGATGTTCTCGCGGTAGATGTACAGCCAGACGTCCAGCTCGGTCCAGTTCGACAGCGGAAATACCCGCACGCTTTCGCCCTGCTGGATGCGGGCGTTGTAGACGTTCCACAGCTCGGGGCGCTGGTTCTTCGGGTCCCAGCGGTGCTTGTCGTTGCGGAACGAGAACACCCGCTCCTTGGCGCGCGACTTCTCTTCGTCACGGCGTGCACCGCCGATCGCGGCGTCGAACTTCCACAGATCCAGCGCCTGCTTCAGGCCCTGGGTCTTCATCACGTCGGTATGCACCGAGGCGCCGTGGCTGATCGGCCCGATGTCCTGGGCAATGCCGTCCGGGTTGATGTGCACGCGCAGCTCCACGCCGGTCTCGGCGGCACGACGGTCGCGGAAGGCGATCATCTCGCGGAACTTCCAGCGCGTATCCACGTGCAGCAGCGGGATCGGCGGCGGCGCCGGGGCGAAGGCCTTGAGCAGCAGGTGCAGCAGCACCGAGCTGTCCTTGCCCACCGAGTACAGCAGTACCGGGTTGCGGAACTCGGCGGCGACCTCGCGCAGGATATGAATGCTTTCGGCCTCGAGACGATCGAGGTGGGACAGGGATGGGACGCTCATCGAACCACGAAGCAGGCGGGTAAAGGCATGGTTCCAAGCGTAGCAGCGGCCACGCCCGGCCATGCGACCAGGGCCGGCAGTGTGTCGCCCGGCTGTCACATGGCGAAATAAGCGGCGGGCATAAGCGGATAACCGCTCGTCCTTTCTGAACGAATAAACGCTTCTCTAACATCGGCCATCCTCCCTTGCACCCGGACCGGGAATGACCGCCGCTATCGCCACCTCGCTTCCCAGCCCCTTGCCCGAAGACCGCAGGGTGCTGCTGGCGCGACTGGTCGAGGGACTGGATGGACCTTCCTTGTGGTGGTTGTCCGGCTACACAGCCGGGCTGGCCCAGGGTCACGGCGGCGCGCCTTCCCTGGCGCTGATACCGGGCGGCGCAGCCGCGGCAACACCGGCCACCGGCCAGCGCCTGACCGTGCTGTACGGCAGCCAGACCGGCAATGCCCGCCGCGTCGCCGAACAGCTGGTCGCCGAGGCCGAAGCCGCCGGACTGCCGGTGCGGCTGGTCCGCGCCGACACCTACCCGACCCGCGAACTGGCCAACGAACGCTTGTTATATGTGGCGATCAGCACCCAGGGCGAAGGCGACCCGCCGGACGACGCGATCGGCTTCGTCGAGTTCCTGGCCGGCCGGCGCGCGCCCAAGCTGCCAGAGCTGAAGTTCGCGGTGCTCGGCCTGGGCGACTCCAGCTACGCCGACTTCTGCGGCATCGGCCGCCGCATCGACGCGCGCCTGGCCGAACTCGGCGCCACCCGGCTGCAGCCGCTGGGCGAAGCCGATCTGGATATCGACACCGTCGCCGCGCCGTGGCGCCAGCAGGCGCTGACCCGGGCGCGCGAATTCCTCGATACCGCCCCCGCCGGCAACGTCACCCCACTGCGTCATGCCGGCCCGGCCGCGCATGCCTGGTCGCCGACGCACCCGTTCGCCGCCGAGCTGCTGGCCAACCAGCCGATCAGCGGCCGCGAGTTCAAGGGCCCGGCCTATCGCGTCTATGGCGCGGCCTCCAAGCAGGTGCGTCACCTCGAACTGTCGATCGCCGGCAGCGGTCTGGCCTACGAGCCGGGCGACGCGCTCGGCGTGGTCCAGCGCAATCCAGCTCCGCTGGTCGAATCGGTGCTTGCGACGCTGCAACTGGACGGTCATGCCGAGGTCACCGTCGGCGCGGACACTCTGGCCCTGTCCGAGTGGCTCGCCGCCCGGCGCGAACTGACCAAGCTGTCGCGGCCGTTCCTGACCGCGCATGCCGAACGCAGCGGCGCCGCCGAGCTGAAGCAACTGCTCGACCCCACCCAGACCGCCGGCCTGGCGACGCTGCTGGCCGATCACCAACTGGTCGACGTACTGCGTCGCTGGCCGGCGGATTGGGACCAGCAGGGCCTGCTCGATGCGCTGCGCCCGCTGGCTCCACGCCTGTACTCGATCGCCTCCAGCCGCAAGCGGGTCGGCGACGAGGTGCACCTCACCGTCGATGAGCTGCGCTACCACGCCCACGGCCATGACCACCTTGGCTCGGCCAGCGGCTTCCTCGCCGCCCTGGCCGAGGGCGATACCGCGCCGGTCTACGTCGAGGCCAACGAGCGCTTCCGCGTCCCGGCCGACGCCAGCCGCGACATCGTGATGATCGGCCCCGGCACCGGCGTCGCCCCGTTCCGCGGCTTCGTGCAGGAACGCGCCGAGACCGGCGCGCGCGGCCGCAACTGGCTGTTCTTTGGCGCACAGCACTTCAACCGCGACTTCCTCTACCAGTCCGAATGGCAGGACGCGCTGCGTCGTGGCGAACTGCACGAACTGGACCTGGCGTTCTCACGCGATCAGGCCGAGAAGATCTACGTCCAGCACCGCCTGCGCCAACGCGGGCGCGACCTGTTCGCCTGGCTGCAGAACGGCGCGCACCTGTACGTCTGCGGCGCGATCGGCATGGGCAAGGACGTGCACGCCGCGCTGCTGGACGTCATCGCCGAGCACGGAGGGCTGGATGCCGACGCCGCTCATGACTATCTCTCCACGCTGCAACGGGAGGGACGTTATGCGCGCGATGTTTATTGAAGCTGGGATTAGGGATTGGGGATTTGGGATTCGATGTCCAGCCCATTCGCCGCTCCGCTTTTGCCAATCCCGAATCCCGAATCTCTAATCCCATGCACTCAGTAGAAGACATCAAGGCCGAAAGCCGCCGCCTGCGTGGTTCGCTGCTGCAAAGCCTGGCCGATCCGGTCACCGGCGCGCTGCGTGAGGACGATCAGACCCTGATCAAGTACCACGGCAGCTACCAGCAGGATGATCGCGATATCCGCGACGAGCGCCGTCGTCAGAAGCTGGAGCCTGCCTACCAGTTCATGATCCGCACCCGCACGCCGGGGGGGGTGATCAGCCCGGAGCAGTGGCTCAAGCTCGACAGCATCGCCACCCGCTACGCCAACCATTCGCTGCGCATCACCACGCGCCAGGCGTTCCAGTTCCACGGCGTGATCAAGCGCGAGCTGAAGGCGACGATGCAGGCGATCAACGCTGCGCTGATCGACACCCTGGCCGCCTGCGGCGACGTCAACCGCAACGTGCAGGTCGCGGCCAACCCGCTGCTGTCGGCGGCGCACGCCACGCTGTACGCCGATGCCGCGCGCGTGTCCGAACACCTGCTGCCCAACACCCGCGCCTATTACGAAATCTGGCTGGACGAGGAGCAGATCGTCGGCAGCGGCGAAGAGACCGAGCCGGTCTACGGCGACCGCTATCTGCCGCGCAAGTTCAAGATCGGCTTCGCGCTGCCGCCGATCAACGATGTGGACGTGTTCGCCAACGACCTCGGCTTCATCGGCGTGGTCGAGGACGGCGTGCTGACCGGCTACAACGTCAGCGTCGGCGGCGGCATGGGCGCCACCCACGGCGACATCGAGACCTACCCGCGCGTGGCCGACGTGATCGGCTTCATCCCGCGCGAGGCGCTGCTGGAGGTCGCTACCGCCGTGGTCACCACCCAGCGCGACTTCGGCAACCGCGAAGTACGCAAGCGCGCTCGCTTCAAGTACACCATCGACGACCACGGGCTGGACTTCATCAAGGCCGAGATCGAGCGGCGTGCCGGCGTCGCGTTCCAGCCGGTGCACGCGTTCGGTTTCGACCACAACGGCGACCGCTACGGCTGGGTCGAAGGCGAAGACGGACGCTGGCACCTGACCCTGTCGCTGGCCGCCGGCCGCATCGCCGACACCGAGGCTGCCGCCCAACTCAGCGGCCTGCGCGAAATCGCCAAGATCCATCAAGGCGAGTTCCGCATGACCGGCAACCAGAACCTGGTGATCGCCGGCGTACCGGCCGCCGAACGCGCGCAGATCGACACGCTGGTCGCGCAATACGGCCTGGATGCCGGCAACCGCGAACCGACCGCACTGGCACGCGGCGCGATGGCCTGCGTGGCACTGCCCACCTGCGGCCTGGCGATGGCCGAGGCCGAACGCTACCTGCCCGATTTCTCGGCCCGGCTGCAACCGCTGCTGGACAAGCACGGCCTGACCGACGCGCCGATCGTGCTGCGCATCTCCGGCTGCCCGAACGGCTGCTCGCGCCCGTACCTGGCCGAGATCGCCCTGGTCGGCAAGGCCCCCGGCCGCTACAACCTGATGCTCGGCGGCGACCATCGCGGCCAGCGCCTGAACACCCTGTACCGCGAAAACATCACCGAGCCGGAAATCCTCACCGCGCTCGAGCCGCTGCTGGCCCGCTACGCCGCCGAACGCGATGCCGCCGAAGGCTTCGGCGACTTCCTGCATCGCAGCGGCGAAATCGCCCTGCCGCCCTACCCCACCCATCGCGAAATTTCCCTGGAACTGCGCGCATGACCGCCCTGCCTGCCTCCAACGACCACGACCACAACGACGCCCCGCACGACCTGGAGGCGATCAACGCGCAACTCGAAAAGCGCAGCGCCGCCGAGCGCGTGGCGTGGGCGCTCGAACACGGTCCCAAGCAGGCCGCACTGTCGTCCAGCTTCGGCGCGCAGTCGGCGGTGACCCTGCACCTGCTGACCCAGCAGAAACCGGACATCCCGGTGATCCTGATCGACACCGGCTACCTGTTCCCGGAGACCTACCGCTTCGCCGACGAACTGTCCGAACGGCTCCAGCTCAACCTCAAGGTCTACCGCCCGTTGGTCAGCCGCGCCTGGATGGAAGCCCGCCACGGCCGCCTGTGGGAACAGGGCGTGGTCGGCATCGAGCACTACAACAACCTGCGCAAGGTCGAACCGATGCGCCGCGCCCTGGACGAACTGCAGATCGGCACCTGGTTCACCGGCCTGCGCCGCCAACAAGCCACCAGCCGCTCCAACACCCCGATCGTGCAACAGCGCGGCGACCGCTGGAAGATCAGCCCCATCGCCGACTGGACCGACCGCGACATCTGGCAATACATGAAAGCCCACGACCTGCCCTACCACCCGCTATGGGAACAGGGCTACGTCTCGATCGGCGATTTCCACACCACCCGCCGCTGGGAACCCGGCATGCGCGAAGAAGACACCCGCTTCTTCGGCCTGAAGCGCGAGTGCGGCATCCACGAAGACATCTGAGCCCGGCAAGCCACCGCAGTTGATTGGCTGTGGCGGTGGCGGTGGCTCTTGCCGTTGCGGTGGCTGTTGCTGTTGCTGTTGCTGTTGCTGTTGCTCGTGATTTTGCCTTCGCTTTTGACCTTCCCGGGGCCCCCATCCGCAGCGACGGAGCCAGCGGGCAAAAACCCCGCAGGGGCGACGTGCATGGATGCACGTC
>NZ_JBYSVX010000020.1:0-80048 GCF_058986605.1 Pseudomonas sp. GW821-FHT07E12 | reverse complement strand
CGCCAGCGGGATTTTCTGACGCGACCTCCTGTCGCGGCAGAAAACGACGCACATCCATGTGCGTCGCCCTTCGGGTTTTTCCCGCTGTCTCCGCCGCTGCGGATGGGGGCCCCGGGAAATTCAAAATCCAAGGCAACCGCAAAGGCAAAATCACGAGCAACGGCAACGGCAACGGCAACGGCAACAGCAACAGCAACAGCAACAGCAACAGCGGTCGTGGTCGCTGACTTCTCTTGGAGGGCTATGGCTTGTACGGCGCGGGAGCTGTCCGGTGCTGTGGTCCGCTCTGGAGGCTGTCATGTATCCGATGTGCCGGAGGTCTATGCTTGTTCGATCCCAGCCAATCCGCGTCTTGTCGATGAAAGTCCCGTTGCTGTTACTTGTTGCCTCCGTGGCAGTGATTGCTTCAGCCCCGGCGATGGCGCGCTCCTGCCTGCCGTACGGTCCGCTCAAGGTCACGCTGTCCGGGACGCTGGAGCGCAAGAGCTTGCCTGACGCAGCCGGCGTCGCCGATACGAAGTCCGGTGACCCGACCGCATCCGCGTTCTACTTGAAGTTACCCTCATCGCTGTGCGTGGCCGCGCCGGTCAACACACAGCAAGCCGCCCACGCCGAGGTGCGCGAGCTGCAACTGGTACTCGACCCCGCCCAGTCCGCGCATCTGTCGGGTGAAATGCATGAGACGGTGCGTTTGACCGGAACGTTGTCCGAGGGCACTACCAGCGCTCAGTCCACGCCGCTGTTGTTGCGGGTGGAAGCCATCGACGGCGACTGAACTCGTTGTTCCGCCATGGGCCGGATTGCACACTTTGATCGCTGGCCGTGCAGGCTGCACAGGTAGCGCCATCGTCACGCCTCTTCACGTGATGAGGCATGTGGGTGAGTCTGATGTTGAATCGTCCAGTGTTATTGCGATGCGCACATTACTCTCCGGAATGAGAGATTGAGGCTATGCTCCTGGCTCAGTTGGAATGAGCCAAACGGGAACGTGGCCCGGATCATCAGAGCCACGACCAGCATTCTTTCGCGCGGAAGCTGCCTGTAACTTCCGCGCGTATCTGGTTTTCCATCTGCAATCTATTCGGGCCTCCGGTTTGGCCCATACAGGCAAGCAACCGACTGTCGTCTTGCCATTCCCGCCGGATGGGAAAGCCCGACGCAAAAACTGGCTTCACGCCAAGGACAAGGAGCATCACATGCGTATCAAGGGACGCCTCAGCGTTTTTCTTTTCGCCATTTCCCTGTCGGCAACCACGGTTGCGACAGCATCTGGCCCTCCCGATCTGAGCGCCGGCAATAAAGGCGCGAAGGTCACCAAGCTGGAGGGGCCACAGATACAACGCGAACTGCAGCAACCCACGTGGTTGGGCAAGCAGCGTCAACAGATCCAGTCGGTACCCAGTGAAAGGCAACTCCAGCGCGCGCCTTTGCTCAGCTTCGGGACGCTGGAATACAAGCCGCTGGTTCCCGGTGATCACCAGTTGCTGGATGTCCCCACTCAGAAGGCCCAGCTCGCCAACATGACTGCGGCCAACTTCGTACCGCTTTGCCAGACGCTGGGCACCAATACCTACTACACGCTCAGCGGCGCCACGGCCGGAGGCGCGTACTGCTACCACTTCAAGGTGCCGGTCAAATCCAAGACCACCGTGGGCCTGATCGGGCAAAGTGCCGCCACCGACTTCGCGCTGTATCTGTTCAAGGACGACGGCGCCAACAACATCGACGTTGTTGGCGCCTCGGACAATCCTGGCAATGCCAATGAGGTGTTCCAGGTACTGACCGAGGCCGGTGACTACTACTGGTACATGGAAGCCAATGCCAGCGATGGCTCGGCCATCACCTTCGTTGCGCTTGTTGACGGCCCGGCGGATGACTACGAGATCAACGATACGGTGGAGCAGGCATACGCACTGCCTGACCGACTCAATGTCATCAGAGGCAATTCCGACAGCGCTTCGGATGTTGACTACTACCGGTTCACCGCGATCCGTGGTCAGAGCGTACGCATCAGCTTCTTGGGCCTGGATGGCGTTGCCGCAACCCGCTGGATTCTGGAGCTTTACAACGGCTCGCAGTGGGTCGCGCTCAATGCGGCGAACTACAGCGACGTGAACAACCTGCAACCCAATCAGGTGTTGTACGTCAGGGTAAGACCCAATCCCAATACGGCATGGAGTGCCAACGCCTGGTATCAGCTGACGTTTGGATCCCGACCGTCATTGAGTAGCTCGCAAGTCAGTGGCGAGTGGAATGTTCTGCGCATCCCCTACTCGGCCGATACCGCTTATGGATTCATGACGACCCAGGCCTATCGGGAGCTCAACTGGTCAAGCGCGTGGACCGACTCCACGGGGGCGCCGCTGGTGGGCGTGACGCCGATTCTTTACCTGATCAAACAGATGGTCCCGGGAACGAACACGTACGTCCCCTATAGTCTCTCCACCGGAAACTCCAACAGTGCATCCGGCACGGTCAATCTGGGGACCTGCTCGGGAGATTGGGTGACGGAGTTCGTCGACTACGACCTGGGCTATCGCAATGTCTGGCGTACCCAATACAACTATGGGCAGTGGCATTTGAAGCTCGCAGAAGCCCTTGATGTCGGCGTGGGAGGTTCCAACTCCCCGTACGTCACTTTCGGTCATCTGTGCAGGCAAACGCTGTTGAGCAGCACACGTACCTAGTGGTTGTGGTGAAGGGGCGGCTCGACCGCTCCTTCACCGATACGCCACCACCGACTGCGGCTGATACTCAGGAGTGCGCACCCAGTTGCTGCCATCCCATTTCAGCCAGCCATCAAAGCTCTTTTCGCCTTTCTGCCATAGCTGCGCGTCCCACTGTCCATCGAAACGCTGCTGGCCCGAACTCGCGTCGACGCCAAGCGCCTTGCCTAGATCGATCGTCTTGGCATAGTTGCTCAGGTCCAGCTGGAATTTTCCATATTCATACGCGGGACTGGCAGCGACGAACTCCATGTTGAGTTTCGCGAAGCTGTTGGCCGCTCCGACCAACTGCGACGAGGCATTCAAGGCGCTTTCCAGACGTTGAATCTGTTCCCTGTTCAACGCCCCGGTGTCGGTGGCTACCAGTTGCCCGTTCTGACCCACGCTGAAGCCGAAATTCTTGCCAGCGATGTCAGGTGCGGTGGTCGCAAGAGACTTCTGGAACTCGCTGTAGGCCGACTGCAAGGCGGTAAACGCGGTTCCGCTATCTTGGGAAATGGAGGACAAGGCGCGCGTAGCAACGCTGGAACTGGGCCGGCCGATTCTCTGATAGAGATCGAAAGTACCGTTGTCTTGCGGATCTTCGGAACTCGGGTGGTAGATCGCCGAGGCTTCGGTGGCGGGGGCTGTTTGCGCGACTACGGGTTGTGCGGATTCTCGCGATGCCTGCCCGGCAGCCGTGATCCGGGTTTGCCAAGCGGAAAGCACTGTCGACAGACCTCCGACTTCCATAGCAGTTCTCCTCCATAAGCCCAGCTCGGCTCTCGCCGGTGTAACGGCATGGAGGCGGAAAAATTTAGCTTTTCCTCGATCTTTGCCGCGAGAGGCCTCAACCGTTCCCAAGCTGGCTGAGGCGTTGCGCGCGTTCGGTGTAATCCACGTAGTCGCCTTCGATCGGGTCGTACCAGCGGATCGCGCCGTTGTGTTCGACGCGGAAGCGGTCGCGGACCGGACTGGTCTGCGGGTCGCCGGGGCAGCCGTCGCCGTGGCGTTCGCGTACGGCGATGTCGAAGCCGCCGCTGTCGTCGTTATCGTCGTCGCCTTCCAGCACGAACGCGCTGCAGGCGTCGGGGTAGACGCGGTCGTTCTGCAGGCGGGCGGCGAGCCGTTGCAGGGCCTGTTCGGCTTCGTGCATGCGGGCTTCGTGAATCGGGTCGTGCGGGGCGCTGACCAACGGGCGCGCGGGCACTTCGGGCGGCTGTGCGACCGGCGTCGCCGCGGCCTGCGGCTTGCAGGCCGACAGCAGCAGGAGCAATGCCGGCAGGGCACAGCGGCAGATCAACTTCATGGTGTTCCCTCAATCGACGGCAATTCCACCCGGCAGGGGTCGGGCGGCAAGTCCGGCGGTCGAGCCGCCGGATGCGCGCATTGTAGGGGCGTGTCGACGATAACTTCACGTGCCCGATCGCCCCGCGTCGGCCGGGGCGGTGAGTGGCCGAAAGCGGCCGATGCCCGTCAGTGGCGGTCGAGGCCGGCCAGGGTGTCGGCAACGCTGCGGGCCATGGCGGCGTAGCCCGCATCGCCCGGGTGCAGGTGATCGCCGGAGTCGTACCGCGGCTGCATGCGTGTGGGACGCGTCGGGTCGCGCAGCAATGCGTCGAAATCCGCCACCGCATCGAACTCGCCGCTGTCGCGGATCCAGCGGTTGACCGCCTGCCGGGCGCGTTCCTTGTCCGGCGTGTAGTAGCCGGTGATCGGGGCGTCGGACAGCGCGCCTTCGAACGGGGTCAGGGTGGCGCCGACGATGCGCACGCCGTGGGTGTGGGCGCGCGCGATCAACTGCCGGTAGCCGGCGATCAGCGCCTGTACGTCGACCGGGGCCGCGTCCGGCGCGAGCGGCGTGTGCGGCCAGCCGATGTCGTTGATGCCCATCATCAGCACGACGCTTTCCACGCCGGGTTGCATCAGCACGTCGCGGTCGAAGCGCGCCAGTGCGTTTTCGCCCATCAGGCTGCTCAGCACGCGCGCGCCGGAGATGCCGGCGTTGGCGACGGCGATGCCGCGCCCGGCGAGTGTACCGGCCAGGTAATCGGGCCAGCGATGATCGGTGCCGGGCGTGGAGCCGTTGCCGTCGGTGATCGAGTCACCGAGCGTGACGACCAGGCGTGGCGCGGCGGTCTCGACCTGGATCGCGGTCACGAACAACCGTACCTGCGCCGTGTCGGTTGGGGTGATCGAGGCGGCACCGGCGACATTGCCGTCGGCGAACCAGGCCTCCTGCAGGCCTTCCCAGTGGAAGGTGGCCGGCGGCGTCGGCTGCGGCAGGTACAGGCTGACCGCGATCCGCTCGCCATTGCCGAGCGGCAGCGCGATGGCGTCGCTGATCACCGCTGCGCCCGGTGGGACCGACACCGTCGGCTGGCCGGAGAACGTCAGTGCGTGATCGCTCTCCGCCGCGATCGCCGGGCCTTGCGCGGCCCGCGCGACATGCGCCGCGCCGATCAGCAGCGGCGCGCCACCGTATTCGTTCGACAGCACCACGCGGATGCGCGCGCCGCCGACGCTGACCGGCATGGTCTGGCGAACGGTCTGGTTCCAGAGGTGATACGGCAGTTTGGTCGGCAGCGGGAAATCCCCGTCCCAGCGCGGCTGCGGGCTGGAGTACCAGCTTGTGACCCAGTGTGGTTGTGTCGAAGCCGGCTGTGCCGTGGCGGCACACGGCAGCAGGCACAGCATCGTCAGTAACGCGCGAAGACGCGGGGACATCAGCTGACCTCCCGTGCGCATTCGGCCGGGCTCGCGGCGAGGGTATGGGCGGTGGCGGCACCCTCGCCACGCTCCAGCCGGATCGCCCACCACGCCACCAGCAATGCCGATGCCGGGATCAGCGCGCCAACCCAGGGCAGCACGGTCAAGCCGGCGCCGTGTGCGATCACCACACCGCCCAGCCATGCGCCCAAGGCGTTGCCCAGGTTGAAGGCACCGATGTTCAGGCTCGACGCCAGGCTCTGTGCGCCTTCCGCCTTCTGCAGCACCCACAGCTGCAGCGGCGAGACCGTGGCGAATGCCGCCGCGCCGAGCAGTCCACTGAACAGCACCATCGCCCAGCGGCTGTGCAGTGCGAAGCTCATCAAGCCCATCACCAGCGTCAGCGCCAACAAAGTGCCGAGCAGCGCTGGCCGCAGGCGACGATCGGCGAAGCGTCCACCGTACAGATTGCCGACAATCATGCCCACGCCGAATACCAGCAGGATCGGCGATACCGCCGCATCGGTGAAGCCGGTGATCTCGGTCAGCAGCGGCTGGATGTAGGTGTAGACGGTGAACATGCCGCCGAAGCCGAGCACGGTCATCAGCAACCCCAGCAGCACCTGCGGACGGATCACCGCCGCTACTTCCCGTCGCAACGACGGCGGTGCGTGTGCGGCACGGTCGTGCGGCACCAGGGTGGCGATCACCACGGTGGCGATGATGCCCACGACGGTCACCGCCCAGAACGTCGCACGCCAGCCGTAATGCAGGCCCAGCCACGCGCCGGCCGGCACGCCGAGCAGGGTCGCCACGGTCAGGCCGGTGAACATGATCGAGATCGCCGAAGCCTTGCGGTCCTCATCGACCAGCGAGGTCGCCACCACCGCGCCGACGCCGAAGAAGGTGCCGTGCGCCAGCGAGGTGATCACCCGCGCGATCATCAGCAACGTGTAGCTCGGCGCCAGCGCGCAGGCCAGGTTGCCGAGGGTGAAGATCACCATCAGCGCCACCAGCACAGTCTTGCGCGGCATCCGCCCGGTCGCCGCGGTCAGCAGCGGCGCACCGACGAACACACCCAGCGCGTAGCCGGAGATCAGCAGGCCGGCGCTGGCGATGGAGACGTGCAGGTCGGCGGCGACCTGCATCAGCAGGCCCATGATCACGAATTCGGTGGTGCCGATGCCGAAGGCGCCGGCGGTGAGGGCGTAGACGGCCAACGGCATGCGGCGCCGGCCGAGGGGCGTGGAGGACATGGGGCACATCCGGTTCGGGGAGGCCGAGCAGCCTGCGCCTTCCGAATTGGATGAAAAACGCCCAATATCGCGAAAGAATTTCAATGAAAAATTGATAATGGACCGGATCGGCGACCTCAACCTGTTCCTGCGGGTGCTCGACCTGGGCTCGATCAGCGCCGCCGCGCGCAGCCTGGACCTGTCGGTGGCGGTGGCCAGCCAGCGCCTGAAGCGGCTGGAGCGCGAGCTGGGCGTGCGCCTGCTGCACCGGACCACGCGCCGCCTGCACCCGACCCAGGAGGGCGAAGCCCTGGCCGAGCGCGGGCGCGTGCTGGTGCAGGAGCTGGAGGCGCTGAGCGACGGCCTGCGCGAGGGCGCCCAGGGCGTGTCGGGTACCTTGCGGGTGACGATGTCGGCCTCGTTCGGCCGGCAATACATCTCGTCGCTGCTGCCGGAGTTCCAGGCGCTGCATCCGGGCGTGCGGATCAGCGCGCACCTGAGCGACGACCTGGTCGATCTGGTCAAGGAGGGCTTCGATCTGGCGATCCGGATCGGCGCACTGGACGACTCCGGGCTGGTCGCGCGCCGCATCACCGACAACCATCGGGTGCTGTGCGCCTCGCCGGATTACCTGCGCCGCCACGGCACGCCGCTGACGCCGGCCGACCTGGCCGGGCATGCCGGCGTGCTGCTGATGGGGCGCGACGGTCGCCAGGACGTGTGGACGCTGACCACGCCGGACGGCAGCACGGTCAAGGTGCGGATGGAGAGCCGCTTCGAGAGCAACTTCGGCGAACTGCTGCGCGATGCGGTGCTGGCCGGCCAGGGCATCGCCGTGCACTCGCTGTGGCACATCGTCGAGGATCTGCGCGCCGGACGCATGGTCGCGCTGCTGCCCGACTACCCGCCGCCGACGACCCAGATCAGTGCCGTGATGCCGGCGCGGCGCCTGCAGCCGCCACGCGTGCGCAGCTTCGTCGATTTCCTGATCCGGCATCTGGGCGAATCGCCGCCGTGGCAGCGCTGAGCGCTGCTCTACGATGCGGGATCACGGGTTTCTTGCGGGATGACGCGCCTCTAATATCGACGCAGCCCCTTCTTCGAGGAGATCCCATGCACCTTCCGCTCCGACCGCTTGCCCTCAGCCTTGCTCTGTCCACCGCGCTGTTGACCGGCGGTGCGCATGCAGCGACCGTCGCCGCCGTGCCAGGTGCCACCACCGCGCCAGCGCAATCGATCAGCGCATTCTTCGCCGAGTTCAGCGACGCGTGGATGCGCCGCCAGCCTTCGGCCTCGACCGGGAGCCGCTATTTCGACGGTGCCGAACAGGCACGGCTGGACCGCCAGCTCACTCCGATGACCGCCGCGTTCGATCACCAGAGCGCAGCCCTGGCGCGGCAGGGCCTGGCGAGGCTGGCCAGCTTCGATCGCCATGCGATGAGCGATACCGAGCGCGTATCGGCCGAGCTGATGCAATGGCAGTTGCAGGCGATCGTCGATGGCGAGAAGTACATCGACCACGATTTCCCGCTGCAGCAGATGAATGGTGCCAACGTGCAGTTGCCCAACCTGATGACGGTGGTGCATCCGCTCGCCAATGCACAGGATGCGGCCAACTACATCGCGCGGCTGGGGCAGTTCCAGACGCGCATGGGCGAGGCGGTGCAGCGCGCCAGGGACAGCGCCGCCAAGGGCATCCTGCCGCCGCGCTTCATCCTCGATGAAACCATCGGCCAGATGCGCCAGTTCATAGCGTCGGCGCCGGCACAGAATCCGCTGGTGACCACGCTCGATACCAAGCTGCAATCGGCGCAGGGCATGGATGCCGCGCAGCGCAAGGCACTCGTCGCGCAGGCCACGCGCATCGTTGCCGCGCAGGTGTATCCGGCCTGGCAGCAGGCGATCGTGACGCTGGAAATGCAGCGCGGCAAAGCCAACGATGACGCCGGCGCGTGGCACCTGCCGGACGGCGATGCGTATTACCGCTACCAGCTGCGTCGCTACACCTCGACCGATTTGAGCCCGCAGCAGATCCACGAGATCGGCCTGCACGAGGTGGCGCGCATCGAAGGCGAGATGGACCGCATCCTCAAATCGATCGGCCGCGACCAGGGCAGCGTGCAGGAGCGCATCGCCCAGTTGGAGAAGGACCAGGCGTATGCGAACGACGATGCGGGTCGCAAGGCGATCATGGCCGACATCGACGGCATGATCGCCGATGCGCAGAAGCGTTCGGCCGCACTGTTCGACATCGTGCCCAAGAGCGAGGTGATCGCGCGCCCGTACCCGGAATTCCGCTGGAAGAGTGCGGCCGCCAGCTACACCGCGCCGCCGCTGGACGGCTCGCGTCCCGGCGTGTTCCAGATGCCGCTGCGGCCGGAGCGTCTGACCCGCTTCGGCCTGCGCACGCTGGTCTACCACGAGACCGTGCCGGGCCATCACTTCCAGATCGCGTTGTCGGTGGAGAACAAGGACGTGCCCAAGTTCCGCCAGACCCGCGCGTTCGGCGGCATCTCCGCTTTCAGCGAGGGCTGGGCGTTGTATGCCGAGCGTCTGGCGGCCGAGAACGGCTGGTATGAGGGCGATCCGACCGGCCTGCTCGGGCAGCTCGACGCCGAGCTGTTCCGCGCGCGCCGGTTGGTGGTCGACACCGGCCTGCATGCGATGAAGTGGACGCGCCAGCAGGCGATCGACTACGGCATCGAACGTTCGGAAGTGGATCGCTATGTGGTGTTTCCGGGGCAGGCGACGTCGTACAAGATCGGGCAGTTGGAGATCATCCGGTTGCGTGACAAGGCGCGGGCTGCGCTGGGGGATCGGTTTGATCCGCGGCAGTTTCATAACCGGGTGTTGTTGACGGGGACGGTGCCGTTGCCGCTGTTGGAGCGGGAGGTGGATGCCTGGGTGGCGCAGGTGCGGGCTGAGGGTTGAAGGGGTTCTGTTGGATGCTGGGTGGTGAGGGGGCGGACCACGCTTCTTCGCCGCCATCCCCGCTGTCCTTCTACCGTCGTCCCCGCGTAGGCGGGGACCCAGCGACTTTCACGCCATCTCTCTACCGTCATCCCCGCGAATACGGGGATCCGGTGACTTCCGCGCAATCTATCTATCGTCATCCCCGCGAACGCGGGGATCCATGGACGTTGCTTGTTGGGTTTGACGTTGCGGCGACAGCAACGGCAACCGCAACTGCAAAGGCTTTCGCTCCTTCGGAGCGAGTTACCTTTCTTTGCTTGTGCAAAGAAAGGTAACCCAAAGAAAGCACACCCCGCCTACGCGCCCTTCGCTGCGCTGCGGGTCCGCGGAGCCGACGGGATTTTCTGACGCGACGTCCTGTCGCGGCAGAAAACGACGTGCATCCATGCACGTCGCCCTACGGGTTTTTCCCGCCGTATCCGCCGCTGCGGCAGGGGCCCCGGGAAAGTCAAAGTCAAAGGCAAAATCAGGAGCAACAGCAACAGCAAAGCTGCCTGACGACGACTATCGATTCGACCTAGGCCGTTTCGGACGTCATGAACTTGTAGGAGCGGCTTCAGCCGCGATGAGGCTCTCCCGGTAATACCCCATCGCGGCTGAAGCCGCTCCTACGGGTAACGGGGACCACAACGATTCGGGTCGAAGTGCCCTAAAACGTCCCACGCTGTACGAACGGCACCTGCGCATACAGCCTGCGTTCGCCGCCACGTGGATCGTTCTCCAGGTGGCTGGCATCGTCGAACACCATCGTTTCGCGGTGCTCCAGCGAATAGGGCTTCCATGCTGGCAAGCCGGCATGATTCGGGTCGCCAGCGCGTGCGAACGCAAGCAACGCGTCGCTCATCGCATCGGCCATCTGTTGTGCATCTGGACCATCGCCGGTGCGGGCGCCGGGCTGGCGGATGTTGTCGAACACCAGCGGGATATCGAGGGTGTGGAAGGCGCGCAAGCGTGCGTCGGCGCCGTCGCGTGCGTACCAGTCCAACTGATACGCCCAGGTCGGGGCGCCCTGGCGTGCGCGAGCCTCCAGCTCCTCGATCGCGCCGCGCCAGGAGCGGCCGGCGGTGGTGGCGGCGAAGAACACATCCGAGGGCGTGTAGTGCGGATACAACCTGCGGTACTCGGCGATCACGACGTGCGGCAGCAGGTCGACGTATTGCTGTGCTTCCAGCTTGGCCGGCAGTTCGTCCCAGCCCAGCGTGAAGTTGCTCGCGTCGTTGCCCAGGAAGGCACGGGTTTCATCGTGGGTGTTGCCGATCACCATCGGGATCGTGCGCGATGGTTCCGGTGCGGTCGGCCAGAACGGATGCGCTGGCAGCGCACGTGCATCGAGTACCGGGCCGAGATAGAGGGAGGTGCTTTCCGCACGCGAGGGATCACGGATCTGCGTGGTTTTCAGCAGCTCCGCGACCGCCAGCTTACGCAGCTTGCCGATATCGCCCGGCGCGATCTTCAGCGCGTCCAGCACCAGTTGCGCGCGCTGTGTAGCGGCACGCGGGCCGCACGCGGTCACCTGTTGGCCGCTCATGGTCCATGCGTGGTGGAACAGGCCTTTCGCTGCCGGCATCGCCATCAGCGTGGCGATCTTGGCGCCGCCGCCGGACTGGCCGAACAGGGTGACGTTGCCGGCGTCGCCGCCGAATTCGTCGGCGTGTTCGCGTACCCAGTGCAACGCGGCGATCAGGTCGAGCTGGCCGACGTTGCCCGAGTCGGCGAACGAGGCATCGCCCAGCTGCGCCAGGTACAGATAGCCGAACAGGTTGAGCCGATGGTTGACGGTGACTACCACTACGTCGCCGCGTCGGCACAGGTTGATGCCGTCGTAGAGCGGATCGCTGCCGGAGCCGTTGTTGTAGGCACCCCCGTGGATGTAGACCAGGATCGGCCGCTTGCGTGCGTCGCGCAGGCCCGGGGTCCATACGTTGAGGAACAGGCAGTCCTCGCTGGAACCTTCGTCGGCCTTGCCCTGTGGCGCGGCGGCGCCGTAGGCAAGCGCCTCGCGCACGCCGCGCCAGGGGATTTCCCGGCGCGGCGGCTGGAAGCGATAGGCGGCGGTATCGGCACCGTAGGGAATGCCCTTGAACACCTGCACGCCGCGCTCGCTGTAGCCGCGGATGCGGCCACTGCGCACGCGGGCGAGCGGCGCGGCCGATGCGCCTGCTGCTGGCACGGCATGTGCGGCGCCGGATTGCAGCACGCCGAGGCCGAGCGCGAGCCCGCTGAGCGCGGTGCCGCGCAGGAAGTCGCGGCGGCTTCCGTCGCGACTGGTCGCGTCATCGCTCATTTCGCCGATGCCTTTTCGACGCTGTTGATCCAATCCAGCGCCAGCCGCGGCCATGCGGCAGCGGTCAACCCCACCGTGCCGCGCACGCCGAAGCCGTGACCACCCTGCGGGAACAGATGCATCTCGCCTGGTACACCGGCCTGCACCAGTGCCTGGTAATAGAGCAGGCTGTTGTCCACCGACACCACCTTGTCGTCCTGCGCGTGCACCAGGAAGCTCAGCGGTGTCGCAGCCGTCACCTGATCCTGCATCGAGAACTGCCGTTCCAGCGCCGGATCGGGATGGCGCCCCAGCAGCCGTTCGCGCGAGCCGGTATGCGCATGCGCGCCCATGTCGATCACCGGATAGATCAGCAGCGAGAAATCCGGGCGCGCGCTCTGCGCATCGATCGCATCGCGATGCGGATACACCGGCAGGTCGAAGCCGGTGCTCAGGCGCGCGGCGACATGGCCGCCGGCGGAGAAACCGATCACGCCGATGCGCTGCGGGTCCAGCTGCCAGCGCTTGGCCTCGCTGCGGATCAGGCGCAATGCGCGCTGTGCATCGGCCAACGCGGCCTGACGATCATCGCGTCCGGCCGGCAGCCGGTAGCGCAGCACGAACAGGGTCACCCCGGCCTGATCGGCGAACGCCGGCGCCAGTGAGCTGCCTTCCTTGTCCAGCACCACGCGCACATAGCCACCGCCGGGAATCACCAGCAAGCCGGTGCCGTTGGGATGGGCCGGGCGATACACCACCAGATACGGCGCGCTGACGTTGTCGATGTAGCGGTCAGGCAGCGCCGGATCGGCGCTGCGCTCGATCACGTTCGGCACGCTGTCTGGGCCGGACTCGCCGGGCACCTGGCCGGTCGGCCACAGCGCGATGCGGTTGGCCGCGCCGGGCGCCGGTTCGCTGTCCGGCACGCTGCGTTCGGCGGCCTGCAGCGGGAGCGTGGGGCTGGCGATCAGCAGCCCGGCGAGCAATAACGAGACAAGCATGGGACGAGGCATTGGCAGGCGTCCTTCTGGATGGTCCGGAGACGGAATCGTGCCTGAGCAGTGACGGCTTTGCCGCACTGCACATTGTCAATGACACCGGTTTACCATATACAACGTCCAACGCCACTGTCGATGGGCAGTGCAGCACACCGTCAGACTCCAGGAGGAACCCTTTGAACCACGACGCCGGCAAACAGGACTCGCCTCCACCCGCGCTGTCCGGGATCGCGCAACGCTTCGTCCAGGCACGACGCGAAGGCCGGTCCCTGCCCGATTTCCCCGGGGATATCCCGGCCGATCTGGAAACCGCCTACCAGGTGCAGGACCTGGCGATCGCGCAATGGCCCGACCAGGTGGTCGGCTGGAAGGTCGGCTACATCGCTGCCGAGCGCCGCGATCACTCCGGTGACGAGCGCCTGCTCGGCCCGATCTTCGCGCGTGCGCTCTGGAATGCTACCGGTAGCATTGTCGAGTTCCCGGTGTTCGTCGGCGGCTTCGGCGCGGTCGAGGCCGAGTACGTGCTGCGCCTGGACGCCGATGCGCCGGCCGACAAGCTGCACTGGACTCCGGAGGAAGCCGCGACCGTGCCGGCCACGCTGTTCATCGGCGTGGAGATCGCCAGCAGCCCGCTGGCCACGATCAACCAGCTCGGCCCGCGCGTGGTGATTTCCGATTTCGGCAACAACAACGGCCTGATCCTGGGGCCGGAAATCAGTGACTGGCAGGCGCGCGATGAGCAGTCGCTGCGCGCGCAGACCTTGATCGACGGCGAGATGGTCGGCACCGGTGGCGCCACGCTGCTGCCGGGCGGGCTGCGCACCGCGTTCGCGTTCGCGCTGGGCCGCTCGGCGCGGCGCGGCCGGCCGCTGAAGCGTGGCGATCTGATCGCCACCGGCAATGCCACCGGCATCCACGACATCGAGGTCGGCCAGTTGGCGACGATCCGGTTCGAAGGCCACGGCGAAATCCAGTGCCGGGCAGTGCCTGCGTAGCGCGGGGCCTGTGCTTGCACCCCCTTTTCGGGGCTCCGCCAGGCTTTCTTCGGAAGGCTCCAGCCGAGCCCCGAGAAGCGATGCAAGCACAAGCCCGGCGCTACGAGGTCGGGGTTTCTTGTCCAGAATCAGTGAGCACAGCGCGGAGGGCGCGAATGATCACGCGTAGAGGTTTCATCGGCGCCGGCTTCGGTGTCGCACTGGCCGCGCCGCTGGGCGCGGCCAAAGCCATCACCCAGGTGCCGGGCGGCCAGCTGCTGACCGCCACCGATGTGCACGTATCCGACTACCCCACTGTCGAGGCGGTGCGCTGGATCGGACAGACGCTGGAACGCCAGACCGGTGGCCGGCTCAAACTGCGCATGTACCACGCCGGCCAGCTCGGGCGCGAGGCCGAGGCGATCGACATGGCGCGCTTCGGCGCGATCGACATCACCCGCGTCTACTCGGGCGCGCTCAACAACGCGTTCCCGCTGACCCAGGCGCTGTGCCTGCCCTACACCTTCGACTCGGTCGCGCACATGCGCCGGGCGATGGATGGCGATGTCGGCGAGACCGTGCTGCGCGGCTTCGAAGCACGCGGCCTGGTCGGCCTGGCGATCTACGATTCCGGCGCGCGCTGCTTCTACAACACCAAGCATCCGATCGTGGAGCCGCGCGATCTGCACGGTCTGAAGCTGCGCGTGGCCAACTCGGACATCTTCCTGCAGATGATGCGCATGCTCGGCGCCAACCCGACGCCGATGTCGCTGGGCGAGACTTTCTCGGCGATGGAGACGCACATGATCGATGGCGCCGAGAACAACATGCGCAGCTTCCAGTCCAGCCGCCATTTCGAGGCCGCGCATTACTGGTCGCAGAGCGAGCATTCCTACGCGCCGGACGTGCTGGTGATGTCGAGGGACTCGTTCCAGGCGCTGTCGCCGGCCGATCGCGAACTGGTGGTGGAAACCGCGCGCCAGTCGGTGCCGGTGATGCGCCAGTTGTGGGACACCTCCGAAGACGCCGCGCGCAAGGCCGTGCTCGACTATGGGGTCAAGAGCAACGCGGTCGACATGCCGGCCTTCCACAAGGCGGTCGCGCCGCTGCTGGCCGAGTACAGCCGCAAACCCGAGATCGCACCTCTTTACCGTCGCATTCGCGACCTCGCTTGAGTTTAGCCATGACCGAGACCGAGACCCCCGTCGCGGCCAGTGCAGCGCAACGCGCGCTGGATCGTTTGGCCGACATCGCCATCACGCTGGCCGCCACCGCCCTGATCGGGTTGGTGATCGTGCAGGGCTGGCAGGTGTTCACCCGTTACGTGCTCAATGATTCGCCGAGCTGGACCGAACCGGTCACGCTGCTGTTGCTCAGCACCGCGATGAGCCTGGGCGCCGCCGCCGGTGTGCACACCAATCGCCATTTCGGCTTCTTCCTGCTGGCAGAGCACGTGCATGGCGGCGTGCGCCGCGTGATCGACGTGATCTCGCCGCTGGTGATCGCACTGCTCGGCGCGGTGATCAGCTACTGGGCCGCGCGGTTGTTCGCAGACGGGCTGGACATCAAGATCGCCGGCGCACCGCTGCCGCAGAGCATCAACTACCTGCCGTTGTGCATCGGCGGCGCGCTGATGGTGGTGTTCGCCGCCTATCGCCTGCTGCTCGCGTTGCGCCCGGCCACCGCGATCGAGGGAACCCGCTGACATGGCCATCACCATCCTCTTTGCGATGTTCGCACTGCTGCTGTTGATCGGCGTGCCGGTTGCCTATGCGCTGGGCGCGGCGGCGCTGGCGACGCTGCTTTACCTCGATCTGCCCAGCGTGGTGCTGGTGCAGCAGATTTCCGCCGGCAGCGGCTCGGCCTCGTTGATCGCGATCCCGCTGTTCATCTTCGCCGGCGAGATCATGATGCGTGGCGGTATTTCCGAGCGCCTGATCGCGCTGGCGGCCTCGCTGGTCGGGCGCATGCGTGGTGGCCTGGGTCAGGTCAGCGTATTGTCCTCGCTGTTCTTCGGCGGCGTATCCGGTTCGGCGATCGCCGATGTCTCGGCGGTCGGTGGGACGATGATCCCGCAGATGGTCAAGCGCGGTTACGACCGTGATTTCGCGGTCAACGTCAGCATCACCGCCGCGCTGGTGGCGCTGCTGGTGCCGCCTTCGCACAACCTGATCCTGTTCTCGGCCGCGGCCGGCGGCGGGTTGTCGATCGCCGACCTGTTCGCGGCCGGCATCATCCCGGCGCTGTTGATGACGCTGGCGATGATGATCACCGGCTATATCGTGGCGCGCCATCGTGGCTACGGCGTGGAGCCGTTCCCCGGGATGCGCGCGGTGCTGCTGCGACTGATCGCGGCGCTGCCGGGTCTGGGTCTGGTCGCATTGATCTTCATCGGCATCCGCGCCGGCATCTTCACCGCGGTGGAGAGCGCGGCGATCGCGGTGGTCTACGCGCTGCTGGTCACCACGGTGCTGTATCGCCAACTACGCTGGAAGGAGTTCTTCGCCACGGTCACGCATGCGGCGCGCACCACCGGCGTGATCCTGTTCGTGATCGCCACCGCGGCGGTGTTCGGTTGGCTGCTGGCGTATCTGCAAGTGCCGGTGGCCGCAGTGGAGTTCCTGCAGTCGTTCGCGCACAGCAAGATGATGGTGCTGCTGATGATCGTGCTGCTGTTGCTGCTGCTGGGCACGTTCATGGATCTGGCGCCGATGATCCTGATCTGCACGCCGATCTTCCTGCCGGTCGCCAAGGCCTATGGCATCGACCCGATCCACTTCGGCCTGGTGCTGGTGCTGACCGGTGGCCTCGGCCTGGTGACGCCGCCGGTGGGCTCGGTGCTGTTCATCGGCACCGCGATCGGCAAGATCACCATCGCCCAGAGCATGCGCACGATCTGGCCGTTCTGGCTGGCTGCGCTGGCGGTGCTGCTGGTGGTGACGTTCTTCCCGCAGCTGTCGCTGTGGCTGCCGGCGGTGCTGCGTAGCTGAAGCGCGGCAGTTCCGCCGTTGTAGGAGCGGGGGGGGGGGGGGGGGGGGGGGGGGGGGGGGGGGGGGGGAGGGGGGGGGGGGGGGGGGGTANNTACGTCCCCCCCCCCCCCCCCCCCCCCCCCCCCCCCCCCCCCCCCCCCCCCCCCCCCCCCGCTCCTACAAGGAAACAAACCGGATTCTTGGAGAAAGCACCATGCGAAACCCGATCCTGTGGCTGCTGCTCGCCGCACTCGTCAGCACCAGCGCGCATGCCACCGAATGGCGGCGCGGCATCGAACACCAGCGCATCGCCGATCTCGGCGATGGCACCTTCCTCAATCCGGTGCTGGCCGGCGACCATCCCGATCCGTCGGTACTCAAGGACGGTGACGATTACTACCTGACGCTGTCCTCGTTCGACGCCTATCCCGGCCTGCCGCTGTGGCACTCGCGCGATCTGGTGAACTGGCAGCCGATCGGGCATGCGATCCGGACCAACGTCGGCGCGATCTGGGCACCGGACCTGATCAAGCATGACGGCCGCTACTACATCTACTTTCCGGCGCGTCGTGCCGAGACCGGCGCGCGCAGCAACTTCGTGGTCTGGGCCGACACCATCAACGGGCCGTGGAGCGAGCCGATCGACATCGGCCTGGGCAAGTACATCGATCCCGGCCACGCGGTCGGCGAGGATGGCAAGCGCTACCTGTTCCTGAGCGGTGGCGACTATGTGCAGCTGTCCGATGACGGCTTGAAAGTGGTCGGCACACCGAAGCACGTCTACGACGGCTGGAAGTACCCCGAAAGCTGGGACGTGGAGGGCTATTCGCAGGAAGGCCCCAAGATCACCCATCACAACGGCTGGTACTACATGACCACCGCGGTCGGCGGCACCGCCGGCCCGCCGACCAGCCACATGGTGATCACCGCGCGCTCGCGTTCGATCCACGGACCGTGGCAGAACGCGCCGAACAACCCGATCACGCGCACCGTCAGTCGCGACGAGCCGTGGTGGTCGCGTGGCCACGCCACGCTGGTGGAGGGCACCGATGGGCGCTGGTGGATGCTGTACCACGGCTACGAGAACGGCTATTGGACGCTGGGCCGGCAGGCGCTGCTCGATCCGATCGAGTGGACCAAGGACGGTTGGTTCGTTGCCAAGGGCGGCGATCTCGGCAAGCCCTTGAAGAAGCCCAGTGGCGAGGCCGTGCCGCACGGCCTGGCGCTGTCGGACGAATTCAGCAGCGGCAAGCTTGGTCCGCAGTGGTCGTTCTTCGACCCGGCCCGCGACGAGTACGCCCGGCTCTCGTTCGGCGATGGCGCGATGACGCTGCAGGGCAAAGGCAGCCAGCCGCGCGACAGCTCGCCGCTGACCCTCACCGCGACCGATCCGGCCTACCAGTTCGAGGTCGAGATGGAGATCGAACCGGGCGCGCAGGCCGGCGCGCTGTTGTTCTACAGCGACCGGCTGTATGCCGGCGTCGGCAGCAACGGCGAGAGTTTCATCATGCACCGCTATGGCGAAGAGCGGCCGACCACGCTGGCGCCGAGCACCCAAGGCGGCCGGCTGTGGCTGCGCGTCACCAACAACCGCCACGTCGTCACCATCCACAGCAGCCGCGATGGCAAGCAGTGGACCAAATACCCGGTGCAGATGGAGGTCTCCGGCTACCACCACAACGTCGCTGGCAAGTTCCTGGCGCTCAAGCCGGCGATCTATGCCGCCGGCAACGGCAAGGTGCACTTCCGCCATTTCCGCTACCGTGCATTGGATTGACCGTCGCTACCGCTAAAATTCCTTTTCATTCGACCGATTCCACCACCATGCCGCGCAAGAAAGCCGAAGAGCCCATGTCCGGCCTGCCCAAGGGCAAGGTGGCGACCATCAACGACATCGCCAGGTTGTCCGGCGTGTCGAAGAAGACCGTCTCGCGGATCATCAACAACTCGCCGCTGGTGCGGCAGGACACCCGTGAGAAGGTCGAAGCGCTGATGCGCGAGGTCGGCTACGCGCCCGACCCGCTTGCGCGCGGGCTGGCGTTCCGCCGCTCGTTCCTGATCGGCATGGTGTACGACAACCCCACCGCGCAGTACATCGTCGACATGCAGTACGGCGCGCTCGACGCGCTGCGCGGCTCCAGCTTCGAGCTGGTGGTGCATCCGTGCGACACCCGCAGCCCCGGCTACATCGAGGGCGTGCGCCGCTTCGTGCAGGCGCACAAGCTGCACGGCGTGATCCTGGTGCCGCGTGCCTCGGAAGACCAGGCGCTGGCCGACATGCTCGCCGAGATCGGCTGCCGCTACACCCGCATCGCCTCGGTGGCGCTGGACACCACCTCGCAGACGGTGATCACCCACGACCGCGACGGCGCCGCCGAGGCCGCCGACTACCTGCTCTCGCTCGGCCATCGCGACATCGCGCTGGTGACCGGCCCGAGTGCCTACCGCTCCTCGATCGAGCGCACCGGCGGTTTCGTCGATGCGCTGCAGCGGCGCGGGATCGAGCTGCCGCCGCAGCGCGTGGTCGAGGCCGGCTACACCTTCGAATCCGGCGTGGCCGCGGCCGAGAAATTGCTGCTCGGCAGCAAGCAGCGCCCGACCGCGATCTTCACCGGTAACGACGAAATGGCCGCCGGCATCTACAAGGTCGCTCTGCGCGCCGGCATCAGCATCCCGCGCCAGCTCTCGGTGATCGGCTACGACGACAGCTCGCTGGCCTCGCGGCTATGGCCGCCGCTGACCTCGGTGCGCCGCCACACCCGCGACACCGGCCGCACCGCCGCGGCGATGCTGATCCAGCCCGACGGCACCCCGATGCTGCCGACTGCCAGCGTGCGTCCGCATCTGATCGTGCGCGACTCTTGCCAGCCGCCGGAAGATTGAAGGCGTTCCAGCTGGTGGTTGCGAAGGTATTGCCAAGCCAGGAAAGGTCCAAACAACGCACGTCATTCCCGCGAAAGCGGGAATCCAGGGACGTTGTTTTTCAGTGCCTTGACGTCCATGGATGATCAGCCATTCGGCTGCCGAAAAGCTTCTCCCGCTTTCGCGGGAATGACATGCAAAAGCGCGCCAGTTCACCCTTCTTCCGGCACTGAGCCTCAGCACAGCCATCACCATTTCGCCCCACCTTGCACCGCAAAATGACACCGGTTTCCAAAACCCATTAGAATCCCCTCCGACCCCCGCGGGACGCGTCTTCGCCCCGCCCACCGGAGAGCCCGATGTCCCTGTACTGCAAGACCCATTACGCCACCCATCCCGACGCCATCAAGGGCGCCAGCAACGACGAGCTGCGCGATCTGTATCTGCTCGATGGGCTGTTCGCCGATGGCCAGGTCGTCCTCAAGTACACCCACTACGAGCGCTTCGTGCTCGGTGGTGCCGCGCCGACCACCGCGCCGCTGGCGCTGCCCAAGCAGACCGAGCCGGCGTCCGCTGCCGGTCATCCGTTCCTGGAGCGCCGCGAGCTGGGCGTGATCAACGTCGGTGCCGGTACCGGCAGCGTGACCGTGGACGGCACTGTCTACACGCTGGGGCCGAAGGACGGCCTGTACGTGGCGATGGGCAGCACCGAGGTGGTGTTTGCTTCCGCCGACGCCGCCAATCCCGCCAAGTTCTACCTGGCCTCGACCCCGGCGCACGCGCGCTTCGAGACCAAGCAGCTGTCGATCAAGGACGCGGTCGCGCTGGATCGCGGCGCGCTGGAGACCAGCAACGAGCGCACCATCTACCAGTACATCGTGCCGGCTACCTGCCAGTCCTCGCAGCTGCTGCTGGGCCTGACCGTGCTCAAGCCGGGCAGCGTCTGGAACACCATGCCGCCGCATCTGCACGATCGCCGCAGCGAGGTCTATTTCTACTTCGATCTCGGCCAGAACGATCGCGTCTATCACTTCATGGGCGAGCCGGAAGCGCAGCGCCACATCGTCATCAAGAACGACGAAGCCGTGGTCTCGCCACCGTGGTCGATCCACATGGGCGCCGGCACCTCCAACTACGCCTTCATCTGGGCGATGGGCGGCGAGAACCTGGACTACACCGACATGCACGTGCTGGACATCTGCCAGCTCAAGTAACCGCCGTAGAGCGGAGCTTGCTCCGCTGCCTCTTTGCACCGCTTCGACAGGCAAGCCGCCGGGTACGCCCGGCGCTACGACACCATCTGCGTCAATCGAGGGAATTCGCATGGCAAACAACCCATTCAGCCTGGAAGGCAAGGTCGCGCTGGTCACCGGCGCCAACACCGGCCTGGGCCAGGGCATCGCATTGGCACTGGCCGCGGCTGGCGCGGACATCGCCGGTGCCGGGATCGTCCACGCCACCGAGACCGAGGAGAAGGTCAAGGCGCTGGGCCGCCGCTTCCTCAACATCGAGGCCAACCTGATCACCGTCGAGCCGGTGCAGCGCGTGCTTGACGAGACGCTCGCCGGCCTTGGCCGCCTCGACATCCTGGTCAACAACGCCGGCCTGATCCGTCGTGCAGACGCAGTGGATTTCAGCGAGAAGGACTGGGATGACGTGATGAACGTCAACATCAAGTCGGCCTTCTTCATGAGCCAGGCGGTGGGTCGCCACTTCATCGCCCAGGGCAGCGGCAAGATCATCAACATCGCCTCGATGCTGTCGTTCCAGGGCGGCGTCCGCGTGCCGTCGTACACCGCCAGCAAGAGCGGCATCGCCGGTATCACCCGCCTGCTCGCCAACGAGTGGGCCGGCAAGGGCGTGAACATCAACGCGATCGCACCGGGCTACATGGCCACCGACAACACCGCGCAGCTGCGTGCCGACGAAGACCGCAGCAAGGCGATCCTCGACCGCATCCCGGCTGGCCGCTGGGGCAACCCGAGCGACCTCGGCGGTGCGGCGGTATTCCTGGCCTCGTCGGCTGCCGATTACATCAACGGCGCGATCATCCCGGTCGACGGTGGCTGGCTGGCGCGCTGATCGAGCGCAGATGTGGACCCCTCTTCCATCGGGAGAGGGGTTGTAGCGAGGGCACGTACCGGATCACGGTACTCAGCCGCATTTCCCCCTGACCAAGCCGATTCGCGGGCTTTCATTGACAGGGCAGTTCTCGGGAATTCCTCCGCATGTCGGTGTCCGTTGCTTGGACGAAGTCGCCCGCTTCCTTCGAACAGCACGTGTACGCCGCGGCAGGCAGGTGAAAAAGCGTAGGCCACTCTATTGGCGTATCCGTTCTCCGCTGAGCGATGGCCTATGTACCCGCGCGGAATTCCCTTTAAGATCACGATCGTCTGATAGGTGATTAGGGGGCAGTGAAATGCGCGGGTTATTTCGTATTTTTATTTCAGTCTTGGCGCTGGGTTTGACGGGTGATGCGGTGGCGCAAACGGTGGAATATATTCACACGGATGCGCTTGGTTCAATTGTCGCTGTGACCGATGCTAATGGGGGCGTAATCGAGCGCCGGGAATACGAGCCATACGGAAGCCAGCTGTCGCCTGCAATTCAGGATGGTCCTGGATATACGGGCCATGTTCAGGACGCGGCGACAGGGCTCGTCTATATGCAACAGCGCTACTACGATGCTGCTATTGGCAAAATGCTGAGTGTCGATCCGGTCACGGCTTACGAGAAGCCGACAACCAATTTCTGCCGCTACTGTTATGCCAAAAATAATCCTTATCGCTTCACAGACCCGGACGGGAGAGACAGTGTTGGTGAAATGATTGAAGCCAATGCTATGGCTGCAGCGTCAAGCGGCAATGGCCTAGCAACATATGGATGGGCATTTGCTGGCGCAACGTGGAAAACTTTCGGCGCAGAGAACATCAGCCAGATTGCAGACAAGGGTTTGGGGGGCTCGTCCACTGGAGAGAAGTTGGGTGCCGTTTTTGAGGCGGCTTCCGTCATTCCTGTGGGTAAGCTTGCTGGTGAGGCTGGAGCTGCTATCAAAGGTGGAATCGAGCTTACCGCGGAACAGACAAAGAATGTCGAACGATTTGCTTCAAAATTGCCTGCCAATGCCAAGGAGACTGTAACGTTAAAGGAGCTGCCGAATGGAGGTGTTGCGGCTCAAGGTACCTCAGCTGGGCGGGTTCCCGGTTCGTCTGCTGTTTACGAAAAGCAAATCGACTCAACAGGTAACACCCTTCAGTATACAAAAACGACCTATGATCCCGCGGGGAATATAGTAAATGTAAAGGATAAAATTACGGGGGCGGAGTATAATCCATGATCGAAAAATACGAGGCGCGCTTATTGGTCGTTTCTGATTTGCTTGTTATGGCACGCCCGCTGAAAGATATTGAGAATGAGCTTGCTGAATTCAACTGGGATTATGAAGGGGATGGTATTGAACTCAGACCTCAGCATCTGCGTTTGGTTCTGGAGCGCTTTTTGGAAGGGAAGCTTACCGCTGCGGAAGTAGAGAAGTGGGCGAACTTGATAGAGATGCGAGAAGATGTGGCTATTAAGGGAGTGGTACAAGAGAAGATGGAGGATGTGCTGCACGAACTTGCCAACCCACTACTCACGCAACCACTTGATCGCACTCGTGCGAGCGAGCTTTTCGATGCATTAGTGATCTGAGGCCCTAGCCTTTACAGGGGTCGCCAACGGCCCTACGCCATGTAAGGCCGTGCCCCAAACCTGTTCGGAATCCGCAGCACCGCGGCTTTCAGGCCGAGCAACGTTGCTCGTAAGGTGATCGCTGGTGGCCCGGGCGATTGCACCACGTACAGGCCGTTGAAAGCGTGGTGAATGTTGCTCTTGTCGGCTGAGTCGGGTGGTTCGTGAGCTCGTAGTGGCAAAGGAACCACTGGGTTTTCAGGCACGCTGGTATCCGTTTCGGTGTCCGTTCCACGGACTAGTTCAAGACCAGCAAGGCAAGTCGCCGAAGCCTGGCGTATGGTGATGCCCGATTGTTCCAGGCCCGTCTGACCTGGACGTCGCCTCCATTCCGTCAATCGGCGAGAGATGTCATGCACCATTCCCGACTTTGCGCACTGCTCATCGACTGCAACACCGCGGATATCGACCAGGCCGCCAACTTCTGGGCGGAAGCGCTCGGCCGCCCCGTGGACCCGGATCATCCGGGCACTCGCGGCAATTACCGGATGCTCGAAACACCGCAAGACGAGCCCGTCGTCCAGATCCAACGTGTCGATCACGAGAGCAGGGTTCACATAGACATCGAAACCGATGACATTCCCGCCGAGGTGGCTCGCCTGGAAAAACTGGGCGCTACCGTTGTCAACCGGATGGAACGGTGGACCGTCATGCAGGCACCCACCGGGCAGCGTTTCTGCGTGGTCCGGATACAGCGTCCTGGGTTTCCCAAGAATGCGACACGCTGGGCCTGAGTCAGACCACGCGCAGGTGGATTACCATCACCGTAAAAATTGATCCAACGGATTCTGGAAGCCAATGATAAAAATAACGTTCGAAACGGGAGAGCAAATCAACTTAAGCATTGATAGCCTGGAGTTTGCAGACCTGAGTGGTATGGAGCTTCATCGAGCCTTATTTGCGAACCAGAGGCTCGCAGGGACCAAGTTTGTGGGCGCAGACCTTCGTAACGCGCTATTCGATGGTGCAGACATGCAAGCTTGTGATCTACGACAGGCTCGTTTGATGAACGCCCTGCTTGTACGCGCCGATTTGAGAAGTTCCGATCTTCGGGACTCTATCTTGGTAGGGGCCGTTCTGGATGGCGCTGATCTAAGGGGGGCTGATCTGAGCGGGGCTGATATTGGATTTTCGAGCTTCAAGGGCGCTGATGTTCGTGGGGCCAAAATGCTGTGTGAAAGAATATTTGAGGCGGATATGAGCGACATCATTCGCGACGCCGATACGGTGTTCCCTGAAGGATTCAAGCCAGCGACGACCCAATGACGGTTTCCCTCAAACGTGTCTACGAACCGGCGGCCGCGAGCGACGGCAAGCGCGTTTTCGTCGAGCGCCTCTGGCCGCGCGGGATGACCAAAGAGGCCGCCGGGATCGATCTGTGGTTGAAGGACATTGCACCGTCCCCCGCACTGCGCACATGGTTCGGGCACGAGCTCGATAAGTGGGACGAGTTCCAGGCGAAGTACCGCGCCGAACTCGAAGGCAGCCCGGAGTTGGCGGAGTTGCAGGCGCTTGTGCGCCAGGGACATGTGACGCTGCTCTACGCGTCCAGGGATGAGCGACACAACAGCGCGCTCATCCTCAAGCGGGTTCTTGACGGAGCGGTGTAACCGGCTCCGCTTTATGCTGCCAGCGACCCGGCACGCGCCATGGAATTTTCGTTTTTCATCGATGCAGAAGCCGCTTGATCGGTATCGACCATGCCGTGAATTTTTGCTGCGTCGCAGCTTCACTCCCCGGCATGAAGACCTGCATACAGCTGGGTATTTCCACACCACATAGCTCTGACCCAACAATTCATTTGTGCGGCTCGAAGGGCGTTCCTACTCTCGCCTCGTAGCGATGGACATGACGGCGCGTGCGCGCCGTATTCCGCCCCGGCAGGATCCCTGACCGGATGAGAAGCGCATTGGGAGGCGGCAGGTTTTTGTGCATGGAAGTACTGCGCGAGTGGAGGCTTCGCGCAGTCGCGACTGTATGTACCACGTGTATGTACCAAACGAACGATCCGTGAAATCCATCGTGCAGGCCGCCGGCCCTGCGCCGCGCAGCGGCGTATCCGGACCGGCCCGATCGATGCCGTGTTCAAAACCAATCTGGGGAGGGATTTCTCATGCGTTTTTCGAAGATGATCAAGGTTGCCTGGTTGTTGGCGTTGCCGTTGGTATTCCAGGCCGGCTCGGCGATGGCTCAGTTCGCCAAGGGCGCGGACGTGAGCTGGATAAGCCAGGAAGAGTCGAGCGGTTATGTGTTCCGCAATGCGTCGGGCGTGCAGACCGATGCTTTCACGCTGTTGAAGAACAGTGGCATCAATGCGGTGCGTCTGCGTGTGTGGGTGAATCCGTCCGGCGGCTGGTGCGATGGCGCGGACACGCTCTACAAGGCCAAGCGTGCGGCGGCGCAAGGCATGCGCATCATGATCGACTTCCACTACAGCGACTCCTGGGCCGATCCGGGCCAGCAGACCAAGCCGGCGGCGTGGACCAGTCACGCCGGCTCGACGCTGGTCAACGACGTGTACACGCACACCTACGGCATCCTGAACTACCTCAAGTCCAACGGCATCACCGTGAGCTGGGTGCAGGTGGGCAACGAGATCAACAGCGGCCTGCTGTGGCCGGACGGCAAGGTCAACAACTTCAGCACGATCGCCAATCTCATCAACAGCGGCTACAACGCGACCAAGGCGGTGTACCCGAACGCGCCGGTGATCGTGCACCTGGCCAACGGTTATGACAATGCGGTTTTCCGCTGGTTCTTCGACGCGTTCAAGGCCGCCGGCGGCAAGTGGGACGTGGTCGGCATGTCGCACTATCCGGCCGCGAGTTCGTGGCAGACGAGCAACAGCCAAATCAATACGAACATGCAGGACATGGTGTCGCGCTACGGCAAGCCGGTGATGGTGAGCGAAGTGGGCATGGACTGGCAGCAGGCCAGCACGTCCTACTCGATGCTGGTCGATCTGATCGCCAAGAACAAGGCGCTCGGCTCGAATGGTCTCGGCGTTTTCTACTGGGAGCCGCAGGGATATCCGGGCTGGCAGGGCTATACGATGGGTGCGGTCAATGCCAGCGGCCAGTTCACTCAGGCGATGAATGCTTTCAACTGAGGTGGCTTGATCCACGGATGAAACAACGAGGCCCGCAATCGCGGGCCTCGTTGTTTTGGACGCTCGTTTTGGTTTTTCTTCGTCATTCCCGCGAAAGCGGGAATCCAAGGACGTTGTTGCTCAAGGGAGCTAACGTCCTTGGATGATCAGCCATTCGGCTGCTGAAAAGCTTCTCCCGCTTTCGCGGGAATGACGATTTCGAGCTTGCTCAGGCTTTCAAACCACGAAAGGCCGCGCACGCGTGGCTTGCACCGGAATTCGCAACGTCGCCGGCTTCAATCCCGGCGAGGTGGCCTGCAACGTGAGCGTGCCGGTGTCGCGGCTGGCCTGGACGATGGCCATGCACAGGCCGTTGAAGGCCTGGCGAGTGTCAGCCTTGTCGGCCTCGTGACTGGTCGGATTGCCGTTGCCGACGCCGAGCAGGTGTCCGGGGCCTTGCACCGCGAAGCGCACGGCGTTGTCCGCAGTCGGCACGACGCGGCCCTGTGCGTCGACGATCTCCACCGCCACCACGCTCACATCCTCGGCATCGGCCGATAGCGCCGGGCGATCGGTACGCAGGCGGATGCCGGCAGCCGGCCCGGCGGTCTGCCGGATTTCGGTCAGCACGACACGACCGTCGCGATAGCCACGTGCTTCGATCTCACCGGGTGCATAGCGCACCCGCCATTCGACGTGGCCGTGTCGCGGCACCTGTTGTTGGCCCTGGCTGACGCCGTTGACGAACAGTTCCACCGCGTCGAGGTTGCTGTGGCACCACACGTCGACCAGGCCGTTGGCGACCTCGGGCAGCAGGCCGTCCCAGTTCCAGTGTGGGAACAGGTGCAGCACCGGTTCGCGCGTCCACTGTGCGCGGTAGTACCAGTAGTTGTCCTTGGGGAATCCGCAGGTATCGAGTACGCCGAACTGCGAGGCGACATTGGGCCAGCGGTTGTACGGCGTGGGTTCGCCGCGATAGTCGAAACCGGTCCAGATGAAGCCACCGGCTACCCACGGCCGCTCGGCCACGAATGCCCACCACGATTCCGACGAGGATGCCCACCACGGGTAGTTGCCGTCGTAGGCGCTGGTGTAACCGCGCGTGTCGTCATTGAGGTATTCGCCGCGCACCGACACCGCGCTGGCAGTCTCGCTGCCGTAGACCGGGATATCCGGAAAACGCATGTGGAATTCATCCATCTGGTTGGTGCGGTAGTTGAAACCGACCACGTCCACGACTTTGCCGACGCCCTGGTCCCAGCCCTTGTCCATCGCGAAGGTGCTGAGCCGGGTCGGGTCGAGCCGGTGTGCCAGGTGCTTCATGCTGCCGACGATGCGCGCGCCGCGCGCGGTGACCATCTGCGGTTCTTCGTTGCCCAGCGACCACAGCACCACACACGGATGGTTGCGACCACGCCGGATCATCGCTTCCAGCTCGTGCAGCGCTTCGGCATCGGAGGACATGCGCCGGGTTTCGTCGATCACCAGCATGCCCAGCCGGTCGCAGATTTCCAGCAGCTCCGGCGTGGCCGGATTGTGGGCGCTGCGATACGCGTTGCAGCCCATCGACTTGAGCTGTTCGATGCGCCATTCGTTCAGACGATCGGGGATCGCGGTGCCGACGCCGGCATGGTCCTGGTGGTTGCAGGTGCCGTGCAGCTTGACCGTCTCGCCGTTGAGCAGGAAGCCGCGCTTGGGATCGAAGGCGATGCTGCGTACGCCGAAATGGGTGTCGACCGCATCGCGGCAGACATCGCCTGCATGCAGTTCGGTGACCATCCGGTAGCGTTGCGGGGTTTCGAGTGACCATAGCGCAGGCGTGCCCAGCACGATCGCCTGTTCTACGTGGCCGGTCTCACCGGGCCGCACCACGAGGGGTTGTGCGGCCTGACGAATGATTTCGTGGCCGTCAGGAGCAATCGCGCGCGTGACCACCGTGCATTCGATCGCCTCGGTGCCGTCGTTGCGCACTTCGCTGAAGACCTGTGCGATCGCGCGGCCGTCATGGATCTCGCTGCGCACGAACACGCCGTGGCTGGGCACGTGCAGCGGATCGGTGCGGCGCAGCCAGACATGGCGATAGATGCCGGCGCCTTCGTAGAACCAGCCTTCGCCGAGGGTGGCGTCCACGCGTACCGCGATGACGTTGCGCGCGCCGTAGTCGAGCACGTCGCTCAGATCGACTTCGAAGCCGGTGTAGCCACTGGCGTGATGCGCGACGATGTGACCGTTGCAGAACACCACGCAGTCGCGGAACACGCCGTCGAACTCCAGAGTGATGCGCTTGCCCAGATCGGACTCGGCGATCTCGAAGGTGCGCCGATACCAGCCGATGCTGGTCTCCGGGAAGGTGCGGCCCAGCGGCTTGTAGCCGTGCGCGGCGGCCGGATCTTCGCCTTTGATGCCCGCCGAGGCCGGATCGGGCTGGAATGGCAGCTCCACCGCCCAGTCATGTGGCAGATCCAGCGATCGCCAGCCGCTGTCGTCGAAATCCAGCATCGCTGCATCGGCGGTCTTGGCGCCGGCCTTGGCGTAGGTGTACTGGAACGTGCCGAAGTTGAAGTCACGCGCCGGATCGTTGGCATGCCCGAGGTGGAAGCGCCAACCGAAGTCGAACAACAGCCGCTCGCGCACGCTGGCGCTGGTGGCGGTTCCGACGCTGGTCGGCATGCGTGCGGGCGACGTGGCGGCAGCAGCGGGCAACGCCAGGCCGAGGCCGACCGCCGGGATGGATGCGCCTACGCCACTGGCCAACATGGCGCGCAGCAATTCGCGGCGGTTCAGTTCTGTCATGGAGTTTTCCTTTGGCGCTGTTTGCGTTTGGTGGGAAAGAGTTCCCTGAAGTAATTGAGCTGCCGGAGCCGGGAAGCTTCTGTGGGAGGGACTCCGGGTAGCCCTAGGCCACCCAGAGTCCCTCCCACAAGATCATCTACACAGCACGATCAGTGCCGCTTGTCCCAACCATAGTCATGCCGCGCGAAATCGATGCCGGGCAGCAGCTCATTGCCATGCTGGAAATCGAAGAAGCTGGCGTTCTCCCACGAAGAACCCACGCCCCAGCGCGTCTTGCAGGTGTTGCTGGTCCAGGCCGGTTCCCAGTACACGACACCGTTGCCGCCGTTGTCCACGACCAGCTGGGTCAGATCGACCATGTAACGCAGCTGGCCGTCCGGCGTGGCCGGATAACCGGCGATCAGCGAATCCTCGCCCAGCAGGTTGTGCGATTCGTCACCGGATGCGAGCGTCCACGGATAGGCGGTTTCCACCACCATCACGTCGGCTTTGTAGCGTCCGCGCAGGCGCTTGATGGTCGCGCCCAGCTCCGCCATCGACCACTTCGACCACTTTCGGTAATAGCTGATGCCGATCATGTCGAAGTCGGTGACGCCGGCCTTGGCCGCATCGGCGAACCAGGGCTCGACATACTCCGGCTGGGCGATGTGCAGCATCACCTTGGGCTTGATCTTGGAATGCGCACCGGCATCGCGTACCGCCTGGATGCCGGCATTGAACAGTTTGGCGTTGCGCGTCCAGTTGATCGGACTCTTCTTGTCCCACGCTTTGTAATCCATCATCTCCGGATTGGTTTCGTTGCCGACCTGCACCAGCTCCGGCATCAGCCCCGATCGATCCAGCGCCGCCAAGGTGTCGTAGGTGAAGTTGTAGAGCGTGCGTGCCAGGTCATCGACGTCCTTGATCTCGGCCCAGGCCTTGGGAATGAGCTGCTTTTCGCCGTCGGCCCAATCGTCGGAATAGTGGAAGTCGAGCAGCACCTGCATGCCCTGCTCGCGTGCGCGACGGATGGTTTTCTTGACGTCGGACAGATCGCTGTAATTAGTCCAGCGCGCATCGTTCCACAGCCGCACCCGCACCAGGTTCGTGCCGTGTTCCTTGAAGATCACGAACGGATCCTTCTCCACGCCTTGCTCGCGATAACGCACGCCGCAGTCTTCCATCTCGTTGACGTAGGACAGATCCGCGCCCAGGTACAGCGGATGGGCGGCCTCGCCGGCCCAGGCCGGCAGGGCGACCAGCGCCGCTGCCAGCAGGATGGCGCGCGGCCATCCTTTCATCGTGGTTGCCACAGGTATTCCTCCTTGCACAGCGACGTTCAGAATTTGAACGTCGCTTCGAGCGCAAACCGCCGTCCGAACAACTGGTAACCGCCATCGTCCATGTTCGCCAGCCGGTAAGGCAGGTTGTCGGTATAGGCGCGCATGGACTCGTTGGTGAGGTTGCTGACCTGCAGCTTCACGCCCCAATGGTCGGTGATCTGCCAGCCCACGCTCGCATCCCAGGTGCCCATGCTGTCCAGGCGGACCAGGCTCGCCGCGTTCCAGCCGTACACCGTGGTGTAGGGGCTGTGGTAGCTGTAGCCCACGCGCGCTTCCACCTTGCCGTTGCTGTACCAGAGATCGGCGGTGCCGGTCTTGCGGGCCAGGCCGCTCAGCGGCAGCGGATTGTTGGCCGGCGAGAACTCCTTGAGGTCGGAGTCGACGTAGGAGAAATTCGAATAGATGCCGAAGTTCTCCATGTGCGGGATGAACCAGAACGGAGTCTGGAAGGTCAGTTCCACGCCGTTGATGTGGCCGCCGCCGCCGTTGAACGGGCCGCTGATCAGGTAGTCATAGCCATTGATGGTTTCGTGCGCGGTCTTGTAGCCGATGCTCGAATCCACCCACTTGCGATAGACCGCCAGTGCGGCCAGTGCTTCCTTGCGGAAGTACCACTCGTAGGACAGGTCGAGCTGCTTGGCACGGAACGGGTCCAGCTTGGGGTTGCCGCCGCTGCCGGTGAGCTGGCCGCTGACCGTGGCCGGATTGTCCAGATAGCGGCCGGTGCGCAGTTCGTCCAGGGGCGGACGCGCGACGACCTTGGCGGCCGACAGGCGCAGGATCTTGTCTTCGGCAAGCAGGAAGTTCAGCGTCGCGCTCGGCAGCACGTCGGTGTAGTGGTTGCTGGTCTGGCTGGGCGAGTAGCTGGTGCCGTCGAGCGTGTCGTAGCCGGTGCTGGTGGTACGGGTGTTGACCAGGCGCACGCCGGCGTTGCCGGTGACGTCGATGCCGAACCAGTTGCTGCTGAAGTTGGCCTTGGCGAAGGCTTCCTGCACCTTCTCGTGGACCTTCCAGTGATCGAGCATCTGTTCGGTCAGCGCCGACGGATCGAAGCCGCCGAAGGCCTGGTCGGCGATGGCGTTGAGGTTGCCCGCGTACGCCGCCGGTACGTTCAGACCGGGGATGTTCACTTCGTGGTACAGCCCGTCGTAGGCAGAGATCGGCTGGTCATAGTCGGCGTAGTTGGCCAGGTAATGACGGTTCTGCTTGACCCGGTCGGAGGCGCGCACGCCGAACTCGATGCGGTTGATGGTGCCATCCAGCTGGCGGCTGGCGTTGAGGGCGACGGCGCCGATGCGATCGCGCAGCGACTGCGGCTCGTCGCTGCCGGAAACGCCCCAGGTCGGCGCGGACGAGCTGGCCGAGATCCACGGTGCGTGGCCGGGCGCGAAGTCCCAGGAGATGCTGTCCGGGTTCAGGCCGAACACGACCGAGCGCCAACTGTTGGTGCGCTTGGCCTGCGAGATCGACAGATCGGCATCGACGGTCCACACATCGCCGGTCCACTTGCCGTTGAGGCCGCCGGCCACCAGCGTCTTGACCTCGTTGTACTTGGCAATCACCTGATCCATTTCCAGCGGGGTGCCCCACTCGGAATTGATCATGGTGCCGCCAACCACGTTGTGGTCGATCATGTGCACGGACGAGCCGGGTTGGGCGTACGGGTTCCACCAAGACCAGATGCTGTAGTCCCAGTTGCGGTACCAGGTCTGCATCTGGTCTTCGTCGATGCGTACCTTCGAATACAGTGCGTCGGCCTTCAGCTCGAAGTTGCCGCTGCGCCACTGCAGCGTGGCGGTCGCGCCGGTGCGGGTCTGGTCGATCAGCTTGAGCTGATCGGCCGCGCCCCAGGGGGTGTAGTCCTTGACGCCGTCGCCGTCCACGTCCATCGCGCTGGCGTCGTCGGTGTAGCCCCAGCTGCCCATCAGCGCATTGGCGTTCTTCTGCTTCTGGTAGGTGGCGCCGAGCGCGATGGCGAGGTTGTCGTTGAACTTGTGCACCCAGCTGGCGCCGAGGCGGCTGCCCCACGGGCTGTAGCCGTCCACGTCCTTGCCCTGGTCGTAGAACACCGGTCCGGCGGTGCCGACGAATTGCGGGCCGGTGTAATCCAGCGGGGCGATCGTGGAGATGTCCACGGTGGCGGCGATGCCGCCCGCGATCAGATCGGCCGACGGTGTCTTGTAGACCTTGACGGTGGAGACGATCTCGGTCGGGAACACCTCCCAGCGCACCGCGCGGTCCGGCTCGGACGAGGCGATCTCGCGGCCGTTGACCGTGCCCATCGTCATGCGCGGGCCGAGGCCGCGCACGCTCGCCAGGCTGGCGTTGCCGCGGTCGAGCGTGGCGGTGACACCCGGCAGGCGCGCCAGTGCCTCGGCGACGGTCACGTTGGGCATCTGGCCCATGTTGTCGGCCGAGATCACCTCGACCACGTGATCGTCCAGTTGCTTGACCGATACGGCCTTGTCCAGCGCCGCGCGCTGGCCGGTGACCACGATGCTGTCGAGCGTGGTGGTGGAGTCCGTGCTGGACTGGGTGTTTGCGGCAGACGGCGATGGGCTCGCGGTCTGCTCCTGTGCCTGCGCGCTGAAACAGGCGAGCAGAGCCAGGGCCAGCATGGAGACCGGCAGTTCGCGGACAAAATCATGACGTGCCGACCGACGTTGCGGACGACGCTTATGCTGCGACGGCATCGTTTGTTCCCTCCCAGGACAAAGTTACCGATGGATATTGGTCAGCGGCCGCCGTACCCACGCGCTATCGCCGCAGGGCATGGCTCCGCTGGTGTCAGATGGTGTTTGCCGGCGCAATCGGCCGGGTCGTGCAATGACGATGTCTCATTATCTTTGACGCCACATGGGCGCCTCCCACAACACCCGCGTGGTGGTGGCGATGATTCGCCGCAAGCCGACGTGGATGACCGGCGGCATGACAGCCGCCGGCAAGAAATGAGACTAGGCGACACAGCTATGCAACGCCAATGAAATATTCGGTACCAGTTATATGGATTTTTGATGATGCTTTGCACCATGGGAAATGGCGCGAAAGGGGCGCGAGAAAGTGCGTGCGGGAGGAAGCGAGGGTTCGAAACTCCCAGAAACGTCATTCCCGCTTTTGCGGGAATGACGGGTAGAAAAAAAGGGTGTCAGGCGATCGCGCTATCGAGACTCACACGTCCCCACCATCACTCCAACCTTCACCACTGCCCCGCTGGAACACGCGATCGTCAGCAAGCACATCACCCGCGCCATGCGTCGGCGCTTCACGCAGGCCTGCATAGATCGGCGTGAAGTCCGGCGCAGTCGCCTGCATCAACTGCTCGAAGCCATCGATCACGAAATAGGTCTTCTGGTAACTGTCGATGCGGTAGCGCGTGCGCATGATCCGTTCCAGGCCGAAACCGATGCGGTTGGGCGCGGACGATTCCAGTGAGTACAGCGATTCACCCTTCGACGACACAATGCCTGCGCCATAGATGCGCAGCCCGTCCGGCGTGTTGATCAAGCCGAACTCCACCGTGTACCAGTACAACCGGGTGAGGTTCTGCAGTGCCTCCGGGCCGATGCCGTGCGCCTTCACGCCGCCGCGGCCGTAGGCCTGCATGTAGTCGGCGAATACCGGGTTCATCAGCAGCGGTACGTGGCCGAACAGATCGTGGAACAGGTCCGGTTCGGCGATGTAGTCGATCTGGTCCGGGCGACGGATCCACCAGGTCACCGGGAAGCGGCGGTTGGCCAGGTGCTCGAAGAAATCCAGTTCCGGCAGCAGGCCCTCGACACCGACCAGCGTCCAGCCGGTGGCCGCACCCAGCACCTCGTTGAGCTGGTCGAAGCGCGGGATCGTGCGCGCATCCATGCCCATCTCGTCCTGTGCGCGCAGGAACTCGTCGCAGGCGCGGCCGATCAGCAGCTCGCGCTGGCGCGCGTAGAGCGTGCCCCAGGTGCGATGGTCGTCGGCCGAGTAGCTCTCCCACGGTTGCTCGACCACGGCGGTGGCATAGACCGGCACGTAGCCCTTGTCGGTGAGCTGGTTCTCGACACGGCGGGGAACGGCGTTCATCGCGGGCTCCAGGGAATGAAACAGGTGTCCTGCACGATAGCGGAGCAGCGCCGCAACAGGCTTGCGAAAGTTGCGTGGATAGCCGTATTGAGCGCAATCTTGTTGCGTCCATTGGTTTTGCAGCGCAACACATGGCCGCCTCGATCCCGCTCGACCGCACCGATCTTCGCCTGCTGGCCCTGCTGCAGACACAGGGCCGCACCAGCAACGCCGACCTGGCCGCGCAGATCAACCTGTCGCCCTCGGCCTGCCTGCGTCGCACCCAGCGACTGGAGGCGGCCGGGATCATCGCCGGTTACGGCGCGCGATTGGATGCGCGCGCGCTGGGGTTGGGCTTGCAGGCGTTCGTGCGCGTGCAACTCAAGCAGCACGGCCAGGCCGACATCGAGCGTTTCGCCGAAGGCGTGCGTGGTTGGGACGAGGTGGTCGCGTGCTGGGCGCTGACCGGTGACATGGACTACCTGCTGCAAGTGCAGGTGCAGGATCTGGAGCATTTCTCGCGTCTGCTGCTGGATCGTCTGCTCAATGCGACCGGGGTAGCCGACGTCAATTCCAGCTTCGTGCTGCGCACGGTGAAAGAGCCGGTCGCGCTGGCGTTGTCGCATCTGGGTTAGCTGGTTTGTCGCTGTGTCGCCGCGCATCGATGCTGCGCGGGGATGGAGTGTGCGTCGTGATCGGCCTAGACTTGCCGCCGCGCGCCCGGGACAGGGCGGTGTATCGGCTTGGACCAAGGACGGGGGCGTCAAGATGGATGTGGGTATGGATAAGCCTGCGGCGGAGTACCGCGTGAGTGGGGTGTTCTTTGCCAGTGGACCGGGATTCTGGGAGGCCCGCCCGGCGTTCTGGTTGTTTCTGGCGGTGGCTGCGTTGTCGCTGGTGTTCGTGTCGCGGATGCTGGGGTGGAGTGGGTTGTCGGTGTTGTTGCTCGGTGCCTGGGTTAGTCGGCGTGGGTGGCGGCATCGGGAGGTGCGGAGGTTGGCTTCGGGGTAGCGCTTTTGGCGGCTGCGGGCTGCTTCTCCGTAATCTCACTACCGTCGTCCCCGCGAAGGCGGGGACCCAGTGACTTCCGCTCCATCTATCTGCCGTCCTCTGCCATCTCTCTACCGTCATCCCCGCGAGAGCGGAGATCCATGGACGTTGCTTCTTAGGTTTGAAGTTGCTGTGACAGCAAAGGCAAAGGCAACAGCCAAGGCTTTCGCTCCTTCGGAGCGAGTCACCTTTCTTTGCTCGTGCAAAGAAACGTAACCCAAAGAAACACGCCCCAGTCCTCGCGCCCTTCGCTGCGCTGCGGGTTCACTCCGCCAGCGGGATTTTCTGACGCGGCATCCATGCCGCGGCAGAAAACGACGCACATCCATGTGCGTCGCCCTTCGGGTTTTTCCCGCTGGCTCCGTCGCTGCGGATGGGGGCCCCGGGAAGTCAAAAGAAAAAGCAAAATCACGAGCAACAGCAACAGCAACAGCAACAGCAACAGCAACAGCAAGATCAACCGCAGTCTGCTGCGGTCGTTGCGTTCTTCAGTTGCCGGGCGCCACTGCGCAATCACCATCGCGGCGCATCAGCTTGCTCAGCCTTGAGCGGTTTTCCAGGCAGTCGCGATACGCGGCTTCGGCGGCCTGTTGGGCGGCGGTGCGTGCTGCGTCGGTGCGCTGGGACTGCAGTTGTGCGATCGCGGCGCGGATCTGTGGCATGGCGGCCATCGTGGCGCGTTCGCCTTCCAGGATCGCAGCGTTGCGTTGGGTGAAGTCGGCGGCGCCGATGTCGAGTACCTTCGGGCGGATCACGATGTCGGCGCGCTTGAGTTCGGCTTCGCCCAGGCGTTGGCCCATGATCGCGATCGAGCGGTTGACCGTGCCCAGCAGGTCGCCGGGATTCTTGCCGTTGGCCTTGCTGGAGATGTCCACGGCGATGACGAACTCGGCGCCTAGTTGGCGCGCGGCGTCCACCGGTACCGGGCTGACCACGCCGCCGTCGACGTAGTGGTACTGGCCGATCGTCACCGGCTCGAACACGCCGGGAATGCTGCTCGATGCGCGCACCGCCTGACCGGTGTTGCCACGCACGAATACGGTGCGCTCGCCGTCCTCCAGGCGCGTGGCGACGACGGCGAACGGCTTGGCGAGCTTCTCGATCGATTTACCGCCGACCTGCTGGTTGACGTAGTCCTGCAGCTTCTGGCCCTGCACCAGACCGCCGGAGAACAGGCGCACGTCGCGGATGCTGGTCTGGTCCAGCGCCACGGCCTTTTCCTGCATCTGGAAGGCGTCCATGCCGCTGGCGTAGAGCGCGCCGACCACGCTGCCGGCGCTGGTGCCGGATACCACCGCCGGGGCAAAGCCGTTGGCTTCCAGCATCTTGATCACGCCGATGTGGGCGAAGCCCTTGGCGGCGCCGCCGCCGAGGGCGATGCCGATCTTCACCGGCTTGGTGTTCTGTATCTGCGGCGGCGGAGTGGCGGCGGCCGGTCGCGGCGCGTCGTGCGCGCAGGCGCCCAGCAGGGCGAACGTGAGCAGGGCCAGCGACAGGCGAAGCGGTTTCATCGGTGAATGCGGAGGGGGCGGGCGGGCAGCATAGCGCTCGCGATCGCACCCGCACAGGCGGGCCCGGTATGTCAGGTTATTCGGCGGCCGTGATTAAAAAATCTGATGGTGATGCCTGGATCGGGCGGGGTCTTCAGCGCTCTTCCCGGTCATGACCACGGTCTGGGGCCATTTAAGCCTCTTCACGCCGACTTAACAGGCAAATCTGGTGATAACCAGAAGTCATGCCAATCAGAAAATCTGCATTGGCTGACACTGGACTTGCGGGGCATGCTCGGGCTGGACATATCGTCGCGGATGTCCAAGTGCCGCGATGCCACGGGGAAAATCTTCGATCGTTCTTTCATCGCCGGTGAATTGGCGGGATCCCCTATTGTCCGCGCTGTCCCCGCCGCCCCCTACCTGTGCGAGGAATTCCCATGCTGGCCCGTCATCGTTCGCGTTGTCTGCTCCGTCCTACCCGCCTGGCGTTGTGTACCGCGCTTGGGCTGCTGCCCGTTGTCGCCGCCGCGCAGGAGGCGCCATCCGCTGACGGCGCGCAGCCACAAAGTGCGGGCATCACCCTGGACACCATCACCATCACCGCGACCAAGCGCGCCACCAGCGTGCAGGACACACCGCTGGCGGTGACCGCGATCACCGCTGAAACGCTGAAGGACACCGGTGCGGTCGACGTGAAGGACTACGCCCGGCTGGTGCCCGGCCTGAGCGTGCAGGACAACGGGCCGGGTGCCTCGCGCCTGTCGATGCGCGGCATCTACTCGACCGGCGAGGCCACCACCAGCCTGTATTACGACGAAACCCCGGTCAGCGGCACGATGGGGACCACCAACGATGCCGGCGGGCGCAGCCCGGAGCTGGACCTGTTCGACGTCGAGCGGATCGAAGCGCTGCGCGGCCCGCAAGGCACGCTGTATGGCTCCAGTTCGATGGGCGGTTCGGTGCGGGTGATCTTCGAGAAGCCGTGGCTGGACAGCTTCGCCGGCAAGGTCCAGACCGGCTACGCGGTGACCGAGGGCGGCGATCCGTCCTGGAACACCCATCTCATGCTCAACCTGCCGCTGATCAAGGACGTGCTGGGCGTGCGCGCGGTGCTCTACAAGGGCCACAGCGGCGGTTACATCGACAACACCTACCTCGGCAAGGACAACGTCAACGATGCCGATCGCGAAGGCGGCCGGCTGATGCTGCGTTACAAGCCGACCGACGATCTGACCATCGATGCGAGCTTCTCCAGCAGCAACACCGAAGCCGGCCCGGCGTTCTGGTCGCCCCGCTCGGGCGTGCGCTACGCCTCGGTCGCGCGCACGCTGGCGCCGTACGAGGACCACACCCACATCTCCAACGTCACCCTCAACTGGGATCTGGGCTGGGCCACGCTGACCGGCGTCAGCTCGTATTTCGATCGCACCTCGCTCTACAGCATCGATACCACCCAGCTGTTCGAGTTGTACGCGGCGGCGCTGCCGGCTTACCGCAGTTATCTGCAGAGCCTCAGCCCGGCGGTGCTGCTGTATTCGGGCACCACCCGCAACTGGTCCAACGAGTGGCGGTTGGCGTCCAATGGCAACGAGGTGCTGGACTGGACCACCGGCGTGTTCGCCGAGAACCGCCGCAACGGCCTGTTCAGCGAGATCGCACGCGCCAATGCGGCCACCGGCGAGGCGCTCACGCCGTACCAGCTGGTCATGCGTCGACACATCTACGATCAGCTCAAGCAGCAGGCGGTGTTCGGCGAAACCACCTGGCATGCCACCGACAAGTTCGATGCGACGCTGGGCCTGCGCTACTACCGCTACGACAAGCTGGTGACCGGCTACATCGACATCCCGATGGCGTTGATCGGCGCGCCGCTGCGCAGCCTGTCCTCGGTCAAGGCCGACGAGAGCGGCTGGCTGAAGAAGCTCAACCTCGCCTATCACGCCAGCAAGGGGCTGATGTTCTACGCCACCGTCGCCGACGGCATGCGTCCGGGCGGCGCCAATCAGGTGATCGGGTTGAGCGAGGCGCTTACTGCGTACCGCAGCGACAGCCTGTGGAACTACGAGCTGGGCGCCAAGACCAGCTGGCTGGACGACAGCCTGCGTCTGAACGCGGCGCTGTACCAGATCGACTGGAAGGACATGCAGATCACCGGCGTGACCGCCAATGGCTCCTACGGCTTTCTCACCAACGCCGGCCAGGCGCGCATGCGCGGCAGCGAGTGGGAGCTGACCTACCGGCCGCTGGCGGGGTTGGAGCTGGGCGCCACCGCCAACTACATCGACGCCAAGCTGGTCGCCGATCAGATCAACAACGATTTGCAGGTGACCAGCACGCTGGGTCGCAAGGGTGATCGCATCCCGTACATCCCGCGCCTGACCGCCAGCCTCTACGGCAGCTGGCGCTGGTCGCTGAGCAGCACGTTGGACGGCATGGCGCGGCTGGACAGCAGCTACGTCAGCGAGGCCTATTCGACCTTCCGCCCGACCGATCCGGCGCGCGCACGCTTCGGCGACTACACCACGGTGAACGCACGCGTGGGCGTGGAGACGACCGATGGACGCTGGAGCGCCTATCTGTATGCGAACAACCTGTTCGACCGCTTCGCCGTGGTCACCGCCAACTACAACACCGCCTTCTATCCGCAGGGCATGGCCTATAGCCTGACCCCGCGCACCATCGGCGTGGACCTGCAATACAACTTCTGAGGATGCTGATGAAGACCAAGTCCTACCATCCCCGTCGCCGCGTGCTGGCGACCTGCCTGGCGCTGCTGGCCTCGCCGGCCTGGGCCGGCGATGTGGTGATCCACGCCGGGCGCTTGATCGACGGCACCGGCGCGGCACCGCGCGAGAAGGTCTCGATCGTGATCCACGACCAGCGCATCCAGTCGATCCAGGATGGCTATGTCGAGGTGCCCGGCGCGCAGGTGATCGAATTGCCGAACGGCACGGTGCTGCCCGGCCTGATCGACGCGCACCTGCACATCACCTCCTCCAACCTGGATCCACCACAGCGCACCACCGCCGCGGCGACCGCGCTGCAGTCGGTGGAGAACGCGCGGCTGACCCTGCTGGCCGGCGTCACCTCGGTACGTGATGTGGCCGCTGCCGACGTCACCGTGGTGGTCGCGCTCAAGCGCGCGATTGCCAAGGGCACCATCCCCGGCCCGCGCCTGTGGGTGTCGGGGCAGGCACTCGGCCCGACTGGCGGGCATATGGATCCGAGCAACGGCATGTCGGCGGAATGGGGCGATCATCCGGGCGACTGGAAGAACGGTGTCGTCGATGGTCCCGATTCGGCCGTGCGCGCGGTGCGCTGGATGCACCAGCAGGGCGCCGACCTGATCAAGATCGCGCCGAGCGGCGGCGTCGCCAGCGAGGGCGACGATCCCAACGCGCAGTTGATGAGCGATGCCGAGATCAAGGCGGTGGTCGACACCGCGCATGCGCTGGGCATGAAGGTGGCCGCGCACGCACACGGCAAGCAGGCGATCGAGAACGCGGTGCGGCTGGGCGTGGACTCGATCGAGCACGGCACCTTCGCCGACGCGCAGACCTATGCGTTGATGAAGCAGCACGGCACCTTCATGGTCGGCACCCAGACCGTCGGCCACGACATCTACGCGATCGCCAAGGCGCACCCGGAAAAGCTTCCGCCGGGCGTGGCCGAAAAGACCATGGCGGTGACGCCGGTGCTCGACCACAACGTCGCCGCCGCCTACAAGGCCGGCGTGAAGCTCGGCGCCGGCAGCGACAACTTCGGCGGGCTGGCGCCGTTCGGCAGCGACACCCGCGAGTTCCAGTACATGGTCGAGAACGCCGGCGTGAAGCCGATGGACGCGATCGTGATCGGCACCCGCAACAACGCCGAGCTGATCGGCGCGAGCGCCGACATCGGCACGCTGCAGGCGGGCCGCTACGCCGACATCATCGCGGTGCCGGGCGACCCGCTGGCTGACATCAAGCAACTGCAGCAGGTGCAGTTCGTGATGAAGGGCGGCAAGGTCTATAAGAGCGAAGGGAAGCCCACGCTGTAGGCGTGGGCGGGATTCGGGATTGGGGATTCGCAAAAGCGGGTTTGGCGGGGGTTTTCGTTTTTACGAATCCCCAATCCCCAATCCCGAATCACCCAAATCGGGGGTACCGCTTGATCAGCGCCGTGTGCAACAGCTCGAACAAACGCGCGGCATTGCCGGTCAGCAGCGCGTGGTCGACGCAGACCATCGCGACGTAGGCATCGGGCACCGGTTCGGCGATCTCGATCGCCTGCAGGTGCTCATTGATCGCCAGGCTGGGCAGTACGCCTGGTTCGTAGCTCATCCGCGCCAGCAGCGCGATGGTGTCGCTCTCGGTCAGCAGGTGGCTGCTCAGCAGCAGCGAGGAGCATTCGGTGATGCGCTCCGGCAGCGGCAGGCCGTTCTGCTGGAACAACTGGTAGAACACCGAGTTGGGGTCTTCCGGGTCGTCGGCGGTCTGCCAGTGCGCGCCATGCAGCTCGTGCAGGCTGCGCGCGTTGCGCAGCGGATGCCGGACGCCGGCCAGGATCTGGGTCGGCAGCCGGCAGATCAGTTCCCATTGCAGCGGTGAGGGCTGCGCCGGCAACTGCGAGATCAGGCCGAAATCGAGCGCGCCTTCGCGCAGCGCCGCCAGGATCTGCGCCGGACGCAGTTCGCGCACGTGCAGGCGGGTACGTCCGTGCGCGGCCAGGAACGCGCTGATCGCCCCGCGCACCGGCGGTAGCGCAGCGGTGGCCGAGGTCACCCCGATCGCGATGTCGCGATTGGCCTGGCCCTTCATCTCCTCGATGTCCTGGCGTGCGCGGCGCAGGTCTTCCAGCGCATGCCGCGCATGCACCAGCAGGCGCTCGCCGTAGGCGGTCAGGGTCACGCCGCGGTTGCTGCGCACCAGCAGCATCACCCCCAGCTCGGCTTCCAGTTCCTTGATCGCCCGGCTCAGCGCCGGCTGGGTGACGTGCAGGACCCGCGAAGCCTCCTGCAGGCTGCCGGTCTCCTGGACGGTGAGCAGGGTGCGCAGTTGCTGCAGCTTCATTCGGTTCGCACGCGGAGGGGAGCGGATGACTCTAGACGATGCTGATGCCATGTGGAGACGCTCCAGGGGGCGCCACCTCATGAGCAACCGGGTTCCGTAGGAGCGGCTTCAGCCGCGAGGGGCTTTCCCGGTAGAGCCTCATCGTGGCTGAAGCCGCTCCTACGAAATCTGTTACAGCGCGCTGTCGGGGCGGACCTTCAGCACCTCGGTCTCGGCCGCGCAGTCCTGCGCCGGCTTCAAGCCCTGCGCGCGGACGGCGGCGATTTCCTTGCGTGCCGCCGCCAGGTCGCTGCGGAACGCGGCATCGTCGTGCAGCCGTGCCACCGTGGCCGCGCCCATGAAGCGGCCTTCGAGGATGTCGCTCTGCCAGTGCACATTGCACACCAGCCGGCTCTCGCCGTAATTGCGCCCGCGCGCCTGGATCGCATCGGCATGCGTCGGGTCGATCTCGCTCAGGATCAGCGCCCAGGCCCAGCCGATCGAGGTATGCCCGGACGGATACGAGCCGTTCTTGCGCAGTCCGGCTTCATCGTCCGGCGTGCAGGTGGGCTGATCGTTGAGCATGAACGGACGCGGGCGCTGGTAGTGGTTCTTGGCGGCCTTGGTCGCCGCGCTGGCGTCGATGCGGCTGCGTTCCAGCAAGGTGTACAGATGTGGCGTGTGTTGACGGTCGATCGGCACCCCGACCGCACAGGCGAAGTGGTCGGCCCCGGCCGGGAAACTCAGGTCGGCGTCACGGGTGGCCTGCACGAAGCGCGGTGTGCCGCGCAGCGCCAGCGCCTGCTTGCTCACGGCTTCGTCGAGCGCGAAACCGGCCGATCCGGCCGCCGGCGGTGGCGGCACCAGCGCCAGGCTGTCGGGCACCGCGTTGGCGGCGAGGTAGCCGATCGCCTTGGCCTCGCCTTCGTGCGCGCTGCCGGCGGTGGTGTGCGGGGTGCTCGAACAACCGGTCAGCGCCAGGCTTGCGAACAGAGAGGACAGGGCGATAGTGCGCAGGCGGGCAGAGGGCATGGATGTTGGCTGGATGTGTTCTTGAAACGGGAGAAGGAAAGGCCGGGTTAGGTTCGATGTGGGCGAGCCTGGCAGAGTGGCTTCAGCCTTTGTAGGAGGGACTTCAGTCCCGACAGAAGCTATCGGTAAAGCATCGGGACTGAAGTCCCTCCCACAAAGGATCACCGGCCCATATGGGCAGCTATCAGCCCGCCACCGCCGAATAACGCCCATCCTCACACTGCACCCGGATCGGGCCGTCGAACACCGCCGAAAGCTTCTCATCGGTCAGCAAGGCATCGCGTTCGCCATCGGCAAAGATGCGGCCGCCCCGCAGCAGGATCACCCGCGTGATCTCCGGCACGATTTCCTCGATGTGGTGGGTCACCAGCACCAGCGTGATGCCCTGCTGGGCGAGGTGGCGCATGGTCTCGACCAGATGCTGGCGGGCGATCAGGTCCAGCCCGGTGGACGGCTCGTCCAGCAGCAGTGCCTGCGGGCGGTTGACCAGCGCCCGCGCGATCAGCACGCGCCGGGTCTCGCCGGCCGACAGCTCGGCGTAGGGGCGATGCAGCAGCGGCAATGCCCGGGCCAGTGCCAGTGCCTCGCGGGCACGCTCGCGCATCGTCTCGCTGACCTCGCGGTGGGCCGGCACCACATAGCTGGCGAAGAACCCGGTCAGCACCGCGTCTTCCACCGTCAGCCCCGGCATGTCGGCGAGGTTGACGCTGAGGTCGCCGGTGACGATGCCCAGCTGTGAGCGCAGCCGGTCGACCTGCCAGCGGGTCTGCCCCAGCACCCGTACCGGCGCCTCGCCGGTGGCGCGCGCCAGCGGATACAGCTCGCGGGTGATCAGCTTGATGAAGGACGACTTGCCGCAGCCATTGGGGCCGAGGATCGCGGTGTGCTGGCCGGCGTCGATGCGCAGGCTGAGTTCGTGCAGCACCTTGACCTGGCCGCGCATCACGCTGGCGTGGTCGAGTTCGATCAGAGCGGGTGAAACGGCGACGGCATGGGCGGCTACGGACATGAATGCGGAGTCTGGCGGCATCGTGAGGGATCGCCTGAACGACATACGCCGGCGACGGGTGAAGTTTGCCGCCAATCGCCCCATGATGTCTCCACCCAGTGCCACCCGCGCCGCCCGTCGACAAGGAGCCCCGCCATGCTGTTCGACCCGATCATCAACTTCCTCGTCGGCGGCCTGCTCGCGCCGGGCTGGTGGGGCATGCTCGCGGTGCTGCTGGTCTTCACCCAGATCACCATCTTCGCGGTGACGCTGTACCTGCATCGCAGCCAGGCGCACCGCGGCGTCGACTTCCATCCGGCGCTGGCCAACTTCTTCCGCTTCTGGGTGTGGCTGACCACCTCGATGATCACCCGCGAGTGGGTGGCGATCCACCGCAAGCACCACGCCAAGGTGGAGACCGAGGAGGATCCGCACAGCCCGCAGACCAAGGGCATCAGCCGGGTGTTCTGGCGCGGCGTGGAGCTGTACCGCGAAGCGCGCGCGATGCGCAGCGACATCGAGCAGTACGGCAAGGGCGCGCCGGACGACTGGATCGAGCGCCACCTCTACACCCCGCACGCCAACCTCGGCCCGGTGCTGCTGTTTGCGATCAACACGTTGCTGTTCGGCCTGCCCGGCGTGGCGCTGTGGGCGATCCAGATGGCGTGGATCCCGTTCTGGGCCGCTGGCGTGGTCAACGGCCTTGGCCACTGGTGGGGCTACCGCAACTTCGCCTCGGCCGACACCTCCACCAACCTGACGCCATGGGCGTTCTGGATTGGCGGCGAGGAACTGCACAACAACCACCATGCCTTCCCCAGCTCGGCGCGCTTCTCGATGCGGCGCTGGGAGTTCGACATCGGCTGGGCTGCGATCCGCATGCTGGAACCGCTGCGCCTGGCCAAGGTGCTGCGCGTGGCGCCCAAGCTCGACATCCGCCCGAACATCGCCGTGCCCGATGCCGACACGCTGCGCGCGCTGCTCTCGCACCGCTTCCTGGCGATGACCGACTACCAGCGCAACGTATTCACGCCGGCATTGAAGGAAGAAGCCGCCGCCGCCGGCGCCAAGCTGCGCCAGCTGCTGCCGCGGCGCCTGCGCAAGGGCCTGGTCGACGACGGCCGCTGGCTCAAGCCGGACGCGCGCGAGCAACTGCGCGCCTGGGTCGAACAACGGCCGCGCATGCGGACCCTGGTCGAATACCGCGCACGCCTGTCGACGTTGCTGGAAGCGCGCAGTCACGATGCGGCCGAGCGCCTGCGCAACCTGCAGCAGTGGTGCCACGAGGCCGAGGCCAGCGGCATTGCTGCGCTGCAGGCCTATGCCGAGCGGCTCAAGGGTTACGCGCTGCGCACCGCATGACACCCGATCCACGCATTACCGCCGGACGCCGCCTTGTGCGGCGTTCGTCGTACTGGGCGCTGCTGACGCTGGTCTTGGCCGGTACCGTCGCGGCACAGGTCACCGATACCGGCGAATACCTGCGACGCATGGATCGCGATGGCGATGGTCGCATCAGCCTGGATGAATACCTGGATTGGATGACCTACGCCTTCGATCAACGTGACCGCAATCACGATGGCGTGCTCGATGCCGGCGAGTTGCCTGGCGGCCAAGGCAAACCGGTGACGCGCGCGCAGCACCGCGCGATGCTGACCGAGCGCTTCCACAAGCAGGATGCCGACGGCGACGGTTATCTCAGCGCGAAGGAATTATTGGCGCCGCCGCGTTAAGGAAGCCTCGAACAAATCCGCGTTGGATTGCCATTCTTGGATTGTCATTCGTGATGGGCTTTCGCACAGCCGGATGACTGGCAAGGCGGAAACCATGACCGCGATCGCGTGTTTCAACATTTCTGGAGCATCGCGTCTGAAACATAGTGATGAACAGGCGCCGCGCTGACGGTGTGTTCACACCTGCTGCCCAAGCATGCAGGCATGCATTCGATTCCCACGGTTTCCGATCCACGCGACGGCCAGCGCGATGCCATGCTGCTCGACGCCTTCCTGCAGACACGCAGCTTGACCACGCAACTGGCCGCACCATTGAGTGCCGAGGATGCGATGGTGCAGAGCATGGACGATGCCAGTCCGGCCAAATGGCATCTGGCGCATACGACGTGGTTTTTCGAGCGTTTCGTGTTGCGTTCGGATTCGCACTATCGGCCGCTCGCGCCGACCTGGGATGTTCTGTTCAACAGCTACTACCAGAGCATCGGCCCGGCGCATGCACGGCCGCGTCGCGGATTGCTGTCGCGGCCGTCGCTGGCGCAGGTGCGTGATTACCGCGCCGCGGTGGAAGCTGCCGTGATCGAGCGTCTGCAACGCGGCGTACTCACAACGCAGGCGCTCGACGCATTGCAGCTGGGCATCCAGCACGAGCAGCAGCATCAGGAACTGCTGTTGACCGACATCAAGCACGCGTTGTGGAGCAATCCGCTGCAGCCGGCGTATCGCGACGACCTGAAATCCCGACACGCCGGCACCTCCACGCTGCGCTGGCTGCCACGCGGTGAACGCATCGCCCAGATCGGTGCGGCCGCATGGCCGGCTGCCAGCGCGTTCGCCTACGACCACGAATCGCCGCGTCATCGCGTGATGGTGCCGGCGCACGCGTTGGCGAGCCGTCCGGTCAGCAATCGCGAATACCAGGATTTCGTCGATGACGGCGGTTACGTGACGCCGACCCTGTGGCTCAGCGAGGGTTGGACGACCGTGCAGGCGCAAGGCTGGCAACGGCCGCTGTACTGGCACGTGGACGGTCTGCGCGAATTCACACTGGCCGGCTGGCGCGAACGTGATGCGGATGCGCCGGTGTGCCACCTGAGCCTGTTCGAGGCCGATGCGTTCGCGCGCTGGGCCGGCGCGCGGCTGCCGAGCGAGGCCGAGTGGGAACAAGCCGCCACCGGCATGCAGGTGAACGGCAATTTCGTCGAGGACGATGCGCTGCACCCGTTGTCGGTGACGACCAGCGATGCCGGCCTGCAACAGCTCTACGGCAATGTCTGGGAATGGACCGGCAGTGCCTACCTGCCCTACCCCGGCTTCAAGCCATGGCCCGGCGCATTGGGCGAATACAACGGCAAGTTCATGAACGCGCAATGGGTGCTGCGCGGTGGCAGCTGCGCGACGCCGCGCGATCACGTCCGTGCCAGCTATCGCAATTTCTTCCCATCCGATGCGCGCTGGCAGTTCACCGGCGTGCGCCTGGCCAAGGATCTGCCATGAACGCGCCTGCTGTCGTGAGGCAGCACACACGCGTGGTGTTGACCGATCTTCATCCACCGTCGAGCGATATCGCCGCCGACGTGGTCGCTGGATTGGCGGGTAGCCCCAAGCGCCTGCCGTCCAAGTATTTCTACGACGCCGAGGGCTCGCGCCTGTTCGAAGCGATCACCCGCGAGCCGGAGTACTACCCGACCCGCACCGAGCTGGAGTTGCTGGAGGCGCGCATGCCGGCGATCGCGCAGGCGATCGGCCCCGGCACGCACGTGGTCGAGTACGGCAGCGGCAGCGGGCGCAAGACGCGACGACTGCTGGAAGGACTTGCCGATCCGGTGGCGTATACGCCGGTGGAGATTTCGCGCACGGCGGTGCTCGATGCCACCATGCGCCTGTCGCGACGTTTCCCGCAGCTGGAGATGCTGCCGGTGTGCGGTGACTTCACCCGCCCGCTGGCACTGCCGCATGCGCAGCGGCATGCACGACGCATGTTGATGTTCTTCCCCGGCTCCACGCTCGGCAACTTCACCGATGCCGAGGCGGTGCGCCTGCTGGATGCGATGCGTAGGAGCATGGGACGCGAGGGCGTCTCGCTGATCGGCATCGATCTGATCAAGGAACCGGCGCTGATCGAGGCCGCCTACAACGACGCGGCCGGCGTCACCGCGCGCTTCACCCTCAATCTGCTGCTGCGCCTGAACCGTGAGATCGGCAGCGACTTCGACCTGAAAGGCTTCGTGCATCGCGCGGTGTACGTGATCGAACGCGAACGCGTGGAAACATTCCTGGTCAGCCAACGCGCGCAGACCGTGCACGTGGCCGGCCGCAGCTTCCGCTTCGAGGACGGTGAGTCGATGCAGGTCGAATACAGCCAGAAGTACAGCGATACCCGCTTCGCCGAGCTGGCTGCGATCGCCGGGCTACGCGTGACCCATGGCTGGAATGATCCGCGCAATTGGGTGGGGCTGCGGTTGTTGCGTGCATCGTGACCGTGAGAAGCCACGGAATTTTCAGGTATCGGCAAGGGCCGCCTGAAAAAGCTTGAGGGTACGATGGCAGGCGGCTGCGATGGCTTGCAGCAAACGATCGAGGATCGGGTGATCGATTCCCTCCTCGTGAAGTGTCAGCGCCAGGTCGTGAGCCAGCTCGGGAAGCATGCCGGCGGTAGACATGATCCAGGACAGCATCTGGTCCTTGTCCAGGCGCATTTCCGCCGCCAGTGCGATCCAGTCGCTGGGACGGATATCCCACCAGCGGTAGTGGCTGCCGACTTTCATCGCCAGCTTGATCTTGCGCTGCTGCAGCTGTGGGTAAGGCAGCGCGCTGGAGATGTCGTAAAGCGGCGCCAACCGAACTTGACCGCCTTGGCCGAGCAGGAGCGAGTAGTTCTTGGCGTGTGCATCGGTACCGCCGGCCAGGTAATTGAATACCAGTGCCTGGAACAGCGTTTCGACATCTCTGCGCGGTTGCGAGGAATAACTCCACAGGACGCCTGCCAGATCGGTAGCGCTCGGGCCACCCTGGTTCTGGTACTTGATCTGGGGCATGACGCCCAGCGCCTGGCAGAAGTCCTCCTGGTGGATGCGCAACCAAGCATCGCCGTGATGGAGGCGATCGTAGCGTTCGACACAGATCGCCATTTCCTCGCCGAAACGCAAGGCTTCGCTCCAGGCCGTGGGCAGGCCGAGCCGATGCGCCAGACGCAGGCAGAACAGCTCGTTCTCAACGAAGCCGTCGTACTCCCCGCTCGGCGGCTTGAGGATGTGGGTCGTGGGGATGCGGCCGGCGGGAATGGCCCAGCCACTCCCGGTCTTGAGCAAGGCGATCTTGGCCTGCGCGCCGGCCAGGCTGAACTGACCAACGTCGTCGGGTTGGCGCCCGGCACCGACGTCCTGGCGCACGCGCCGCAATCGCATGGCGACTCCGTCCTCGGACAGCGGCTCGATTTGATCGGCTGCGCCGGAGAGAACTTCGCTCAGGCGCGTCTCGTCCACAAACTGCACTGCACCGGCGCAGTCCTCGCCGACATGCGACAGCAATGCCAGTGGGTTGCGTGGCGAAACCTGGAATCGCGAAGCCCATCGCTGCAGCGTGTGCTCATTGTCCGGAAGCAGACCCCACAGCACGGCCGCGACGGTGTCTGGCGGATGTCGGTCGCGGCCGAGTGGCAGGCTGAGCGAGAGCGGGATGGCGGAAGGATCGTCCTGCCAGTCACGTTCGTAGGCGAACGTCGGGCGGCCGTGGCTGTCGGCATCGAGCGCGCCGATGACACGGTCTGCAAGCAGGACACGCAATGTCATTGCGTGTTTTTCCCGGGCTTGGCTGGAGGCTTGCCGGGGAGGTGCTTGTTTGTGCGCGAGGGCGGCAGCGTTGCTTTCGTATCTGCCGGGCCTTGCCCAGCCACGGTTCGGTCCGGCGAGACGGCTGCTTCCTGCACTCGGTAGGTATGCGGTTCCACGATCCGGTGGTGCGTGTATCGGTCCAGGATCGCGTTGATGTCCACGCTGGCAGTCGGCGTCGTGGGATGGAATGCTGCGGCTGGGTTCGCTGCAGCATCCATGGGCGTGGTCACGCTCAATCGCAGGTCAAGTACGTGCAGTGCGCGCAGCACCAGTTGCAGTTCCGCACGCGCCTTGCCCTTCTCGATATCGATGATCCATTGCCGGCTTACACCGATCTCATGGGCGAGCCTTGCCTGATCCCAGCCCAGGGCCTTGCGCTGGCGCCGGATCGCGTTGCCGATATCGCCGGGGGTCTGCAGGATGCTCATGGCCACAATGTAGACGAACGACGACATCGGGGCAATGTATTCGAACGCTTACATGTCCTCGCCATGCGTCGATAATGCGCCTCATCGGCAAGGGACGAAAAGTAACCATTCGATTACATTGACTGAATGTCAACGAACGCCGACATGTATGCGTCGTCCTCGATTCAAGCCGCCTGCACGATGTGCAACGCCTTCGGATTGCGCCATTGCGCCAGCAGCGCGGCCTCGCGTGCCTTGGCTTCCTGCAGGTGCGCTTCCTTGACGTGGCCATAGCCGCGGATGTGTTCGGGAATGGCGGCGATCTGCGCGGCCAGGCCGACGTTGTCGGCGTCGAGCTTGTCCAGCAGCGATTGCACGGTGACGGCGTAGTCGGCGATCAGCTGGCGCTCGCTGCGGCGCTCGGCGGTGTAGCCGAACACGTCCAGACGGGTGCCACGCAGTTTCCTGAACTTCGCCAGCCACTTGAACGCGGTGAACATCCACGGGCCGTACTCGCGCTTGAGCAGGTGGCCGTGCGCGTCGCGCTTGGCCAGCAGCGGCGGTGCGAGGTGGAAGCGGACCTGGTAGTCACCTTCGAACTGCTGCTGCAATCGCCGCTGGAAATCGCCGCTGGTATACAGCCGCGCCACTTCGTACTCGTCCTTGTAGGCCATCAGCTTGAAGTAGTAGCGCGCCACCGCCTCGGTCAGCGCGGTCGAGCCCGGCGCGCGGCGTGTTTCGGTGGCGCGTACGCGTTCGACCAGGTTGCGGTAGCGAGCGGCGTAGGCGCTGTCCTGGTAGTCGGTCAGGAAGGCGATGCGGCGGTTGATCAACTCGTCCAGCGAGCGCGACAGGCGGGTGTCGTCCAGCGGCGCGTGCTCGTCCAGCGACTGATCGGGACGATGCTGAACCAGGCGGGCCGCGCCGCTCTCGCGCTCGCTCGGCAGCAGACCCGGCACGGAATGCTCGTCGGCCGTGGCCGGGGTGCGCTGCCCGGCCGCCTGCTGCAGGGCCGGCAGGTCGATCACCGCCAGCCGGCCCCAGGCGAAGGCCTGCTTGTTCATCGCCACCGCCGCGCCGTTGAGTTCGATCGCGCGCATCAACGCCGCCAGCGACACCGGCACCAGGCCGAGCTGCCACGCATAGCCGAGCATGAACAGGTTGGCGGCGATCGCATCGCCGAGCAGCGCGGTGGCGAGCTGGGTGGCGTCGAGCAGATACGGCTCGCGACCGCCCAGCGCCACGCGCACGCCGGCGACGATCTCCGCCGCCGGGAAGCGCATGTCCGGCTGCGTGGTGAAGCTGCCCGGCATCGCCTCGTAGGTGTTGAGCACGACCTGCGAGCGCCCGGCGCGCACCTTCGACAGCGCCCAGTAGTCGTTGACCACGACCATGTCGCAGCCCAGCACCAGATCGGCTTCGCCCGCGGCGATGCGCACCGCGTGCAGGTCCTGCGGGGTGCGCGCAATGCGGAAGTGCGTGGTCACCGCGCCGCCCTTCTGCGCCAGACCGGTCTGATCGAGCACGGTTGCGCCCTTGCCCTCCAGGTGCCCGGCCATGCCGAGCAGCGCGCCGATCGTCACCACGCCGGTGCCGCCGACGCCGGTGATCAGGATGTTCCAGGGCCGCGACAGATCGCTGCGGAATTCCGGCTCTGGCAGGTTGTCCAGCAACGTCGCCGCGTCGCTCTTCTCGCCCTTGCGCAGCTGGCCGCCGTGCACGGTGACGAAGCTCGGGCAGAAGCCCGACACGCAGGAGAAGTCCTTGTTGCAGTTGGACTGGTCGATATCGCGCTTGCGTCCGAACTCGGTCTGCTTCGGCAGCACCGACACGCAGAAACTCTTCTCGCCGCAATCGCCGCAGCCCTCACAGACCAGCGAGTTGACCACGGTGCGCTTGGCCGGATCGGGCAGCTTGCCGCGCTTGCGGCGGCGGCGCTTCTCGGTGGCGCAGGTCTGGTCGTAGATCAGGATCGACACACCCTTGACCTCGCGCAGGCGCTTTTGCACCTCGTCGAGTTCGGCGCGATCGTGGAACTCGACATCGGCCGGGAACAGCTCACGCCGGCGCGTCCATTTGTCGATCTCATCGGACACCAGCGCGATGGTGTGGATGCCCTCGGCGCGCATCTGCTGGGCGATGTCAGGCACGCTCAGCGTACCGTCCACCGGCTGGCCGCCGGTCATCGCGACCGCATCGTTGTAGAGGATCTTGTAGGTGATGTTGACGCCGGTGGCGATCGACTGGCGGATCGCCAGCGTGCCGCTGTGGAAATAGGTGCCGTCGCCCAGGTTCTGGAACACGTGCGGCGTGTCGGTGAATGGCGCCTGCCCCGACCAGGTGACGCCTTCGCCGCCCATGTGGGTGAAGGTTTCGGTGTGGCGGCCCATCCAGGTCACCATGTAGTGGCAGCCGATCCCGCCCATCGCGCGCGAGCCGTCCGGCACCACCGTGGAGGTGTTGTGCGGGCAGCCGGAGCAGTAGTGCGGCACGCGCGGAAAGTTGGCGCGCGGCTGGGTCATCTCCGCTTCCTTCTCCTCCATCCACAGCAGTCGCTGCACGATCGATTCGGTACTGAAGAAGCGCTGGATGCGCTTGCCGATCACCGCGGCGATGGTGGCCGGGGTCAGCTCACCGGTCGAGGGCAGGATCCACTCGCCGCGCTCGTCGTACTTGCCGACGATGCTCGGACGCGCGCCCCAGGCCGCCGGCCAGTTGTAGAACAGCTCCTTCATCTGCGACTCGATGAAGGCCTTCTTCTCCTCCACCACCACGATGTCTTCGAGCCCGCGCGCGAACGCGCTGATGCCGTGTGGCTCCAGCGGCCAGGTCATGCCGACCTTGTAGAGGCGGATGCCGATATCGGCGCAGGCACGCTCGTCCAGGCCCAGGTATTCCAGCGCCTGCAGCACGTCCAGATAGCTCTTGCCGGTGGTGACGATGCCCAGCCGCGCGTTCGGCGCGTCCATCACCACCTTGTCCACGCCGTTGGCGCGCGCGAATGCCTGCGCGGCCTTGACCGCATAACGGTGCAGGCGCATTTCCTGGTCCAGCGGCGGATCCGGCCAGCGGATGCTCAAGCCGCCCGGTGGCAGTTCGAAATCCTCCGGCAGCACGATCCGGCGCGCGAACGGGTCCACGTCCACCGAAGCCGACGACTCCACCGTCTCGGCGATCACCTTGAAGCCGATCCAGCGCCCGGTGTAGCGGCTCATCGCCCAGCCGACCAGGCCCAGGTCGAGCACGTCCTGCACGCCCGACGGGTTGAGGATCGGCATCATCGCGCTGACGAATTCCTCCTCGCTGCCGTGTGGCAGGGTCGAGCTGCGGCAGGCATGGTCGTCGGCGGCCAGCGCCAGCACGCCACCGCGCGGCGAGGTACCGGCGGCATTGGCGTGTTTCAACACGTCGCCGGTGCGGTCCACGCCCGGGCCCTTGGCGTACCACATGCCGAACACGCCATCGACGGTGGCGCCGGGGAACAGGTTGGTCTGCTGCGTACCCCACACCATCGTCGCCGCCAGGTCCTCGTTGAGGCCCGGCGTGAACTTCACCTTGGCCGCTTCCAGGTACTTGCGTGCACGCCACAGCTCCAGGTCGAAGCCGCCGAGCGGGCTGCCGCGATAACCGCTGACGAAGCCGGCGCTGTTCAACCCGGCCGCTTCATCGCGCAGCCGCTGCATCAACGGCAACCGCACCAGCGCCTGCACGCCGCTCAGATAGATACGCCCGTCGGTGCGGGTGTACTTGTGATCGAGCGTGTAGTCGGTATCCAGAGTGCCGAGCGCCGGGGTGTTGGCAAAAGAAGGCGACGTGAGTTCGGCGATGCTGGTCATGGCGTTCCCGGTAGGGTGGCGGGTGGGAATCTCATCCAAGAGCTTCCACAACGGCTGCACGATTGTAACAGCGCGCGTTTTTTCCCTTGAGGTCGTGTGCTCACTCTGTTCGTGTCGGAGCGTGTGAAGAATGTCGAGACGCGTGTGAAGCCCGCCTCTCGATGGCTGGCCGTCGGTGGCATGCAGTGGAGGCGCTGCACGGCCGGCCATCCACGTATCTCTTCTTAAAGTGCGTGACACGTTCTAGGATGGGGCCGGGAGGAGGCTTTACTTGCAGGTTTTCAGGGGGACGACATCGTGAAAGTTTCAAATGCATGGGCTTTGCCGTGGGCCCTGCTGGGGCTTGTCTGCTTCGGGGCGCAGGCACAGGGCTTGCCCAAGCCCAAGGAGTTCTACTTCGACGAGGACAAATCCACCACGCGCGCGATCGTGGCCGTTCCGGGCCAGGGCGATGCGGTGGTCGATCGGTTGGCGTCGATCGTGCAGCGTGATCCGCGCGCGGTGGAGGCACGCGTGCAGCTGGCCAGCATCGCCTTCCGCAGCGGTCGCCGCGAACTCGGCGAGCAGCTCTATCAGACAGTGATCGCCAACCTGCCTGGCACCAGCCAGCAGTATCGGACCGTGGTCTGGAACTACGGCTGGGACCTGTTGCACACCGGCGATGCTGCCCGGGCCGTCGAGCAATGGAGTCTGTTGACCGGCGGCCGACCAAGCGCCCCCGGCTGGCTGCCGCCGACCCTCGCGCTCGGTCTGTGGCAGGCCGGTCGCAAGGACGAGGCGCTGCAGTGGTACGCCGCGGCGATGCGCACCTGGCCGGACAAATGGAACGATGCCGCCAGCGTCGCCGCACAGCTGCCGGAGTGGAGCGATGCCGATCGCGCCGCACTGGCCGACGTGCTGGCCGCCTGGCGGGCCAATCCGCCGGCGTGGCCGTAGCGGTGGATCGCCATGGTGGCGGGCATGCGATCCTGAGCTTCCCTCACGATCGACCGTTGTTGCACGGCTGACATGGCTTTCGATGCGTTTGCCCTGATCCTGGCGATGCTCGCGCTGGGATTGCTGTTCGCACGCCTGCGCGCATTGCCGGAGAACACCGCCGACGTGCTCAATCGCGTCGTGCTCTACGTGTGCCTGCCGGCCTCGGTACTGACCTATGTGCCGCGCCTGCATCTGGACGCCACGCTCGCCGGGCTCGTGGTGACACCGTGGCTGCTGGCCATCGTCGCGACCGGCCTGGTGTGGCTGAGCACGCGGCTGTTCGGCTTCCGTCGCGAGGAACACGCCGCGCTGCTGATGTGCGTGGTGCTGACCAATTCGAGCTTCATTGGCTATCCGATGGTGCGCGCGCTGCTCGGTGATCCCGCGTTGCCGTATGCCGTGGTGTACGACCAGTTCGGGACGTTCGTGTTGTTGTCGACCTTTGGCGTATATGTGATGGCACGCTACGGTGGCGACACGCCGCCGAGCACGCGCGCGGTGGTGCTGCGGATGCTGCGTTTCCCGCCGCTGTGGGCGCTGCTGTTCGCCGCCACGCTGATGCCGGAGCAGCCGCCGGCCTGGATCGGTGCGGCGTTGAAAAGCCTGGCCGACGCGATGCTGCCGCTGGTGATGCTGGCAGTGGGCTTCTCGCTGCAACTGCGCCTGCCCGCCGACGAACTCAAGCCACTCGGCGTCGGCCTGCTGCTCAAACTGCTGGTGATGCCGGCATTGTCGCTGCCGTTGTCATGGGCGCTCGGCCTGCATGGCCTGATGCTCCAGGCCAACGTGCTGGAAACCGCGATGCCGACGATGATCACCGCCGCCGCGATGGCGATCTCGCACCGCCTCGCCCCGCGCCTGGCCGCGGCGATGGTCGGCTACAGCATCCTGCTCTCGCTGCTGACACTGCCGGCCTGGGCGTGGCTGCTGGGGCGGCTGGCGGGTTGATCCGGGTCGCTTCCCGGTGACTTCGACTCCCGCCTGTGCGGGAATCACAAGCTGATCCCCTCACCACGGATGACACGCCCTGGCCAGCATCGTGCCCGCAAGGAATCGATCGCCTCAATCAGCCGGCACGGTCCGCTCGGCAGCCCACTCGCGCAGCGCCTGCACCTGCTCGGCCATCATCACCGACAGCGGCCGGGTGCCGCGGATCTCGGCCATCAGCAGGTCGGTGTCGAGTGGGCGCTGCTCGGCGTGCGCGGCGTACAGGCCGGCGACGATCGCCTGCTCGATCTCCGCGCCGGAGAAGCCATCGCTTGCTGCTGCCAGGGCCGGTAGCGCGAAGCCTTCCGGGTCCAGCCCACGGCGTGACAGATGCAGGCGCAGCAACTCCACGCGCGTGTCCGGCGTGGGCAGGTCGACGAAGAAGATCTCGTCGAAGCGGCCCTTGCGCAGCAGCTCGGCGGGCAGCTCGTGCACCTGGTTGGCGGTGGCGACGATGAACACCGGCGCCTTGCGCTCGGCCATCCAGGTCAGCAGGTAGCCGAGCACCCGGCGCGAGACGCCGCCGTCCTCGCCGCCGCTGGCCAGGCCCTTCTCGATCTCGTCGATCCATAGCACGCACGGCGCCAGCTGCTCGGCCGAGGTCAGCGCCGAGCGCAGGTTCTTCTCGGTCTCGCCGTGGTACTTGTCGTAGAGCGTGCCGAAGTCCAGCCGCAGCAGCGGCACGCCGAAGCCGGCGGCGGTGGCCTTGGCCAGCATCGACTTGCCGCAGCCCTGCACGCCCAGCAGCAACACGCCGCGCGGCGGGTCCAGTCCGGGCGGCGCGGTGCCCGACACGAACACCGCGCGGCGCTGGCCGATCCAGCGCTTGAGCCGGTTGGCGCCGGCCACGTCGGCAAAGCGCGCGCTGTCGTACTCGTAGTGCAGGTGGCCGCTGCGGTTGAGCAGTTCGAACTTCAGCTTCGCCAGCTGCGGCAGGTCGTCCTGGCTGAGCGCGCCGTCGGTGAAGATCAACTGGCGCGCGATCCGGCGCGCATCCGGCAGGCCCAGGCCCTGCAGGTTGCGCAGGATCTGCTGGACCGCGGCGTTGTCCACTTCCACGCGCCGGCCGCCGTGCTCGCGGGCGTAGTCGGCGCCTTCCTCGCGCAGCATCTTCAGCAGCGCGTTGGCGTCGGGCAGGCGCGGATTGAAACGGGTCGCCAACGGTTCCAGTTCCGGCGGCAGCTCGATCCTGGCGCCGATCATCACCAGCACATGTGGCTCGCAGTGGCGGCGCTGGATGATGTCGCGCAGCAGGCGCTGGTGGCTGGCGTAGCCCAGGTACGGGTGCACGTCGAGCATCAGGTAGATGCCGCGCTGGTCGGCCTGGCGGATCATCTGCAGCAGCGCACTGGCGTCGGGCGGCCCGACCGGCTCGTCCTCGCGGTCCAGGTCGATCCGGCGCAGGCCCTCGGTGATGGTCCAGCGATACAGCGCGCGCCACACCTGCATCAGCGCCTGCCGGAACAGCTCCACGATCCGGCCCTCGTCCTGGGTCTCGATGACGATCAGTGGGGTGTTGGCGCGGATCAACGCGCTCAGGTCCTGCAGTTCGCTCACGGCGGCTCCCTTGCTTGGGGCATGTCACCCGTCCCCGACAGATCCAACAAGACCCGCCCGGGCAAAGGGTGACGCGCCCGAGGGGCCGCCACGATAACAAGCGATCCGGGGTGTATCGACATTTGTCGATTCGACCCCGGGCACGACGGTCATCATCCTCGACTACCTCCTCACCGGCACGCGGTGTACGCTGCCAGCCTGTTCCCGGAAGCGAGACGTGCATGAAGACGTTCCTGGTGGCGGGCTCCAAGGGCGGCGTGGGCAAGACCACGATCGCCACCAATCTGGCGGCACATTCGGCATTGCAGGGCAGGCGGACGGTACTGGCGGACGCCGATCCCCAGGGTTCGTCCACGCGCTGGGCCGAGCGCCGCGCCGGGCTGGAATCGGCGGTCCTGCCGGTCGACGCGACCCGCAGGCGCAAGTGGCTCGGATCGGTTCCCGAGGACACCCAGCAGCTCATCATCGATGCCCCGGCCGGGGCGATGGCCGAAGAACTGGAACCCTTTCTGGAGCGGGCCGACGCGGTGGTCGTACCGGTGCTGGCCTCGGCGCTGGACATCGAGGCGATCGTCGGTTTCCTCAACACCCTGGCCAAGGTGCCGCGGGTCCACCAGCGCAAATTGCCGGTCGGGCTGGTGCTCAACCGCAGCAAGCCGTGGACCCAGACCAGCCAGCAGGCGGTCGAGATGATCGGCGCCTGGCCCTACCCGCTGGTCGCCCAGCTGCGCGACAGCCAGGCCTACGTGGTGCTGGCCGGGCTGGGGCGCAGCCTGTTCGATTACCGTTCCGCCCAGGTCCGCGATCACCAGCAGGACTGGGAACCGCTGCTGGCATGGTTGGACAAAGCCTGAATCTGGAGTCTGGAAGAACCCAATGCGCGAACTGATTCTGCTGCGACACGCCCATGCCGAGCCGGCCGACACCGGCCAGGCCGATTTCGATCGCCCGCTGTCCCCGCACGGCCTGGCCGAGGCCGAGGCGGCCGGGCGCTGGCTGAGTGAACAGCGGCTGGTGCCCGACCGCGTGCTGTGCTCGCCGGCGCGACGCGCCCGCGAGACGCTCGAGGCGGTGCTCGGGCTGACCGGCTACATCGAGCAGCGGCTCGAAGAACGTATCTACGAGGCCACCCCGGGCACGCTGGCCGGGATCGTCGATGAGCATCGCGAGGCCGAGCGGCTGCTGCTGGTCGGCCACAACCCCGGCCTGGAACGGCTGGCGGCGCTGATGCACAGCGGCCAGACCGGCGACTACCGCGGCATGCCGACCGCCTCGATCGCGCTGCTGGCGCTGCCGCTGGAGGCGACGATCGAACCGGGCATCGCCCGCCTGACCGCATTCTGGTGGCCATGAGCGCTTGATCATGATCCAGCCGCGGTATGCCGGATCTGAGGGGAAGCACGGGGAAGGAGGCAGCGCATGTCGTCTTGCGACTGCGTCATGATGCCGGCCTGCGCCTCATCGAGCCCGATCCACCGGGGCGTCGCAGGACCGCCGCGTGGATTGCCCCTGCGGGCAGCAGGGAGCATCTGGCACTGGCTGGCGGCGGCACTGCTGGCGCTGTGCTGGGCGCCGTCGGCGCTGGCACAGCAGAAGTTGCCGCTGGACCCGGAGCGCTCGCAGTTCGGGTTCGAGATCCGCACCCGCTTCGGCCAGAAGATCGTCGGGGTGTTCCACCGCTTCGACGGTGACATCCTGGTGCTGCCGGACGGCCGCCATCAGGTCCAGCTGCGCATGTTCACCGACCAGGTCGAGATCCCCGGCAAGCCGCGTTACACCGCCTGGATGCGCGGCGAGGATTTCTTCGACGTGGCGCATCACCCGGTGGTGCAGTTCGACTCGCTGCCGTATTCGCCGACGATCGGCGAATACGGTGGCGATATCGTCGGAAACCTCACGCTGCGGGGCGTCACCCACCTGGAAACGCTGAGGGTGATGCCGGCGGAATGTGTCCGCCCGGGCTATGATTGCGACGTGATCAGTCGCGGTACGGTCCTGCGTGGACGTTATGGAATGGACAGCTGGCAGGTGGCCCTGGGTGACAGGGTGACCTTCGTACTGCGCGCGCGCCTTCTGGAGAAGCCGCAACCGTGAGTTCGCCGCTGCGGTACCTGATGCTGGCAGCCGTGCTGTTCGCCAGCGGTTGCGCCAGCCTGTCCAGCGCCCAGCGCAACCAGGCCGCCGCGATCGCCGTGGCCGCGCGCCAGACCACGCTCGATTGCGACCAGCCCGACCGCTGTGCCCGACCCTCGCCGCTGCGCGCGCTGGGCGGTAGCGCGATCACCCAGTCCACCGCACAGACCCCGCGCCACTACGCCACCCTCCTCGACCATGGCGAGGAGGCGCTGGTCGCACGCCTGAACCTGATCCACGCCGCCACCCGCAGCATCGACCTGCAGACCTACATCTTCGACAAGGACGACAGCGCGCGGATGGTGATGGACGCGCTGCTCGACGCGTCCCGGCGCGGGGTCAAGGTGCGGCTGCTGATCGACCAGCTCTCGGCGATCTCCGACCTGCGCATCCTCGGCGCGCTGGCCGGCGCGCACCAGAACTTCGAGCTGCGCATCTACAACCCGACCTTCGGCAAGGCCAAGCTCAGCTACTTCGACTACGTTGGCAGCGTGCTGTGCTGCTTCCGCCGCTTCAACCAGCGCATGCACAACAAGCTGCTGGTGATCGATGACGTGGTCGGCGTGGTCGGCGGGCGCAACTACCAGGACGATTACTACGACTGGGACAGCGAGTACAACTTCCGCGATCGCGACGTGATCGTCGCCGGCCCGGAGGTGCGCGCGATGGCCGCCAATTTCGACGCGTTCTGGCGCGCGCAGCGCAGCGTGCCGGCCGAGCGGCTCAACGATGTCGGCCGCATGCTGTTGCAGCAGGGCGTGCCGACGATGCCGCCGGAACCCTTCAAGCGCCCGGATCGGGTCGCGCGTGTCGCCGCCGAGGCGGCCGATCCGGACTTCGTCCGCGAACGCTTCGTCGATACCGCACTGCCGGTGCAGCGCGTGCGCTACTACGCCGACCTGCCGCAGAAGCATCGCAAGGAACACAACGCCAAAGCGGTATCCACCGCGCCGGAACTGGACGGGTTGATCGCCGGTGCGCAGAAGGAAGTGATCCTGCAGACGCCGTACCTGGTGCTGTCCGATCCGGCACGGCAGATCTTCCGCGAGCTGCGCAAGCACGAGCATCCGCCGCACATCGTGGTGGCGACCAACAGCCTGGCTTCGACCGACAACCCGATCGTCTACGCGCTGTCGTACAAGTACAAGCGGCGCAACCTGCGCGAGCTGGGCTTCAACATCTACGAGTACAAGCCGTTCCCGCTGAACGCGCCGATCGATTACGAGAACCTGCTGCCGCATCCACTCGGCGAGAACGGCGGCAATCATCGCGACAACCGCGTGATCGGCGGCAGTGCGTTCGGCAACGCCGTGCGCGGCAGCGGCGGTGCCAGTGGCAGTGGGCGTGAGGGCGGCAGCGTGGTGGATCGACGCCTGCTGCGCACCGAGACGCGGCCTTCGTTCCTGGGCACCGGCGCGGTCAACAAGCCGCTGCCGGTCACCCGTGACGGCGCACGCATGGGCCTGCATGCCAAGTCGCTGGTGGTGGATCGTCGGGTCGGCGTGGTCGGCACGCACAACTTCGACCCGCGCAGCGAGAACTACAACACCGAAGGCGCGGTGGTGATCGAGGATCCGGCATTCGCGCAGGCGCTGGCGGCCAGCATCGAGCGCGACATCTCGCCGGAGAATTCCTGGACCGTGGCGCCGCGGGTGAAGCCGCCGGTGCTCAGCGGGCTCAACTACAGCGTCGGCAAGGTGTCCGAGGCGCTGCCGGTGCTGGATTTCTGGCCCTGGCGCTACGCCACCAACTACGAATTCAAGCCGGGCCCGGATTGCCCGTTCCCGCTCAAGCGGCAGGACCCGTATTTCCACCAGTGCTATGTCGCGGTGGGGGATTTCCCCGAGGTCAACGTCGGCCCGAAGTGGCTGCTGGTGCGGATGCTGACGGCGTTCGGTGCCGGCCTGGTGCCGATTCTGTGAAGAATGCGCTCCTACGGTGCCTCGATATCCAATTCACGTCCGGAGCAGCCCATGGTCTTCCGTGCCCCCGTTTCCATCGATCAACTCAATGAACTCAGTCGCAACACGCTGATCGAACACCTCGGCATCGTGTTCACCGAGGCTGGCGAGGATTGGGTGCGCGCGACCATGCCGGTCGATGCGCGTACCCGCCAGCCCTATGGCCTGCTGCACGGTGGCGCTTCGGTGGTGCTGGCCGAGACGCTCGGCAGCAGCGCCGGCAACCTGTGTGTCGATCCGGCCACGCAGATGTGCGTGGGTCTGGAGATCAACGCCAATCACCTGCGCGCGGCCACCGAAGGCCGCGTGACCGGGACCGCGCGCGCCGTGCATGTCGGACGCAGCACCCAGGTCTGGGACATCACGATCGAGGACGAGGCCGGCCGCCGCGTCTGCGTCTCGCGGCTGACCCTGGCAGTGGTGACGCGGTCCCGACCGTAGCGCCGAGCTTGCTCGGCTGAGACTTCACCGGGGGATGCTTCAGCCGAGCAAGCTCGGCTCTACGTGGCGTACAGAGCCGGTATGTGCCGCCACTGGAACACGCTCACCCATCGCCGGCACTGCGCGGAGCGGCATCTGCTGCCACAATAGCCGCGCTTCCTCCCACGTTTTCCGGTACCTTGCCCGAATGAGCGAGTCTTCCCTGCCCGCCACGCGCGACGCTGGCGGCACGCTGCGCTGGTTCCGTTACCTGTACCGCGTGCCGCTGCTACTGCTGCATATCCTGATCGGCCTGCCGGCCACGATGTTGTGCATCGTGGTGACGCCGCTCGCCAATATCCGGTTCGGCGCGTACGACACCCTGGAGCAGGTGATGATCCGCTGGTGGCAGGGCAACCTGATGCGCATCTTCGGGTTCCGCCTGCGTCGTTTCGGCACGCCGCTGAATGGCCCGAGCGTGTTCGTGGCCAACCACGTCAGCTGGGTCGACATCAGCATGCTGCACAGCCAGCGGGTGATGGGCTTCGTCGCCAAGCAGGAGATCGCCGGCTGGCCGTTGATCGGTTGGCTGGCCGCGCGTGGGCAGACCATCTTCCACCAGCGCGGCAACACCGAATCGCTCGGCGGCGTGTTGCAGGTGATGCTGCAGCGGCTGCGCAGTGGCAGGTCGATCGGCGTGTTTCCGGAAGGGCGCACCCGGGGCGGTGCGGAAGTCGGCCCGTTCCATGCCCGCATCTTCCAGGCCGGCGTCGAGGCCGGCGTGCCGGTGCAACCGGTGGCGCTGCGCTACGGCGAGCGCGGCAGCGCGCAGACCACGGTCGCGTTCGGGCCGCACGAGAGCTTCTTCGCCAACTTCCTGCGCCTGCTCGGTGAACCGGCGCGCGTGGCCGAGATCCATTTCCTCGAGCCGATCGCCGCACACGACCTGGAAGGCCGGCGCCTCATTGCCGAAACCTCGCGCGCGCGCATCGTCGCGGCGATGGATTCCTGACCGCGCGGAGGCGTGCATGCATGAACGCCGACGACTTCAATCCGCCGCGCTGGCTTCGCAATCCGCATGTGCAGTCGGTGCTCGGCTCCAGTGCGCTGCGCCGCCGTCGTGGCGAACGCCTGCTGGCGGCGACTGGCGCGATCACCACTGAGCACATCCTCGATGGTGGCGACGGTGTACGCCTGCAGGGTTGGCTGAGCGTCCCGCGCGAGGGCGAGCCGCGCGGCACCGTATTGTTGTTGCACGGCTGGGAAGGCAGCGCCGATTCCAATTACATGCGGATGACCGCTGCGCGCCTGCTGGGGCTGGGTTATCAGGTGTTCCGGCTCAACTTCCGCGATCACGGCGGTACCCATCACCTCAACGCCGATCTGTTCCATTCCGATCGCGTCGAAGAGGTCGTCAATGCGGCCTGCGATCTGTGGCGACGGTTTCCCGCGCCGCGTCTGTTGGCCGCAGGTTATTCGCTGGGCGGCAACTTCGCGCTGCGCGTGGGGTTGCGTGCGCCGGCCGCGGGATTGCCGCTGGAACGTGTGGCTGCGGTGTGCCCGCTGCTGGATCCGGCCACCACGATGGTGCGTATCGAGGACGGCCCGCAGTTCTATGACTGGTATTTCCGCCGCAAGTGGCGCGAGTCGCTGGAGCGCAAGCGTGCGCTGTTCCCGGAGCAGCACGGGTACGACGATGCGACGCTGGCGATGGACATGCGCGGGTTGATGGCGTGGTTGGCCGAGCGCCATACCGGGCATGGTTCGCTGGAGGCGTATTTCGACAGTTATTCGATCGCGGGTGATCGGTTGGCGGGCTTGCAGATTCCGGTCGACATCCTGATGGCCGAGGACGATCCGGTGATTCCTTTCGAGGATTTTCATGGGTTGCAGTTGCCGGCCAGTGCGCATCTGGAAGTGGCGCATTGGGGGGGGCATTGCGGGTTTCTTGAGAATGCCCGGGGGGATGGGTTTGCGGAGCGGTGGGTGGCGGAGCGGTTGGATTTGGGTGGTTGAATTTGTGTTTGTTGTCGGGCGGTGAGCTGACGCTTATTGCCTCCGCAGGGATGGGATTACGTGCGTTTTCGAGCCAACGTGCCACCGTCATCCCCGCGTAGGCGAGGGCCCAGCGACTTCCCGCCATCTATCTACCGTCATCCCCGCGAAGGCGGGGATCCATGGACGTTGCTTCTCGGGTTTGAAGCAACAGCAACAGCAACTTCAACAGCAAAGGCTTTCGCTCCTTCGGAGCGAGTTACCTTTCTTTGCTTGTGCAAAGAAAGGTAACCCAAAGAAAGCACACCCCGGCCTACGCGCCCTACGCTTCGCTACGGGTCCGCGGAGCCGACGGGATTTTCTGACGCGACTTCCTGTCGCGGCAGAAAACGACGCACATCCATGTGCGTCGCCCCTGCGGGGTATTACCCGCCGTCTCCACCGCTGCGGCAGGGGCCCCGGTAAGTCAAAGGCGAAGAGCAAAAGCAAAATCACGAGCAACGGCAACGGCAACGGCAACGGCCAAGCTAAAGCCACGGCCAAACCACGGCCAAAGCCGGGTGTGCGGGTTGGGCCGGTACAATAGGGGTTTGACTCGAAAACGTCGGACGCCATGCAAGAACAGATTCTCGAAGCCCTGCGCCGCGATGCGGCTGACGATGCTGTTGCGCTGGCCCGTGAATGGGTGGCTCGGGATGCGCATGCGCCCGGCGCGCAGCGCTGGTTGGGCGTGGCGTTGCAGCAGCAGGGCGACGTTGCCGGCGCGTTGGCCGCCGTTGATGCGGCGATCGCGCTGGCGCCGGAGGAGGCTGGGCTGCATCTGCAGCGTGCCGGGCTGTTGGTCGCCGGGCGTGATCTGGATGCCGCCGACAGCGCGCTTTCGCTCAGTACCTCGCTCGATCCCAATCAGCTGGCGACCTACGTGATGCAGGCGCATCTGGCGATCGCGCGGCAGGATCTGGACGAGGCCGAGCGCTTGACCAAGACCGCCGCGCGGGTCGCGGCAGACCATCCGCAGGTCACCACATTGGAAGGGACCGTGGCGCTGCACCGTGGCGATGCCGATCGCGCGCTGGCGTTGCTCGCGCGTGCCTCCGAACAGCTGCCGGACGATTCGCGCGTGCTGTTCTCGCTCGGCTTCGCCTACCTGCAGAAGGGTCACTTCGCCTTCGCCGAGCGTGCTTTCGCGCGGGTGATCGGGTTGAATCCACCGGGCACGGCGTTGCGTGGGTTGATCGCGCAGCTGGCGCAGCGCCAGGGCCGTATCGATGATGCGATCGAGGCGATCCAGCAGGTGTTGGCGCAGCCGGATGGCGACACGCCGGCGATGCGTCGGCTGGCCGGTGAGTTCGAGCTGCAGGCCGGGCATCCGGCCGAGGCGGTGCCGCATCTGAAGCAGGCGTTGGCGGCGTGGCCGGGCGAACGCCGCACGTTGCAGGCGCTGCTGGTGGCGTGGGAACGATTGGGCGCGGTCGACGACGCGCGCGCCACGCTGGAAGCCGCGTTGGCGACCAGCAGCGGCGTGCACGATCTGTGGCTGGCACGGCTGGCGATCGAGCCGGTCGGTGGCGACGCGGCGCGCGAAGTGGTCGAGCGCTGGCTGCTGGTGATGCCCGAGCACATGCCGGCCCTGGAGACGCTGATGCGCATCCACGACATGCAGGGAAATGCTGAAGCGGCCGAGAGCGTGGCGCGCCAGATTGTGGCGGTCGAACCGGGCCGGTTCAGTGGCGAGCGGCGCATCGTCGAGGCGCTGCTGCAGCGTGATCCGCCGGCGGCGGTGGCGTGCGTGCAGTCGCTGATCGAGAGCCTGCCCGAGCAGCAGCGCACCGTGCTGCGGCCGTGGCTGGGGCAGGTGCAGGATCGAGCCGGGCAGCCACAGGCCGCGCTGGACACCTGGATGGAATTCCACCGCGAGCAGGCCCAGCACCGTCTGCCGTTGCCGCCGCAGGCCGAAAGCCAGCCGAGCCAGTGGCCGGTGCTGGAGCCGGTCGCGGCCGAGGTCACCGCGCGGCCGTTGTTCGTGTGGGGTGCGCCGGGCTCGCAGGTCGAACGACTGATCGCGGTGATGGGCGCGGCCAGCCCGGTGCTGTGCGATGACCGCTTCGGCACCACGCCGCCGCAGGACGCCTTGCAGAACTACCGCACGCTGGAGCGGCTGGCTTCGGGCGAGCTGGCGCCGGCAGCGCTGGTGGAGAGCTGGAAGGGGCAACTGGCGGCGCGCGACGCCGCCAACGGCAATATCGTCGACTGGCTGCTGTGGTGGGACAACACGCTGCTGCAGGCGCTGCGCCCGCACCTGCCCGAGGGCAGGCTGGCGATCGCGCTGCGCGATCCGCGCGACATGCTGCTGGACTGGCTCGCGTTCGGTGCGCCGGCCCCGTTGGCGGTCGCCTCGCCCGAGCAGGCCGCCGATTGGCTGGCGACGATGCTGGAGCAGGTCGCGGTGCTGCACGAGAAGGAGCTCTACCCGCATCGCCTGATCCACCTGGACGGGATCGAGGCCGATCCGCAGGGCGTGGCGCGCGTGCTCGGCGAGGCCTTCGGTCACGACTTCCCGGTGCTGCCGTCGCTGGGCGGTCAGCGCCTGGCGGCCGGCCGCTGGCGCGACTACGCCGGCGTGCTGGCCGCACCGTTCGCGACGCTGACGCCGATCGCGATGAGGCTTGGCTATCCGTTCGAATGAGCGCCGCCATTCCGTAGAGCGCAGCTCGCTGTGCTGAAGCCTTCCCGGTACTGCCCCAGCCGAGCGAGCTCGGCTCTACCCCAACCCCACCATCGCCTCACGGAGACACCGCATGCGCCTGAGCAGCCAGAGCATTGAGAACGGCAAGCCGATCGCGGCCGAATTCGCCGCTGGTGCGCCGGAGGGCTTCGCGCCCAACCGCAATCCGCAGTTGGCGTGGAGCGAGGTGCCGGCCGGCACGCGTTCGTTCGCGCTGCTGTGCATCGATCCGGATGTGCCGACCGTGCCGGAAACGGTCGGCCGTGACGACATCGAGATCCCGGTCGAGCAGCCGCGCGCTGACTTCGTGCATTGGGTGATGGCCGATATCCCGGCCGACGTGCACGAGATCGCCGCCGGCAGCTGCAGCGATGGTTTCGTCATCAAGGGCAAGCCGGATCCGGCCGGGCCGGCCGGCGCGCGCCAGGGCGTGAACAGCTACACCGGCTGGTTCGCCGGCAATCCCGACATGGCCGGCGATTACCTCGGCTACGACGGCCCGTATCCGCCGTTCAACGACCTGCGCCTGCACCGCTACTTCTTCCGCCTGTTCGCGCTGGACGTGGCGACGCTGGAGTTGCCGGCGCGCTTCGAGGCCGGCGATGTGCTGCGCGCGATCCAGGGCCACGTGCTGGCCGAGGCGGCGATCCATGGGACGTACACGTTGAACCCGAAGCTGCGCGGGTGAATCCCCAGCGAGTTTCGGATTGAGCTTGATCAACCGTAGGAGCGGCTTCAGCCGCGATGGGGCTTTCGCAGATCCCTCTGCAAAAACCCGCACATCCCTTGGGGGGATTCAAACGGGGAAAGCCCCGTCGCGGCTGAAGCCGCTCCTACGAGGAGCGGGTGACTTCAGGCCGCCGGCAACCACACCAGCAGCGCCACGCCCAGCACGATGCGGTACCAGGCGAACACCGTGAACTTGTGCGACTTGATGTAGCCGAGCAGCCACTTCACCACCGCGAAACCGGTCACCATCGCCGCAACGAAGGCCACACCGACGTCGGTGAAGTTCTCGCTGCCGATCCCGCCGCTGTGGAACAGCTCCAGAAGCGCGTAGCCGCTGGCCGCGAACATGGTCGGGATGCCGACCAGGAACGCGAATTCGGCCGCCGCCGGACGCCGGCTCAAGCCCAGCAGCATCGCCACGAAGATGGTCGTGGCCGAGCGCGAGGTGCCGGGGAACACGCCGGCCAATACCTGCGCCAGACCGACCGCGATGGCGATCTTCCAGGTGACGGTGTCGCGATCGGGCAGGCGCTCGGCGAAATGCTCGGCGATCATCATCCAGACGCCGCCGATGATCAGCGCCCAGGCCACCGGCTGCAGCGTATCCGGTAGCTGCCAGCCAGCCTTGCGTACGACCAGCCCGACCACCGCGGTCACCGCGAAGGCGCAGAGCAACTTGGCCACGTAATCGCGGTTGGCGCGTTCGCCCAGCCCGGTGGCCAGTGACCACAGCCGCTGCCGGTAGACCAGGGTGATCGCCAGGATCGCGCCGGCCTGGATGACGATGTTGAAGAAGTCAGAACGCCGGCCGAGCCATTGCTCGGCGATCAGCAGGTGGCCGGTGGAGGACACCGGGAGGAATTCGGTCAGGCCTTCGATGATGCCCAGCAGGAGGGCGGAGAACAGATCGGACATGCCAGGCGCGGGGGAGCGTGAGGGGTGCCAAGCATAGAACATGCTCGCCTTTGAAACCGGTTAATCACCATTTTGGTGCAAATAAGTGCGCGCGCACCTTTTTGTGGCGCGAATGTGAGTGTTGCGTGAAACCATATCCATACAAATCAAGGGCTTGTGCCGGATTGGAGGTTGGCACGGCGATTGCTGTAGGGAACGGGCCAATTCACCAATTCACCAACCCGAGGTTTTCTCCGATGTCTGCGGAAAATGTTGAGAAGCTGATCAAGGACAACAAGGTCGAGTTCATCGACCTGCGTTTCGTCGATATGCGCGGCGTGCAGCAGCACGTGACGTTCCCGGCCAGCATCGTGGAGCCCTCGCTGTTCGAGGAAGGCAAGATGTTCGACGGCTCCTCGATCGCCGGCTGGAAGGGCATCAACGAGTCCGACATGGTGCTGCTGCCGGACGCCGACACCGCCTACCTTGATCCGTTCTACGCCGATCCGACCCTGGTGCTGACCTGCGACATCCTCGATCCGGCCACCATGCAGAGCTACTCGCGCGATCCGCGCGGCATCGCCAAGCGCGCCGAGGCCTTCCTGAAGTCCTCCGGCATCGCCGAGCAGGCGTTCTTCGGCCCGGAGCCGGAATTCTTCATCTTTGATTCGGTCCGCTTCGGCAACGAGATGGGCCACACCTTCTTCAAGATCGATTCCGAAGAGGCGGCCTGGAACACCGGCGCCAAGTTCGAAGGCGGCAACAGCGGCTACCGTCCGGCAGTGAAGGGCGGCTACTTTCCGGTTCCGCCGACCGACCAGCTGCACGATCTGCGTGCCGAGATGGTCAAGACCCTGGAGCAGGTCGGTATCGAAACCGAAGTGCACCACCACGAAGTGGCCACCGCTGGCCAGTGCGAGATCGGCACCAAGTTCTCCTCGCTGGTGAAGAAGGCCGACGAGCTGCTGACCACCAAGTACGTGATCAAGAACGTCGCCTACCGCAACGGCAAGACCGCGACCTTCATGCCCAAGCCGATCGTCGGCGACAACGGCTCGGGCATGCACGTGCACCAGTCGCTGGCCAAGGGCGGCGTCAACCTGTTCTCCGGTGACGGCTACGGCGGCCTGTCGCAGCTGGCGCTGTGGTACATCGGCGGCATCTTCAAGCACGCCAAGGCGATCAACGCGTTCGCCAACTCGGGCACCAACAGCTACAAGCGCCTGGTGCCGGGCTTCGAGGCGCCGGTGATGCTGGCCTACTCGGCGCGCAACCGTTCCGCTTCGTGCCGCATTCCGTGGGTCTCCAACCCGAAGGCGCGCCGCATCGAAATGCGCTTCCCCGATCCGTTGCAGTCCGGCTACCTGACCTTCACCGCGCTGATGATGGCCGGCCTGGACGGCATCAAGAACCAGATCGATCCGGGCGCACCGAGCGACAAGGATCTGTACGACCTGCCGCCGGAAGAAGAGAAGCTGATCCCGCAGGTCTGCTCCAGCCTCGACCAGGCGCTGGAAGCACTGGACAAGGATCGCGAGTTCCTCAAGGCCGGTGGCGTGATGACCGACGACTTCATCGATGGCTACATCGCGCTGAAGATGCAGGAAGTCACCAAGTTCCGTGCCGCCACGCATCCGCTGGAGTACCAGCTGTACTACGGCAACTGAGCAACCGCGGCGATGGCGAAGGCTCCCCCTCCCACCTTCGCCATCGCTGCACCTACCTTGCGGCTGGGGAGTCGCAAGGACAGGAACGATGGGCAACAACACCGCCTTGGTGCGGTGCGATCCAGGGGCAAGAGAGAACGGACCGGTTCTTGGGCCTTCGCCTCCTCCACGTTCGCGGGCGCCGTGGCGCCCGCTGGAGGTCCGGGAACGGTGCGTGCAGTACAGGGGGACGCCGGCCAGGCGTTCCGGGTGATTTGAAAACGCCGGTCGGCGCAATGCCGGCCGGTTCCTTCCACCATCGGGGTATGCGCATGAAACTGATCACCGCCATCATCCGACCGTTCAAGCTTGACGAGGTGCGCGAAGCACTCTCGCAGGCGGGCGTGTCGGGTATCACCGTTACCGAGGTCAAGGGCTTCGGGCGGCAGAAGGGTCACACCGAGTTGTATCGCGGCGCCGAATACGTCGTCGATTTCCTGCCGAAGATCAAGATCGAGACCGTCGTCACCGACGATCGACTGGATGCCGTGGTCGAGGCGATCCAGACCGCGGCCGGCACCGGCAAGATTGGCGACGGCAAGATCTTTGTCACCGCGATCGAGCAGGTCGTGCGCATCCGCACCGGCGAAATCGGCGCCGACGCGCTCTAACCCCCACTCGGAGGCCTCGTTATGAAGATTGGTCTTGCTGCCGGGTGGAAGACCCGGTTCTACGCTGTTTGCATGCTGATGCTGTTCAGCGCCCTGGCCGTACTCGGTACCGCCGGCACCGCCCATGCGCAGGATGGTGCGACCCAGACCACGCCGGCGCCGACCGAACCGGTCAGCACCGAGCCGCTGCCGGAAGCCGCGCCAGCCGCTGTTGCTGCCCCGGCCGCCGAAGCCGCCCCGACGCCGGTCGTCGACAAGGGTGACGTCGCCTGGATGCTGACCTCGACCATGCTGGTGCTGCTGATGGTGGTGCCCGGCCTGGCGTTGTTCTACGGCGGCATGGTGCGCGCCAAGAACGTGTTGTCGGTGGTGATCCAGGTCGGCGTGGTGTTCTCGCTGATCGCGATCCTGTGGGTGCTCTACGGCTACAGCCTGGCCTTTGCCGACGGTGGCGCCTTCATCGGCACGCTGGGTAAGGCCCTGCTGAAGGGCGTGGATGCAACCACGCTGGCTGACACCTTCTCCAAGGGCTTCAAGCTGCCGGAGTACGTGTTCGTCACCTTCCAGCTGACCTTTGCCGGCATCACCGGCGCGCTGATCGTCGGTGCGTTCGCCGAACGCGTGAAGTTCGCCGCGGTGCTGCTGTTCACCGTGCTGTGGTTCACCTTCGGCTACCTGCCGCTGGCGCACATGGTGTGGTCGACCCCGGGCTTCCTGTTCGCCAAGGGCGCGCTGGACTTCGCCGGTGGCACCGTGGTGCACATCAACGCGGGCGTGGCCGGTCTGGTGGGTTCGTACTTCGTCGGCAAGCGCATTGGCTTTGGCCAGGTCGCACTGAAGCCGCACAACGTCACCATGACCTTCACCGGTGCCTCGCTGCTGTGGGTGGGCTGGTTCGGCTTCAACGCCGGTTCGGCGCTGGAAGCCAATGCCACCGCTGCGCTGGCGTTCCTCAACACCATGCTCGCCACGGCCGCTGCGGTGCTGGCCTGGTCGCTGACCGAGAAGTTCACCAAGGGCAAGTCCTCGGCGCTGGGTGTGGCCTCGGGCATGGTCGCCGGCCTGGTCGGCATCACCCCGGCCGCGGGTACCGTGGGTCCGTTCGGCGCGATCGCGATCGGTGTGGCCGCTGGCGTGATCTGCGTGTGGGGCGTGACCGGCCTGAAGAAGCTGCTGGGCGCTGACGACACGCTCGACGTGTTCGGCGTGCACGGCATCGGCGGCATCGTCGGCGCGATCCTGACCGGCGTGTTCACCGACGCTGCGCTGGGCGGCAGTGGCTATGCCGAGGGCGTGACCATGGGCCACCAGGTGCTGGTGCAGGCCACCGGCGTCGGCGTCACCGTGGTGTGGATCGGTGTCGTGTCGGTGGTTGCCTTCCTGATCGCCAAGGTCGTGTTCGGCCTGCGCGTCTCCGAAGACGCCGAGCGCGAGGGTCTGGACATCACCTCGCACGGCGAATCGGCCTACGAGTCGTAAGCAAGTTTGCGCCGGCCCACGGGTTCGCCCGCGGGCCGGCGGTTTTTCGCGGAACGTTTTGATGCCGCTGTCATGTTGGGGCTCCCTGGGGCGGAGTACCTGGAGCTCGTTCTATCAAGGTGCAGCCATGCCCGTCCGCCCCGCCGCTGTTGTGCTGGTTCTTCCCTCCGCCGCGATGCGCGGCTTGCAATACGGCCTGGTCGTCGCTGCAATGGGATATGGACGCACGCATCCTGTTTGGTTTTTCCCGCCTGCTGTCGCTGCTGTTGATGGCGACGCTGCTGGGCGCCTGCGCGCATGTGGCGCGCAATCCGATGGCGCAGTGGGTGCCATCGCCGAATCACAACCCGCGCCAGCCGCTGCTGATCGTGCTGCACCACACCGAGCAGAACTCGGTGGAGCAGAGCCTGCACACGCTGCGCACCCGCAATGGTGGCGGGCCGGTCAGCGCGCACTATCTGGTGGGCCGGGACGGCGCGCTGTACCAGCTGGTGCCCGACAGCGAGCGCGCCTGGCATGCCGGCGCCGGCCGCTGGGGCACGATCACCGACGTCAACTCGGCTTCGATCGGGATCGAGCTGGACAACAATGGTGATGAACCGTTTGCGCCCGAACAGATCGCCACGTTGCTGCGGTTGCTCGACGACCTGTGCACGCGCCTGCGCATCCCGCGCAGCCAGGTCATCGGCCATGCCGACCTGGCGCCGGGCCGCAAGACCGATCCGAGCCGCTATTTCCCGTGGGACCAGCTCGCCGCAGCCGGCTTCGGCCTGTGGCCCGACCCTGCCGATGGCCCCGCGCCAGCCGGTTTCGATGCCTGGTTGGGCCTGCAGGCATTGGGCTATCCGCTCGCAGACCCCGCCGCTGCGGTACGCGCGTTCCACCGGCATTTCCGTGGTCGTGACGACCTCGGCGACGCGCTCGACGCCGGCGACGCCCGCATCCTTTACTCGCTGCTGCGTCAGCAACGCCAACGCTGACGCGCGTTCAGGCGCGGCCCTGGCGCGTTGCACTACATTGGTGCAATGCGCATGACGGCGGCCTTGTTCCCTTCGCTCGAAAGCCTCGGCACTCCGGTTGCCTGGGCCGATACCGATGGCCGCGTGCTGGGGGTCAACCCGGCGTTCGCGCGCTGGCTCGGGGTCAGCGCCCGGCGCGTGCAGGATCAGCCATTGGCCTCGCTGGAGATGCAGGGCGACGCGCTGGCGCGGTTCCTGATCAATCAGGAGCGCGACGTGCTGCGCCTGCACCGGGTCGCGATCGGCCTGCCGGGCGAGACCCCGCGCTTCGCCGAGGGCTGGCTGACCCGGCTGGATGACGGCGGCTGGTTGCTGGAAGCGCACCCGGTCGATGAATTCCCCGCGCTCGATCCCACCCACGCCCTGCCCAGCGCGCTCAGCGCGGCGTTGAAGGGCCTGGCGCACGAATTGCGCAACCCGCTGGCCGGGCTCAAGGGGGCCGCGCAGCTGTTGGCGCGCCGTGCGGTCAACCGCGATCAGGACGAGCGCGAACTGATCGAGCTGATCGGCTCGGAGATCGAGCGCCTGAACACCCTGCTGGAACGGCTGCTGTCACCCTCGCCGGCGCACCCGCACGAGGGCCTGAACATCCACGCGGTGCTGGAGCGCGTGCTGCGCCTGGCCGAGAGTGAGGGCGGCTGGTCGGTGCGCCTGCAGCGTGATTACGACCCGAGCATCCCCGAGATCCTTGGTGACGCCGATCGTCTGACCCAGGCGCTGTGGAATCTGGTGCGCAACGCGATCCAGGCCGGCGCCAGCGTGGTGACGCTGCGGACCCGCGTCGAACACGGCCAGCGCATCCGCGACCGCGTGCATGCGATGTCGCTGCGGCTGGAGATCGTCGACGACGGCCGTGGCGTGCCCGAGGAGCTGGCCGAGCACCTGTTCCTGCCGCTGGTCTCCGGCCGCGCCGAGGGCAGCGGTCTGGGGCTGGCGCTGGCGCAGCAGGTCGCGCGCGAGCACCACGGCACCCTGACCTTCCGCTCGCGTCCCGGACATACCGTTTTCACCCTGCTGTTGCCGCAGTTGACCGGCGAGCACGACAAGGAGCACCACCATGGCTGATGCCGATCCCGCCGCGCACCGCATCTGGGTCGTGGACGACGACCGCTCGGTGCGGTTCGTGCTGTCCACCGCGTTGCGCGATGCCGGCTACACCGTGGACGGCTTCGACAGCGCCTCGGCTGCGTTGCAGGCACTGGCGGTGCGGCCGGTGCCGGACCTGCTGTTCACCGACGTGCGCATGCCCGGCGATGACGGCCTGGTGCTGCTCGACAAGCTCAAGGCCAAGCACCCGCAGTTGCCGGTGATCGTGATGTCGGCCTACACCGACGTGGCCAGCACCGCCGGTGCGTTCCGCGGCGGCGCGCACGAGTTCCTGTCCAAGCCGTTCGACCTGGACGATGCGGTCGCGCTGGCCGCACGCGCACTGCCCGATGCCGACGAACGCGATGCGTCGGCGGTGATCTCGCCGATCGCCGAAGGCAACGCCCAGCTGATCGGCGACACGCCGCCGATGCGCGCGCTGTTCCGCGCGATCGGCCGGCTCGCGCAGGCACCGCTGTCGGTGCTGATCAACGGCGAGACCGGTACCGGCAAGGAACTGGTCGCGCGCGCGCTGCACAACGAGTCGCCGCGCGCGCGCAAGCCGTTCGTCGCGCTCAACACTGCTGCGATTCCTGCCGAATTGCTGGAAAGCGAGCTGTTCGGTCACGAGGCCGGTGCGTTCACCGGCGCGGCCAAGCGTCACATCGGCCGTTTCGAGCAGGCCGATGGCGGCACCTTGTTTCTCGACGAGATCGGCGACATGCCGTTGCCGTTGCAGACCCGGTTGCTGCGCGTGCTGGCCGAGAATGAATTCTTCCGCGTGGGCGGGCGTGAGCTGATCCGCGTGAACGTGCGCGTGATCGCCGCCACCCACCAGGATCTGGAAGCGCTGGTCGAGCAGGGCCGCTTCCGCGCCGATCTGCTGCATCGACTGGACGTGGTGCGGCTGCAGCTGCCGCCGCTGCGCGAGCGTCGCACCGACGTGGCGCAACTGGCCGAGAACTTCCTGGCGATGGCCGCGCGCAAGCTCGACATGCCGTCCAAGCGCCTGTCCGCGGCCGCGCTCGAGGCCCTGCGCCGGCACGATTGGCCCGGCAACGTGCGCGAGCTGGAGAACGTGTGCTGGCGCCTGGCCGCGCTCGCCACCGCCGACGTGATCGATGCGGCCGACGTCGAGGCGGCGTTGTCGCCGAGCCGGCGCTCGGCACGACCGGTCGAGGATGGCGAGTGGGACGCGTTGCTCGCCAACTGGGCGCGTCAGCGCCTGGATGCGGGCGCGCAGGGGCTGCATGCCGAGGCACGTGAGCGTTTCGACAAGGCATTGCTGGAAGTGGCGCTGCAATTCACCCAGGGCCGCCGCGCCGAGGCCGCCGCCAGGCTGGGCGTGGGCCGTAACACCGTCACGCGTAAACTGGGCCCGGGACGCCGGCGACGCTGATCCCGCGCCCTTGATGGCGCAGGTGCGCCGGCATGGCTGGCACGCTGCGGAGGAACGGTTCGATGCGAGGAGTCTGGAAAGTCACGGCGGCAGGATTCGTACTGGCCCTCGGCGCGTGCAGCAGCACGCCGCCCCCGGCGCCTTCCGTCCCGGCGCCGGTACCGGTGACCCCCTCGGTCGCCAAGGCCGATGCCGCGCTGGCGTCCGCGTCCGGCAGCCTGGTCAGCGGGCGGGTGGTGCTGCTGCCGGCGATGCAGGGCGTGCGCATCACCGGCACCATCGGTGGGCTGCGCCCGGGTGGCAACTTCGGCTTCCACGTGCATGAGCGCGGCGACTGCAGCGCGGTCGATGCCAGCAGCGCCGGCGGCCATTTCAACCCGGGCGGCGCGCAGCATGGCCGCGCCGGCACGCACAACCATCACCTCGGCGACATGGACAACCTGGTCGCCGACCGCGAAGGCCTGGCGCACATCGATCTGGTGCTGCAGGGCGCCAGCCTGGGCGGTGGTGCCGGCACCGACATCCTTGGTCGGGCACTGGTCGTGCATGCTGATCCCGACGATTACCGCAGCCAGCCGGCCGGCAATTCCGGCGTCCGCGTGGCCTGCGGCGTAATCAAGGTCGCGCGCTGAGCGGCGACCCTGCCCGTGGGCCACAAGCCCCGCTACGTTAGGAGACAACCTCGATGCGCATGATCCCGACCACCCTCTTCATCGCCACCGCACTGGCGCTGGTCGCCTGCAAGCGCGAGCAGCCGGCAGCGGAAGCCGCGCCCGCCACGCCCGCTGACCAGCACGCCGAAGGCCACACCCCGGATGCGCCGGCGCCGACGGGCACCGAACAACCGGCACCGGTCAGTGCCACCGCCGAAATCAAGCCGACCAAGGACAGCACGGTGAACGGCACGGTCACCTTCAAGATCGTCAATGGCGCCTTGCACGTGAGCGGCCAGGTCAGCGGCCTGAAGCCCAATACCGAGCATGGCTTCCACATCCACGAGAAGGGCGATTGCAGCGCGCCGGACGGTTCCAGTGCCGGCGGCCACTTCAATCCGGCGCAGAGCGAACACGGCAGCATCAGCAGCGATCCGCACCACGGCGGTGACATGCCGAACATCGTTTCCGATGCGCAGGGCAACGCGACGATCGACGGGCCGGTGTCGAGCAACGTGAATCTCGGCAAGGGCGATGCCTACGACATCGCCGGGCACGCGGTGATCGTCCACGCCGATCCGGACGACTACAAGACCCAGCCCACCGGCAACGCCGGCGGCCGCCTGGGCTGCGGCGTGATCACGACCCATCCGTAAGCACGCGCAACCGTAGAGCCGGGCTCAGTCGATCCCCTGAAAGGGATGCGGGCACAAGCCCGGCTCTGCGGTGATCCGGGTCTTGTACGGCGTGGATCAGTACGCCATGTGCACCAGCGGAAACGGCCGCCCGGCCGAGTCCGTTTCCGAGCGGCCGACGTCTTTGAACCCGTAGCGCCGATAGAAGGCATGCGCACGCGGATTCTGTTCGTTGACGTCCACGCTGAGGTGCGGATGTTGTGCCCTGAGATGGTCGAGCAGGCGCGTGCCGACACCTTGGCCGGCCAGTTCGGGATCGACGAACAGCATCTCCACCTGCGCCTGGTTGGCGCCGATGAATCCCGCGATGCGGCCTTCGCTGCTTTCTTCCACCCACAGCGCGACACTCGGCAGGTAGAGATCCCTGACCTGCGGATAGAGTTCCTCGATATCGCGCTCGCTGAGAAAGCTGTGCGTGGCGCACACGGCGCGATGCCAGATCTCGACCAGGATGGAATGGTCCGCCAGGACGCCGCTGCGGATGCTCATGTCAGGCCTGCCCTCTGTTCGCATCGATCCCGCTGAGCGAGCCTGCGTTGCTCGCCCTGTCTACGGGATGCTTCGATCTTTACGCGCCGGCCAACGCCGCGCGCGCGTCCTGGCCATTCTCGACGTGTACGTACAGCACCGGAATGTTGTGTGCTTCCAGCACCGCGGCCATCTGCCGCTGGCGTGCCAGGAACTGTTCGTAGACGGCTTCCAGGCGTTCGCAGTCGTTGCGGTCGTGTCCGTAGTGCGCGCACCAGCTGGCCGGATCGAACAATGCCATGCGCACTTCACCGCCGACGTAGCGCAGCAGCGGTTCCGGCGGCGCATCCAGCCATTCCTCGTGCTGCGGTGCCAGCAGCGCGGTCTCGATCAGCGGCCACAACGCGGCCAGGCCCTGGTTGTCGTACTGCATCGACACCATCGCGGCCAGGTCGTGCACGGTCAGGTAGCGCGCGTGTTCGATGCGCGCGCCGAACGCGTCCTGCGCGAGCAGCGCGGTATCGGCCTGCGCCATGCCCTGCGCCAGCAGCACGTCCTCCAGTGCCTCGGCGACCTGCCGCACGCGGACCGGATCGCCGCTGAGCAGGAACGGCAGCACGCGCAGGCTGCCGCCGCTGAGTGCGGCATCGGCCTGGAACGGCAACGGCACCTCGCCCTGCGCATCGGCCCCGAACGCCAGCAGGCGCGGGCCCTGGTCGCGGCCCGGCGCACGCGCCTGCAATTCATCCAGACGGCGGTGCATCGACCAGCCCGGGCGCAGTACCTCGGCCGGATCGAAATGCGCCGCGGCCAGGCTCAGCTCCAGCTCGCGCACCTGCGGCACCCACTGTGCGAGGTCGCGGCCGACGTGCTCGGCCAGCGTGCCGGCCTGTTCGGAGGAAAGCGCGGCCACGCGCGGTACGGTGCCGCCGGCCAGTTCGAGGGCCAGTACGCCGAGGGCGGTGCTGCCGGGATCAGTCGTGCTCATGGTTTGCGGTTGGCCCATCACAGGGTCGAAGCTACACTTTGACCATTATGCCTGCGTCCCCTTGCAGGCCATCCCGAGTCTTCCATCCATGCCAGGTTCCTCGATGTCCTCTCCTCGCCCCGTCGCCATCCTGGGCGGCGTCCGTATCCCGTTCTGCCGCCAGAACACCGCCTACTCGGACGTCGGCAATCTCGGCATGTCGGTGCGCACGCTCGGGGCGCTGGTGGAACGCTTCGGGCTGCATGGGCAGCAGCTCGGCGAAGTGGCGATGGGCGCGGTGATCAAGCACTCCTCGGACTGGAACCTGGCGCGCGAGGCGGCGCTGTCCTCCGGGCTGTCGCCGCTGACGCCGGGCATCACCCTGCAACGCGCCTGCGGCACCTCGCTGGACACGGTCATCCACATCGCCAACAAGATCGCGCTGGGCCAGATCGACTCCGGCATCGGCGGCGGCTCGGATACCACCTCCGACGTGCCGATCGTTTATGGCAAGAAGCTGCGCGCGCGCCTGCTCGCCGCCAATCGTGCCAAGACCACCGGCGACAAGATCAAGACGATCCTGAGCGGTTTCCGCCTGAACGAGCTGAAGCCCGAGTTCCCCGGCGTGGCCGAGCCGCGCACCGGCAAGAGCATGGGCGAGCACTGCGAGGACATGGCCAAGGAGTGGAACATCTCGCGCGACTCGCAGGACGAGTGGGCGGTGTCCTCGCACAAGAAGCTGGCCGCGGCCTACGAGCGCGGCTTCTTCGAGGATCTGATCGCACCGTTCCGTGGCGTCAGCCGCGACAACATCCTGCGTGCGGATACCTCGCTGGAAAAGCTGGCGACGTTGAAGCCGGCGTTCGACAAGGTGTCCGGTCGCGGCACGCTGACCGCCGCCAACTCGACCCCGCTCACCGACGGTGCCGCCGCGGTGTTGCTGGCCAGTGACGAGTGGGCGCGAGCACATGGCCATGAGCCGCTGGCGTACTTGCGCGATGCGCAGGTCGCCGCAGTCGATTTCGTGCACGGCGAGGGCCTGCTGATGGCGCCGACCGTGGCGGTGCCGGAGATGCTCAAGCGCCAGGGCCTGACCCTGCAGGACTTCGACATCTACGAGATCCACGAGGCCTTCGCCGCGCAGGTGCTGTGCACGCTGCGCGCCTGGGAGAGCGAGGATTACTGCCGCAACCGGCTCGGCCTGGACGCACCGCTCGGCCAGATCGACCCGAGCAAGATCAACCCGCTGGGTTCCTCGCTGGCCACCGGCCACCCGTTTGCCGCCACCGGTGCGCGCATCATCGCCACCGTCGCCAAGGAACTGAAACAACGTGGTGGCGGCCGCGCGCTGGTGTCGATCTGCACCGCCGGCGGCATGGGTGTGGTGGCGATCGTCGAGCGGTAAGGCGAGACATTCGTGCGGCTGCCCTTGCTCGTTTTGGACGGGCAGTACCACCGACAACAGCGCGATGCCTCGTAGGAGCGGGGGGGGGGGGGGGGGGGGGGGGGGGGGGGGGGGGGGGGGGGGG
>NZ_JBYSVX010000019.1:0-86440 GCF_058986605.1 Pseudomonas sp. GW821-FHT07E12 | reverse complement strand
GCTGGTGATCCTCAATGCCCGCGCTCGTGATGCCTGGGCCGGCACACCTGCGCTTGGGTAAACAAGACAGTTGCTACAGCGCGACGAATCCGGTCGTGCCTGCGTCACAGTCCCGGCGGCAGCGTGACTTCGAAGCGGGCGCCGCCCAGTTCTTCCGAGCGCTTGACCTGCAGTTCGCCGCGATAGCCCTTGACCAGGTCCTGCACGATCGACAGGCCGATGCCGTGGCCTTGTACGCGCTCATCGCCGCGCACGCCGCGCTGCAGGATCTTGGCCACATCCTCCGGCGCGATGCCGGGGCCGTCGTCGTCCACCGCCAGCACCAGACCGGCACGGCGGCTGCCGGCAGCGCCTTCCGGACGGGCGGTCAGCAGCACGCGATGCCTGGCCCACTTGAAGGCATTTTCCAGCAGGTTGCCGAGCAGCTCCTGCAGATCGCCCGGTTCGCCGTGGAAGCGCGCCTGCGGATCGATCTCGAACTCGCACAGCACGCCCTTGCCGGAATAGACCTTCTCCAATCCGCGCACGATTTCCTCGGCATTGGATTCGATCGGCAACGGCGCGGCGAACAGTTTGTGTCCACTCGAAGCCGCGCGCGCCAACTGGTAGGACACCAGGTTGTTCATTCGCCGCAACTGCACGTCCAGTTCCTCGCGCAGCTCCGTATCCGCACTGCCGCTGTCGAGCTGGGTGCGCAGCACTGCCAGCGGCGTCTTCAGGCTGTGCGCGAGATCGGCCAACGTGTTGCGCTGGCGATCCAGGTTCTCGCGCTCGCTCTCGATGAAGGCGTTGATGCTGTCGGTCAGCGGCTCCAGCTCGCGTGGGTGGTTCTCGCTCATGCGCTGGGCCATGCCGCGCTGGACCTTGGTCAGCTCGTTCACCACGCGCCGCATCGGACGCAGGCTCCACTGCAGGATGAAGGCCTGCAGCAACAGCAGCACCACACCGGCACTGCCCAGCCAGAACCACACGCTGCCGCGGAAGCGGCGCAGCTGCGCGCCGAGGCCGCGCGCGTCCTCCATCACGTAGATCGTGTAGGGAATCTCGTTGCCGTGTTCGCGCTCGACATAACTCACGCCCATGCCGTAGCGGTACACGTCACCCTGGCTGCCGTCGATCTGCAGCATCGGCAGCGGGCCTTCGAAGCGTTCTTCGCGCGGACGCAGCATGCCGCCGCTCTGCGGCAACACCGGGCCTTCGGCCGACATCGAGGTCCAGCGCTCGTTCGGGCGCACCACCTCGGCATACACGCCACCGCCGGGCACGTCGAAGCGCGGGTCCGGCGGCTGCTCGCCGATGTAGAGCGAGCCATCGCGCACGAACTCGATGCTCTTGACGTAGCTGGTGGCGTAGTTCTTCAGCCGCTCGCGCAGATTGCTCTCGGCGGTGTCGGCGAACACCGCGTCCAGCGCGTAACCGGCCAGGGCCAGGAACGCGAGCAGGCTGAGGCTGGCGGCCAGCAGCTGGCGCGCCTGCAGCGAGCGCGGCCGCCAACTCCTGACGGACCAGAAACGGGCGAGCACGCTGCTCTCTAACCGGACGCTGCGATCAGCCTTCGTTGCGCGGGATCGCGAAACGGTAGCCACGGCCGCGCACGGTCTCGATCGGCTTCAGTTCGCCGTCCGGGTCCAGCTTCTTGCGCAGGCGGCCGATGAAGACCTCCAGCACGTTGGAGTCGCGGTCGAAGTCCTGCTGATAGATGTGCTCGGTCAGGTCGGCCTTCGAGACCAGCTCGCCCGCATGCATCATCAGGTACTCCAGCACCTTGTACTCGTAGCTGGTCAGATCGACATTGCTGCCGGTGACGCTGACCGTCTGCGCCGCCAGATCAAGCGCGACCGGGCCGCACTCCAGGGTCGGCTTGCTCCAGCCGGCGGCGCGACGCAGCAGCGCGTTGACGCGTGCCAGCAGCTCCTCGACGTGGAACGGCTTGACCAGGTAATCATCGGCGCCCTGCTTGAGGCCCTCGACCTTGTCCTGCCAGCTCGAACGCGCGGTCAGGATCAGCACCGGGAATTTCTTGCCCTCGTCACGCAGCGCCTTGATCAATTCCATGCCCGACATCTTGGGCAGGCCCAGATCGATGATGCCGACGTCGAACGGCACTTCGCGGCCCATGTACAGGCCTTCCTCGCCGTCCTGCGCAGCGTCGACCGCAAAGCCTTCACGCTTCAGGCGTGCCGCCAGGGTCTCGCGCAGCGGGGCTTCGTCTTCGACCAGAAGGATACGCATGAACTCTCCCTAGTTACGTTGATGGCCATCAGGCCTGAGATATGTGTCGGGATAACGGCAGACTATCGGTACTTACCGGTGATCGCCGCGTGGTGGTGGCCCGTCCGACATCTCCGAAGGACGCGGCACGCGCGGTCCTGAAGCGTCGGGCGTGGTGTCGTCCATGTAACGAACGCGGCCGCGGTCGTCCAGGTACTTCACACGATTGATGTTGCGGCCGTCGAACGGCACCCGCTCGGCACCGAGGATCTGGCCGCCGGTCGAGCGCTGCACCCGCCGGATCGCCTCCGACAGCGAACGCCCGCCATCGTTGCGCGCGCCCTGCGGCATGATCGGCCGCGCTTCCGGGGCCATGCCGCGATCCTGCGCCAACGCAGGCATCGCCACCGCGGACGCCAATGCGGCGGCCACGAAGGCGATGCTGAAGCGGAAGGGCGAGTGGGTCACAACCGGAATCCTAGCGGAGTGTTCAGGGTCGTTCAAAATTCGTGAAACACAGGGTTTCCGAAAACTGCCGCGGCCTCTGAAATCGGAGGCAAATTCTTGATTTTTCGGGGTGAATCCGATCTGAACTTTTCCGGGCAACGCATGTCTCGTTCAGCCAAATGAACAACATTTCCGCCCCGGATTGCAAGCTTTCGGGGATTTGCAGGGCCGCTGCCACATGCCCGACAGGCCGGAGAAGCCGTTCCTGTCGGGTCCCCGCCTCTCGTGACGGGGCTGCCGGCGACGGGAAGGCGTCGGTTACGATGCCCGCCCCCTTGTGTCAGGTACCCCACCGCCGTGTCCCATTACACCGGCCCGCTGCTGACCCGTCCGCTCGCCGACGCCCTGCTTGCCGCGCGCGACAGCGGTGCGACCGACTGGCACGGCTCGCTCGACCTCGGCCGCTCGACCGGCAGCGCGGTGCTGGAGGCCGGGCATTGGCAGTGGGCCGGGCAGCGCTACCCGTACCCGGACCGGCTGAAGGACCGCAGCATCCACTACTGGGACGGCGAGGACTTCGCCCCGGTCTCGCGCTTTTCCGGCTCGCTGATCAAGCTGGTGCCGACTGAATGGGGCGCGCCGACCTTCGAGATCGACGGCATCAAGATGCTGCCGACGATGAAGGAGTCCCCGTTCGAGGACGCACGCCGCAAGGTCGCGCTGATCGAACCGCGCGGCAAGACCGTGCTCGACACCTGCGGCGGGCTCGGCTATTTCGCCGCCTGCTGCCTGGAGGCCGGGGTGACGCGGATCCAGTCGTTCGAGAAGAACGCCGACGTGCTGTGGCTGCGCACGCTCAATCCGTGGTCGCCGGACCCGGACGCGCCCGCCAGCGGCGGCCGCCTGCAACTGGCGCAGGCCGATGTCTCGCAGGCGATCGCGCAGATCGCCGATGCCTCGGTGGACGCGCTGCTGCACGATCCGCCGCGCTTCGGCATCGCCGGCGAGCTGTATTCGCAGGCGTTCTACGACCAGCTCGCGCGCGTGCTGCGCCGGGGCGGCAAGCTGTTCCACTACACCGGCAGCCCCAACAAGCTCACCAGCGGCCGCGACGTGCCGCGCGAGGTGGCGCGGCGACTGGAGAAGGCGGGTTTCAAGGCGCAACTGGCGCTGGACGGCGTGCTCGCGATCCTTCGCTGAGCCCGGAATCATGTGGCGCTGCCGCCACATGACGCGGCGGCGCGCACGACTTCCGGCAGGGTCCGGGCCTGGCCGAAGCGGCTAGCATCGAGCACTCGCGCGCCAGCGCGCGACGACCTTCTGTTCCGGGATCCCTCGATGCCTTCAACGCTTGTCCCGCGCCGCCTGCTCGGCGCCCTGATCCTGGCCGCACTGCCGTCACTGGCCGCCGCCCAGCCCGCTACCGTCACCGAAGCCGATTACGCGCGCGCCGAACGGATGCTGGGCTACCAGGCCCAGCCGCTGGTCGATCACGCCGTGACCCGCGTCGACTGGCTCGATGCCGATCACTTCGCCTACGTCGACCACGATGCCAACGGCGACCGCCTGCTGCGCATGGATGCCGCCACCGGCAAGACCACGCCGCTGTTCGAGCAGAAGGCGTTGGCCAAGGCGCTCAACCCACTGCTCAAGAGCGACGACAAGCCGCTGGACCCGAACGCCCTGCCGATCCGTGGCATCAGCCTGGCCGCCGATGGCCGCTACCGTTTCAATGTGCGCGGCACCGCCGTGTTCTGCGACACCAAGGCCGTCTGCAGCAAGGTCTACGCCAAGGACAAGCCGGAGCCGGGTACGCCCTCGCCGGATGCACGCTCGGAAGCCTTCGTCCGCGACTGGAACCTGTGGGTACGCGACCTCGCCAGCGGCCAGGAAACCCAGCTCACCAGCGACGGCAGCGAGAACTACGGCTACGCCACCGACAACGCCGGCTGGTCGCACAGCGACAAGGCCATCGTGGCGTGGTCGCCGGACTCCAGGAAGATCGCCACCTATCGCCAGGACCAGCGCAAGGTCGGCGACATGTACATGGTCAAGACCCAGCTCGGCCATCCCGAGCTGCAAGCGTGGAAGTACCCGCTGGCCGGCGACAAGGAAGTGACGATGATCGAGCGCGTGATCGTCGATGTGCCCACGCGCAAGGTCGTGCGCCTGCAGATGGATCCCGACCAGCGCCGCTCCACGCTCTGCGACGATCTGGCCTGCGCATCGGACGGCGTGTGGACCGACGTGAAGTGGGCCGCGGACGGCAACACGCTCGCATTCGTGTCCACCGCGCGCGACTACAAGCAGGTGTGGTTCCGCATCGCCGATGCCAACAGCGGCGCGGTGCGCACCGCATTCGACGAGACCGCCAGGACCTATTACGAGAGCGGCCAGGTCGGCGCCAACTGGGCCTACCTGCCGGACAGCCACGAGGCGATCTGGTTCTCCGAGCGCAGCAACTGGGGCCAGCTGTACCTGTACGACCTCGACACCGGCAGGCTCAAGCACGCCATCACCACCGGCGAAGGCAACGTCACCGAACTGCTGCGCGTGGACGCGAAGACGCGTACCGCGTGGTTCCGTGCTGTCGGCCGCACGCCGGGGCTGGATCCGTACTTCCAGCAGCTGTGGAAGGTGAGCCTGGACGGCGGCGAGCCGCTGCTGCTTTCGCCCGAGGCAGCTGATCATGCGATCAGCCTGTCACCGGACGGCACGCGTTTCGTCGATGTCTATTCGACCAACAGCACGCCGCCGGTCACCGTGCTGCGCGATGCCGTCGACGGCCGCACCACCAGGACCGTGGCCAAGGCCGACATCCGCCGCCTGCAGGCGATCGGTTGGGTGCCGCCGCAAGCGATCACGGTGAAGGCGCGCGATGGCAAGACCGAGCTGTACGGCACGCTGTTCAAGCCCTCCAATTTCGATCCGTCGAAGAAGTACCCGATCGTCAACTACATCTATCCCGGCCCGCAGACCGGCTCGGTGCGCGGACGCGGTTTCCTGGTCGATCAGAGCGGCAACCAGGCGCTGGCCGAACTGGGTTTCATCGTGGTCGCCATCGACGGCATGGGCACGCCGTGGCGCTCCAAGGCCTTCCACGACACCTGGTACGGCGACATGGGCGACAACACCCTGCCCGACCAGGTCGCCGGGATGAAGGAGCTGGGCCAGCGCTATCCGTGGATCGATCTGGCGCGCGCCGGCATCTGGGGCCATTCCGGCGGCGGCAACGCCTCCACCACCGCGATGCTGCGCTACCCGGATTTCTTCAAGGTCGCCTGGTCGGAAAGCGGCAACCACGACAATCGTCTCTACGAGGACGCCTGGGGCGAGAAGTACCAGGGCCTGCTGACCACCGACAAGGACGGCAAGACCAGCTACGACAACCAGTCCAACCCGGCACTGGCCGACCAGCTCAAGGGCCGGCTGATGCTGGTGCACGGCACCCTCGACGACAACGTGCCGCCGGACCACACCCTGCTGATGGCGCAGGCATTGATGAAGGCCAACAAGACCTTCGACATGCTGATGCTGCCCAACGCACGACACGGCTACGGCGAGGAATACACCCCGTACGTCACCCGCCGCCGCTGGGACTATTTCGTCGAGTACCTGATGGGCGCTACGCCGCCGGATAATTACTTGATGAAGCCGATGCCGAAGGGGTGAGAGTGGTGCTGCCGGCCCTGAACACCCGAGTAGCGTCGTCATTCCCGCGAGGCGCTTTTTCACAGCCGAATGGCTGGTAAAGCGGGAAGCGCTTTTCAGCAGCCGAATGGCTGATCATCCATGGACGTCAGCTCCTACGGGAGCTGTGAGTAACAGATAAGTCCTTGGATTCCCGCATTCGCGGGAATGACGAGCAAATCGGAGCCTGCAGCAGATCGTGAGCAGGCTCCGAGCGACACCGCGCTACTGCGCGGTCGCACCGCCCAGATATTTGTTCAAGAACGCCAGCAACCGCGTGTAGTACTCGCGACGATGCGGTTCGGTGTAGAAGCCATGCCCCTCGTTGGGGTAGTACAGACTTTCCACCGGCACACCGGCCTTCTTGAGCGCCTTTTCCATGCGTTCGGTATGGGCCACCGGCGCGCGTTCGTCCTTGCCGCCCGCGGCGAGGAACACGGGTGCCTTGATCTGGCCAGCCAGGTTCTTCGGCGAGCGCGCAGCCAGCGTGCGGCGGTCGCCCATCCAGTCGCCGGCCCAGTTCCTGGCCCAGCGCGCGCGATCTGATTGGTCGCTGTACATCAGTTCCAAGTCGTACACGCCGACATAGCCCGCCGCGCATCGATAGAGGTCCGGCTCCTTGGCCACGCCCATCAGCGCCGCGTAGCCGCCATAGCTGGCGCCATAGATACAGATGCGCGAAGCATCGGCCACGCCCTCAGCAATCGCCCAGCGCGTGGCGTCGGTCAGGTCATCCTGCATGGCGCCGCCCCACTCCTTCGCACCCGCCTGGACATGCGCGCGACCGTAGTTGCCCGAGCCCCGGTAGTTGACACGCAGCACCGCATAACCCGCTTCCGCGAGGATCTGCGCATCGTCGTCGAAGCTCCAGGTGTCGAAGATGCCGAACGGCCCACCATGCGGCAGCAGCACCATCGGCAATGGCTTGCCGGCCGACGCACCCAGCGGAAGTGTCAGATAGCCGTTCAACAGCATGCCGTCGCGTGCCTTGAAGGTGATCTCGCGGCTTGCCGGCACATCGCCGGGCGGGAACCACTCGCGCCGGCTGAACACCCGATCGGCGGTTTTTTTCACGGTATCGAACAGGAAGTAGTCGCCGTTGTTGCGATCGCTCCAGACATACACCAGCGCCAGCCGGCGATCGGCCGTCACCGAGGTGATGTAGAACGCATCGCCTTCGAATCCCTTTTCGAGCGCGCGATACAACCGGGGCGTCGGTCCATTTTCATCGAAGAAACGATTGCGAACCCGGTCGCTCATGAACGATGCACCGATCGGTGTCTTGCCGTCCAGGTCGTACAGGATCCGATAAGGACTGACCCGCTCGTCGCGCAGCAACGTGGTGTACTGGCCTGTCGACGGATCCCAGGACATCACCGCATCCGGACCGCTGGCCTGTTGCACGCGCAGATAGGCCAGCTTGCCGTCGGCCGAGAATCCCAACGGGGACTCACGATGGAAACTGGTGTTCTCATCGTTCACCAATCGCCACGGGGTGTCTTCATCGTCGCGGTAGTAGAGCTTGCTGGCGTTGCCGACGTCCGCGCCGTCGGCAAAGCGCACGCGGCCAGCAGCATCGGCGATGAAATCGGCACGGCGCACCGGCGCGACGGCCACCCTCACCCGGCGGCGTGTGTAGATGTCGAGCTTGTCGATGTAGACGTTGGGCTCGCTGGTCAACGCCATCGACGAAACCAGCACGTTGCGCGGATCCTGCGCCAGCGTATCCAGCATGAACACGGCCGGGTCGAGTTCTGTCTTGAAGCTCGCCACGCCCACCGTATCGTTCACGCCGTAGGGGCTGGCCAGCAAGCGCGCGTTCTTGCCGTCGGCATCGATCGCGTGCAGTTGCCCGATCGCGATCGGCTCGTCGCGCGCGCCCAGGCGCTCGGCCATCGACACCACGAGCCGCTGGTCGTTGGCCCACCAGAAATCGTCCACCACCGAATCCGCGCGCCCGGTGATCTTGGCGGTGACCTGCTTGTCCGCCCGTCGCAGGATCACCAGGGCGGTGCGGTCCTCCAGCGGCATGGTGACCGCGTAGTACTCGCCCGTCGGTGAAATCTTGACCCGCTCGTAGCGGTCGTTCTTCAAATAGGGCGTCAGGTCGATCGCCTGGGGCCCCGCATACGCACACGACGAAAACACATGGGCCAGCACCATACTGGCCGCAACGATCCAACCACGCATCCTGATCACCCTGCTCCTTCCCCTGAGTGCTTATGGTGACAAACCCCATCAGGCAACGTCCATCCCTTCAAGGCGGCATGAAGAATGCGCCCTGCCCGGCATGGCGCGGCGTTCCCCGACTTGTTCCCGACCAGGCCGCACGGTATTGATGGCACATGAGCACCCCGCACCTGCCAGCCGATTCGCGTCCCAGCAGTTCCGCTCGGGTGCTGCTGGTACTCACCCTCGCGCTGCTGCTCGGCGCCTGCGCGACCTCCGCGCCGCGTGCCCCGGAACGTACCCCGGGCGATGTAAAGGCGGACATCGCCCGGCGCATTCCCGCCGGCATCGCCGACCGCAATGGCTGGGCCAACGATGTCTACGTCGCGCTGACCTCGCAGCGGCTCGATACCAGCGCCGACAACATCTGCGCGGTGCTGGCGGTGATCGAGCAGGAATCCACCTATCAGGCCAATCCGGCGGTGCCCAATCTCGGCAAGGTCGCGCATGAGGAGATCCTCCGCCGCGCCGGGGCGCATCACGTGCCGGCGTTCGTCGTGGACACCGCATTGAAGCTGAAATCGCCGAATGGGGTGGCTTATCGCGACCGCATCGCCAAGGCGCGCACCGAGAAGGACCTCAGCGATACCTTCGAGGATTTCATCGGCAGCGTGCCGCTCGGCAAGACCTTGTTCGGCAGCTTGAATCCCGTGCATACGGCCGGGCCGATGCAGGTGAGCATTGCCTTCGCGCAGGCGCACGAGGATGGCTATCCCTACCCGATGCCTGGCTCGGTCCGCGATGAGGTGTTCTCACGGCGCGGCGGCGTGTGGTTCGGTACGCGCCATCTGCTGGGCTATCCGGCCCACTATGTCGCGCCGCTCTATCGCTTCGCCGATTTCAACGCGGGCTGGTACGCCAGCCGCAACGCGGCCTTCCAGTCGGCGTTGTCGAAGGCCAGCGGCATCCCGCTCGCGCTCGATGGTGATCTGCTGGTCCCCGGTTCCGACCTGGACGCGCCCGGTACCACCGAACGTGCCGCACGCAGTCTCGGCAGCCGCCTGGGCCTGGACGATCGCGCCATCCGCCAGGCACTGGAGAAAGGCGACACGCTCGACTTCGAGCGCACCGACTTGTATCAACAGGTGTTCGTGCTGGCCGAAGGCTCTACCCGTCGCTCTCTCCCACGTGCGGTACTCCCCGGCATCAAGCTGGAGAGCCCCAAGATCACCCGCAACCTCACCACCGCCTGGTTCGCCGATCGTGTCTATGGACGCTGGCAGCACTGCATGGCGAAGTGACGCGACGCATCAAACTCAGCGCGCGGCGGCGGGGCCGAGCAGGCCAACGCGACGGAAGACCATCTCCACCGGCACCGTGACCAGCGGCGGCAGCGCCGCGAGCAGGCTCAGCAGCCACGCCCACCAGGGCCAGCGCAGGCGTATCGCCGCCACCAGGCTGACGCCGACGTAGAACAGGAAGGCCGCGCCGTGCAGGCGGCCGAACAGCCACACGCCCAGTTCGGTGGTCTGCAGGCCGTATTTCAGCCACATTCCGATCAACAGGCCGGCCCAGGTCAGAGCTTCGAGAAACGCGGCAACGGCAAACAGCCGGCCGACAGGCGACAACGGATTGGAAGACACGCAGGACTCCAGACGGATAGGAAAATTCGCCGCGACGCGATGGCGGCGGCGACGCCCGCTGGCGACCGACATCATACAAGGGTGCGAAATCCGCAGACGCCCCGGGATAACCATTACGGCATCCCTCGCATCCTTTCTTGCGAAGTGCGACCCCCGTCGAGGCCGCGAAATCCACGTTCGCGCGTCATATGCGCGTCGCGACGCGGGGCCACCGGGAGGAAACGGCAGCCCGTAGCCGAACGCTTGCCCACGTATTGCCTGCAGGGACATCCACCGACGTCCCGATCAGGTTGCACGGGCTCGCGTCAGGCTCGCTCGAGCCATTCGACGCGACGCGACATTCAACGTGCACCACATGCCCCTGGATCGGGGCCCACTTGAGGGAGGGAAGGAACATGGCATCACGCACTACACGCAAAGGAAATCTACGCTTGGCCTGGCTGGCAGCGCTGCTGCTGAGTCCGCTCGCCGCACTGGCGGTCGGCCCCGGCGTGGTCACCGGCGACACCAGCATCCACGATCCATCGATGGTCAAACGCAGCGATGGCCGCTACTACGTCTACGGCTCGCACAACGCCACGCTCACCAGCACCGATCGCACCGCTTTCAGCAACGCCGGCGCGACGTTCTCCACCATTCCCAGCTGGGTCTACACCTACAACAGCGACGGCGATATCTGGGCACCGGATGTGTCCTATCGCGACGGCAAGTACCTGATGTACTACACAGCGTCGAGCTTTGGATCGAACAAGTCGGCGATCGCGCTGGCCTCCAGCACCACCGGCGCGCCGGGCAGCTGGACCAACCAGGGCATCGTCTACAGCTCCACCACCAGCGACGATTACAACGCCATTGACGGCAACCTGGTCGTGGATGCCTCCAATCGCTGGTGGCTTGCATTCGGCTCGTACTGGAGCGGCATCAAGCTGATCCAGATCGATCCATCCACCGGCAAGCAACTCGCCAGCAACACCTCCCGCTACAGCCTGGCCACGCGCGCCAGCCCGGGCGCGGTGGAAGCACCGTTCATCCACCGCGCCAACGGCTGGTACTACCTGTTCGTGTCCTTCGATGCGTGCTGCCAGGGCGCGGCCAGTACCTACAAGATCGCCGTGGGTCGCGCCAGCCAGATCACCGGGCCGTATCTGGACAAGTCCGGCGTGGACATGCGCTCCGGCGGCGGCAGCGTGATCCACTCCAGCCAGGGCAGCATGCACGGGCCGGGCGGTCAGTCGGTGATCACCGATGCCGACGGCGACATCATCGTCTACCACTACTACGACGATGCCGGCACGCCGCGCCTGGGCATCAACCGCCTCGGCTACGACAGCAGTGGCTGGCCGGTGGTGCAGTAACTTCGGATCGGCAAAGCGATCAGGGCAACCTGATCGCCTCGCCATCCCGAAATCAGGGCCCGGCACTTCGCTCGGGCCCGAACTGCATGTAGTCGATTACGGCGTCAGCAGTTGCTTGAGCAGTTGTCGATGCGTCTCACGCACTCCGACGAGTTGGCGATCGGCGTTGGCGCGCGGCAGGATCCTCTCTGCACTGGCAAGGGACATCGCCGCGAAACACCTCAAGCTCACTGCGATGCGTTCGCTTTCATCTGGTAAGGCACATAACCCTCCCAGCGCCAAGGCAGATTCGTCGGCCCCATCAGCAAGTCGACAAGTTCCTTGAATATGCCCGTGGCGCGCACGCTGTTGGACATCAGCAGCACGCAGGCCTGTCGGGGTTGCACGCACAGTGCGTAGTTCGCCGTCACCTCGTTCTGGCCTTCCTTGAAGAAAGCATGGCCGTACGGCGTCTCGAACACGCCCCAGCCCAGGCCGTAACCCAGCTTGATCGATCGATGGGCATCGGTGCGCGCCTCGCTGAACGTGGGAAACTGGGTCGCGCTGTCGATGGGCACCTGCAACCGGATCATCTCGGCCTTCGAGCGATCGCTCAGGCCTTCCCCACGTACTACCGCCGCAAGCAAGGCCGACCAGTCGGCGAGTGTGGTGTCCAGCGATCCAGCCGCCTTGACCGAAGAACGATCGTCGTGCGGCGTCATCGCACCTTGCTCGTCGTAACCCTGGGTCAGGTTGCCGGCGAAGTCGTCGCGCCAGGTCATGCTGCTGCGCTTCATGCCGAAGCGCTCGAAGATCCGCTTGCGCATGTCCTCGCCCACGTTCACACCGAGCTTCTGCTCGATGACGAACTGCAGCAGGTTGATGCCCTCGCCGGAGTACGCAAAGCGGCTTCCCGGTTCCAGCCGGATGCTCAGCTTCTGGTCGGGTTCGAAGAAACGGATATTGGGCAGACCCGCGGTATGGCTGAGCAGCATGCGCGCGGTAAAGCTGCGCCAGCGCTCGTCACCTCGCAGGTCGGCGTAGCGCTCATAGTCGGGAAGCGGCTTGTCCAGATAGTCCGCGATGGGCTGGTCCAGATCGATCAAGCCCTCATCGACCAGTTGCATCACGTAGTACGCGAACGTGGCCTTGGTCAGCGATGCCCCGTACATGATGGTGTCGTCGCGCAGTGGCAGGTTGCGTTCCACGTCGCGCTGACCATAACCGCGCCTGTAGACCACGCGGCCATCGCGGATCAAGGCCAGCGCCAGCCCTTTCACCTGATTGGCCTGCATGAGGCGCTCGACCTCCCCGTCAATCGATACGGAAGTGAGCGGCTTTCCATCCAACGTCTCGGCCACTGGTTGCGCTGCATGCGCAGGAGCCAGCGTGACCAGCGCGATCGCGACCATCAGGCATCTCAGCACGGCCCTGCTCCCCAACCGGTGGAATGGCGCCATTCGACGCCAGCAGCGGTACGAAGTGGAGGGCCGGAAGTCAGGGGGTCGTGAGTCATGGCGCGATCAACCCCAGGGCGTGTCATCCATTCCCGCGAGGCGTTTTTTCAAAGCCGAAGCGCTTCACAACAGCCGGATGGCGCGTAATGGCGGGTAAAGCCGGAATGACGGCATGGGGATGCCGTCCACCCGACACCGTCGTCCCCGCGCAGGTAGGGATCCAGTGCCTTGCCTCAATAAAAGCTCAAGTCGCCGCCCCCCGCCTGCACGGGGAGGACGGCTGGTCTTGATGCGACAACCGAAGGTGGATACCGATCAGGAACCCAAGATCAGATCACCCGCCACAGACACGCGCTCGCGCCTGCATGTGCTCGCGCTCGCGTGCATTGCCGGTCAATGCCGCCGCGCGCTCGAACGCGATGCGTGCCTCGGCATGGCGGCCGAGCTTTTCCAGCAGGTCGCCGTGCAAGGCCGGCAGCTGCGGATAGTCGCGCACCCCCGGGTCCTCCATCAGCGCTTCCACCAGCGGCAGTGCCGTCGCTGCGCCTTCGGCACGGCTGACCGCCACGGCGCGGTTGAGCTCGATCACCGGCGACGGCGCGATCGCGGCCAGCCGCGCATACAGCATGGCGATGCGCGCCCAGTCGGTGTCCTCGGCACGCAGCGCCTGCGCATGGCAGGCGGCGATCGTCGCTTGCAACACGTAGAAGCCGTCACCGCCACCGAGCCGCTGCGCACGCTGCAGTGACTGCAGGCCACGTGTGATCTGCAGCCGATCCCAGCGTGCGCGGTCCTGCGCATCGAGCAGCACGATCCCACCCCGGCCATCGCTGCGTGCGCGGCTGCGCGAGGCCTGCAGCTCCATCAGCGCAAGCAGGCCATGCACCTCGGCTTCGCCCGGCATCAGACCGGCCAGCACGCGTCCCAACCGCAGCGCTTCCTCGCACAATGCCGGCCGCATCCAGTCCTCGCCGGCACTGGCCGAGTAGCCTTCGTTGAACACCAGATAGACCACTTCCAGCACGGAATCCAGGCGTTCCTGCAATTGCTCCCTGCGTGGCACCTCGAACGGCACCTGCTTCTGCGCCAGCGTCTTCTTGGCCCGCACGATGCGCTGCGCGATGGTCGGCTCCGGCTGCAGGAAGCCCCGCGCGATCTCCGGCGTGCTCAACCCGCACAGCAGGCGCAATGCCAATGCCACGCGCGCCTCGGCCGGCAACACCGGATGACAGGCCACGAACACCAGCCGCAGCATGTCATCGCCGATGTCGTCTTCCAGGCTTGCATCGCGAGCGGGGTCGTCGCGCATGGATGACTCGCCTTCCAGTTCCAGCGCCAGTTCGGCGTGCTTGCCCGCATGCAGCCGGCGCTGGCGCAGCTGGTCGATGGCGCGGTTCTTCGCCGTCGTCATCAACCATGCCGCGGGGTTTTCGGGAACCCCGTCGCGCGGCCAGCGCTCCAACGCCGCGGCGAAGACCTCCTGGGTGAGTTCCTCGGCCACATCGATGTCGCCTCCGATCCGCGCCAGGCGCGCGACCAGCTTCGATGCTTCCATCCGCCACAGCGTATCGAGGGTGGCATGCAGATCGGAACGTGTCATCGGCGCGGATCACAACACCGCGCCAACGCCGATGCAAGCCGCGCTCACGACTGCACGATGGTCTTGAAGCCGCCCCAGATCATGCGTTTGCCATCGAACGGCATGTTCTTCATGTCCATCCCGGCGAGGCGCTTGTCGGCCATCGCCAGCTTGTTGACCTTGTCGCGATGCGCGCGCGAGGTGTAGAGGATGTACGAAAACACCACCACCTCGTCCTCCTTCAGCTTCACCGACCTCGGGAACGAGGTCAGCTTGCCTGCCGGCGCGTCGTCGGCCACGCTTTCCAGGTACGCCAGCGCGCCATGTTCCATCCATACCTTCCTGGCCAGCCGCGCCAGTTTCTTGTATTCGTCCAGCCGCGCCTCCGGCACCGGCACGATGAATCCGTCCACGTAGCTCATTGCAGTTCTCCTCTCAGGTTCAGGTAACCGATGGCACCCCTGCATCAGGCGCCGTCGGGAATCTCCGCTTCGACCAGCTGCGCGAGCAACTGTAGCGACTCCTGCCAGCCCAGGTAGCAGCCCTCGACCGGGATCGCATCGGGGATGCCCTCCTGCACGATGTTCAGTTCGGTGCCGACCGAGACAGGTTTGAACTCGATCGTGGTGCGCATCGTGCCCGGCAGGTTGGAATCGTCGAACGCATCGGTGTGGACGATGCGCTGGTCGGGCACCAGTTCCAGGTATTCACCACCGAACGCATGCACGGCACCGGTGCTGAAGTTGGTGAACGACATCCGGTAGCGGCCGCCGACGCGCGCGTCGATCGCGTGGACCTTGCCGGTGAAGCCATGCGGCGGCAGCCACTTGGCCAGCGCTTCGGCATCGAGAAAGGCCCGGTAGATCCGCGCCGCGGGTGCCTTCAGCACCCGGTGGAAACGCACCGTGCCGCTCATGACGCACCTCCCTGGACCTCGGCCTGGAACGGCTTCATGCAGTTGACCATCCACGGCTTGCCGAAGCGGTCGGTGAACATGCCCCAGCGATATGCCCAGAAGGTCTCGCCGATCGGCGCCATCACCCGGCCGCCGACGGACAGCTCAGCGAAGATGCGCTCAGCCTCCTCGTTGCTGTCCACGTCGATGTTGATCGTCGTGGTGGCGCCACCATCGCCATTCTGGGCGCCATCGGCCCCCATCAGCTCGGCGCCTTCGGCCAACAGGTGGATGTTGGCGATCAGCGGCTTCATCGCATCCGACATCGGCCCACCCTCCATCGGCGGCATCTCGCCGTAGGTCACGCTCGACAGGATCTGCCCGCGCAGCACCTGCGCGTAGAACTGGAAGGCCTCGCGGCATTGGCCCTGGAACATCATGTAAGGCATCAGTTTCATCATCGTCTCCTTGGAATCCGTCGCTTGGGGTGGCATCAACGCGTGCCGATGCGCTCGCGCAGACGTTCTTCCTGCTCGCGCAATTCCGGAGTGAAGGCCTCGCCGAAATCCTCGGCCTCGAACAGCGGGCGGATCTCGACCTCGCATTCAGTCCGGAATGGATTGGGACAACGCCGGGCCCATTCGACCGCCTCGCCCATCGAACGCACCTGCCACAGCCAGAAGCCGGCGATCAGCTCCTTGGTTTCCGCGAACGGCCCGTCGAACACATGCCGCGCCGCACCGTCGTAACGCACCCGCACCCCCTGCGAACTCGGCTTGAGGCCCTCGCCGGCCAGCATCACGCCGGCGTTGACCAGTTCCTCGTTGAAGCGGCTCATCGCGGCTATCAATTCAGTGTCCGGCATCGTCCCGCTCTCGGACTCGCGCGTGGCCCGGACCATCACCATCACTTTCATCGCTCTGCTCCCGTGGGGCGGAATGCCCACCTTCACCCTGTATGACGAACGGGAAGGAGAAGAATCGACAGACTCGGGAAAAGAATTTTTTCGCGGCACCGCAGCATCGTCCGTCACCGGCCCTGTGCGAGGATGTCGCCCCACCCGCAAGCACGCACCGACATGCAATTCCTGCTGCTGGTCTACCCCGATCCCGACCTGCTCGCCGGCTTGCCCGACGCCGAGCACGATGTGCTGATGCGCGGCTGCCTGGACCACGCCGAAGAACTGAGGGCACAGGGCATCCTGCTGGCCTACCAGAAGCTGGAGCTGCCGGCCGCGGCCCGCACGGTGCGCATGCGCAGCGGCCGCAGCACGGTGCTGGACGGCCCGTTCGCCGAGACCAAGGAGTTCCTGGCCGGCTTCAACCTGATCGAGGCCGCGGACATCGACGAAGCCGTCCGCATCGCCCACGAATTCCCCTGGATACGCTACGGCAGCATCGAAGTGCGGCCGCTGTGCGACATGGGCGCCGAGCGCCGCCGTGTCGGCGCGAAGACGGTGGTTGCCGTCACCAGCTGATCACGCGAGAAACCCGAGGTTCGAACCCCAGTCGATAACCCCTGTGGGAGGGACTTCAGTCCCGACGAGCCTTCCCCATATCACCCACCCTGCAGCTCGAATACCCCGCTCCCCACAGGGCCGGACGCACGCCCGGCCCCATGGAACACCTCTTACTGCTGCCACACCGTAACGTTGGAACTGCCATTGGCGCCGAAACCTTCGGTCGCCATGATCTGGTAGTTGTGCGTTCCCAGATTCATCCCGTAGCTGCTCCACGCGTTGACGTGATTGGCGAAGGTGATCGTGTTGTTGGTACCGGTCGCACGCTTGGAGGTGCGCACGCTCCAGTACTGGTAGAAGGTCGCGGTGCCGATGATCGATGGCGCATTGACCCGCTGCGTGCGGTAGATGTTGTAGGTACCGCCATCGCTGCTGACCGTGCCCATGAACGTGCCGCCGCCCGGAGGCGTGAACCCGCCCCAGTTGTCGACCACGTAGTACTCGATCAGCGGACTGGTGGTCCAGCCGTACAGCGTCAGATAGCTGTTCGATCCCGGATCGAACACACCGGCGTTGTAACCGACCCGCCGCGAACTGCTGCCGGTCGCCCAGCCCTTGCCGGTGACCAGATTGTAGCTGCCGCCGAGCGTGTAGCTGGTGCTGTAGTTGCCGTCATTGCCCAAGGTGACGCAGGCCGAGCCGCCATCCTTCCAGAACGAATAGAAATACCCGTTATGCGTGCCGGTCTGGTTGCTGCAGACCTGCTGCGCATTCACCCCGGCCGCCGCGCCCAGGGCAAGCGCCGCGGGCAGGATGCGAGTTAGCGCTATCATTTTCAGTGACGCAAGTTCCATGGTCCCTCCTCCATTTATGGTCTTGTGTACGGATTCGCCGCGGCCGATTTCAGATCGGCCTGGTCCAGCCGGCCGGGATATGAAGGCACGATGTGTTTTTCATAGTCAACATCACTTGGCCTGGTCACAGCGATGACAGCGCTGCCAGTTGCTAATTCGTACGCATCCGGCAGATCCAGTTGGCACCAGGCGTGCTGCCGCACACGGCTCATCGGGCAATCAACCTACCGCTCACCATCGCTACTCCTCCAGCGGCAAGATCTTCCCGTCCTCGATCTTCCACACGACGCCCTTCGCTGTACTGACGAACATCGGCTTGTTCGCCCACAGGCTCCAGAATACGTGCACCTCGGTGGGTGTCGGATCCATCAGATGGGTGATCATCATCCCAACCGAGCGCGGATCGTTTTTCAACGTCACGCAGCTACGGGTGAAAGCACGCTGCGACAGGATTGCCTGACCATCGGTTTCGAAACGATAGGCACCCCCCAACGGTATGACCGAGCGGTTGGTTGTCCCTGGCAGGAAGTAGACCAACCAATGGCCGGGTTCATCCGCCGGCAGAACGACAGAATTGTAGGTGCCTGGGCACGCCTCGAAGTTCACCTTTAGCGCCACCTCCCGTGCAGCAGCCGCACCCGCTTCGTAGCCATCCAATGGCGCCGGTGTCGCAAAGGCCTCCAGCGCGGGCTTCTCCGCAGAGCTCACGGGAACCGCGACGCGATACAGCGCTGCTGGTGTCGCATCGATGAAAGTCACCACGATCGCATCATTGCGCTCCTCGGTGATCCAGCCCTGTATGCGCTTATCGCGGGCGAACTCACGATTTTCCAGCAGCATATCGGTGGCAGTCGCCGCTGCCTCATCATGCCGATAAAGCTTTCGCGCCATTCCTTCCGCAAAAGCGATGGCATCAGACGTCGACCCTTTGCTCTCGACTGCGCTGGTCTCCTGTGCTGATGCAAGCATGGCGATCCCGAAACTTCCGACGCCCACAAAAACCAACGCGACTACCACTCTCCATATTTGCATTGCCATCCCCTGTGATTTTTTCAATCCGCTATTTTCATCGACTTGATCGAAAACCGGGTAGAACAACTTCACCGCATGCCCGCCCCCCTGGCAGACGACGAATGCGCCCCTTGAACCGCTGACTGTGCTCGAAGGTATCCATACGCAGATCCCAGCCGATGAGTTGCACCCGCCTGGTAGGGCCGCGGCGGAAGATCACGCCCGTGTGCCCTTCGCGCGCCAGGATCGCATACAGCCGAGTTGCGACCGGTCGGCTTTCGGCTTCGTTCTTTGCAACTTTCACGGTCATCTTTTCCGGAGAATACATGGGCGATTCGTATCAGCGTGCCCATGCATCGTGTCAGGCCCGCTGACGTGACGGAAGTGAGCCCGGCCGCTTTTTCCCGTCGCCCGGGAGGCCCCTTAACTCGGACATTCGTCCGCCTGAAGCGCACTTCGGTCCGGCACAGCGATAATGCCCCACCCCCTGACCACATCACACGATGCGCATGCGGACGTTTCTGCTGTTGATCTCCCTGCTGACCACGTCGGCATTCTCCCCGTCGGCCTGGGCGCTGCGCCTGCTCGACGGCGACCTGCTGTTCGTCACCGCCGGCACTACCGGCCTGAGCGGCGCCATCGATGAGGCCACAGCGAAGACGGGATCACCCAGCTTCGACCACATCGGCATGGTGGCGCACAAGAAGGCCGGCGATGTAGTGCTGCATGCTGACGAGAAGGGCTCCCGGCAGCAGGTGCTCACCGAGTTCCTCGACGAGGCTGAAGCCAAACACCGGCAGGTGTTCGTCTATCGGCTCAAGGACCGATATCGCGATGCCATTCCTGACGCGATCGCCCAGGCGCAACGCATGCTCGGCAAGCCGTACAACGTCACCTACGTGCAGGCCGAGGACAGCTACTACTGCTCCGATTTCATCGAGCGCGCGTTCCGCGCACACCAGGTGTTCGCCCTGCAGCCGATGAATTTCAAGAATCCCCAGACCGGGCAGATTCCCGCGTACTGGATCGATTTCTATCGCAGCAAGGGGATGGACGTGCCGCAGGATCTTCCCGGCACCAACCCCAACGACATGGCGCACTCAGCGGCCCTGGAGTACGTCGGCCGACTCAGCTAACACGCACTGCATCGACCTGGATCCCGCGATCCACGCCGATACCGCCAAAAGCCGCCGTCACTCCTGATGCGCTGGCATTGCCACGCCGGGTACCTGGTCGCCCTTGGCATACATGCACTGCGCGTAGGCGTTGTCGTACGCCCGCTGGATGCTGTACTGCGTCGTACCTGACGAGGAGCTGCCATTGCTCGCTCCAACCGCGGCTCCCGTGGCCGCTCCCACCGCCACGATCCCGCCGTCGTGAGGTCCCGGCCCGCGCAAGGCCATGCCCACCGCTGCACCCAGCACGGTCCCCAACGCCGTGGCGCCCGCCGTCTTGTTGTTGGCCTGGTCCGTCATCCCTCTTACCGAATTGGCCGCGTACTGGCGGCACTCCGCATCGTCGGCCTGAAAAGCCTGGAACGGCTGGTCGGGGGCCGGCATCACCCGGATGGTAGGCGCCATCGGCGTGGTCGCGCAGCCCGCCAGCGCCAGCACGACGCCACAGGCGCTCCATACTCGTGTGTTCATGTGTCGCACCTTCTCGAAGAATCGGTTCAAGGAATCGGCTGCCTGACGAAGTCGGTCGGGCACGTCTGCACCTGCGGGTAATACCCACGGTCCGAGCAGAAGTAACGAAAGCGCGGCGGCGGCGCGACGGGCACTGCGGGCTCGGGCGGCGCATACACCACCGGAGGCGATGGCGCGCGATTCACCACCGAAACCACGACGGGGTAAGGATAGACAGGCTGGTCGTACCAGTACCACATGCCATCCACGACCCACCACCAACCCCAGCGACCATCAAAATAATCGTGCCGCCAACGCCCATCGGCCCACAGCATTCGATCGTCCGGTCCGAAGTGACGAAAATCGCCGTGGAATTGATGGGGCTGACCACCGGGCCCCGCCATGCCCCGCTCCATCCTCCCTTGGCCGCTTCTTCGCGGCGGTCCGTCCTGCGCCTGCACCGTAGTTACAGCAAACAGAGCGAACAACATCGACGCAGAGAGAAAAACTTTCATGAGACGGCCCGGAAGGCATGGGGATCTGGCGAGGAGCCAATATAGGCTTCGAACCTTTCTGAAACTTGATCGCGGAACCTTTTCCCCGAAGTGAGACAGCGATCATTCAAATTCCGCTAAATCAAATTCCTTCGGTTGCAATTTTTTGCGAAGCTCGACGCATTTGGTCACTTATTGAATTTATTTATCGATGCCAGGCATCGACTGATGGCTTGTCGCGTTCATGGACGACGCGGTGATGAGCCCCTCCGAACCCTACCGATCACCCGGCAGTGCTGATGAGTTCGCCATCAACGGGCACGACGCCTTCGGAAGTTTCGAGCGCATGATGATCCTGAAGGCCGGCAATCACGCATCGACAGGTACCTGCAGCGCAACGCCGCCGAGCGACTGGCCTGGAACGATATCTTTGGTCTGCCTCATGCTCTCGGCGCGTCAGAAGAGTGCGACGCTCGGCGGATTTTATTCTAGAATCGCTCAATTCGCCGAAGAGGAAGGCGAACTTCACCGGGCGCGCTCTTGCAACTCCTGTCGCTCCCCGGATTTTCAACCATTTAATTCAAGTTAAATACTTTTCGGGAAAACAATGAGCTCTCCACGGAACAGGACAAGGAAATTTTTCGCCACCGCGATGTTCTTCGCAATCGCCGGAACCGGCCTGTACTGCACCCCGGTGCTTTCTCCAATTTCCTCGGCACACGCCCAGACGGAATATCTCCCGACCAAGGAAGACTTCGTTGGAAAATGGACACTGACCGGATCCGCGATCCGGCCACCGCGAGATCTGGAAGGCTCGCCGACGCAGGAACAGGAGGCCGCCGCTACCAAGTTTCAGCAGACGGTAACTGCACTTTACGGTGCGTTCGATTACCTCGAGATCAAGCCGGACGGCCGTTACAACTTCCATCAACCGGGTGATCCCGAGTCAGGTGCCTGTGTCTGGTGCGGAACCTGGTCTTTCAGGAACGACTCGCTGTGGCTTGACCTCGACACTGCTCCCAGACTCGATATCTACGCCGAAGCCGGTGACATGCAGATGACTTACACGGCAGACCCCGATAAGGCATCGCAGTACAAATGGCTGGTTTTCGGCTGGACAAAGCTTGACTGAGGCCTGGAAACAAACGGGATCGGGTTGTTTTTCGACCTGATCCCGTTTCAGCGGGGCAATGAGGGCCAGATCCACTCACCTGCATCCAGCCGCACCCATCGACCACGGAAAGCCGATCCCTCAACCGGCAAGAAACCTACTCGCGTCATTGGCACTGCGGAACCCAAGCCGCGCAAGACATCACTTGAAAGGAATCGAGAACGAGAGATTCCACAGCGAACCATCGTCATGGTAGGTGGCACGCACCTGCAAGCCGTCCTTGATCCACTGGTCCCATTCGATCACATCATCATCTTCTTCGGTCACATCCGGCGTACCGAATTCGCTCAGCGCATCTTGTCGATTGATGATCGGGCCGCTGCTGAACGGGATCGGCCCGGTGTAGGGCTTGAAGCTCTTGCCGCCTGGGCCATACGCAAACACCGCCGCCAGGATCGCCTTGCCCGCATCCTTCGGGGTGCCCATCTTCCGCTCATAGCCTTCCCGCTCCCAGAATGCCAGCTCCAACCCCAGCGACTTGAGTTCGATGGCGTCCGAGCCTTCGGTGCGGAGTGTTTGGGCGGACAAGGATTGGATGCTCGCTCCCGCAGATATCAGGAACTGATCAAGCTTCGTGCTCAGCTCCGAATTTCCGAGGAAGGGCAATAGGTCGTTCAATATCACTCGTTGCGCTCCTGTACTTCCAGATCGCTTTCCGGAAACGGGGTCAAGCTGGCTTACCGCTGGAGCTGACCCCGCTTCGGCTACTTGCCGGCCTTGTATGCCTTCACCGCATCCATCGTCATCCGCACGTGCTTCTCGGGGCTGCGATCGGTGTAGCTGAGAAGGATCTTGCCATTCGGCGCGATGACGAACGAGGTCCGATTGGAGAGGGTCTTGCCGTCGGCCTGCATGGTCGCGTCGAACTTCGCGGCCACCTTCGCGCCTGGATCGGCCGCGACGGCGAACTTGTCCCTGCATTCGGCCTTGGAGAACTCCTCGACCCGATCCAGATTGCCAGCCGTCACGCCCACCACGGACGCCCCCAGCTTCTCGAAATCGGGAGTCGCTTCAGCGAACAGATGAGCCTCGATGGTGCAACCGGCGGTGAAGGCGGCCGGGAAGAAGTAGAGCACCACCGGCCCATGCTTGAGCGCATCCTTGAGGTCGAAGGTCGTTGGCTTCCCGGCCAAGGCCGCCTTCAGATTGAACTCCGGCGCGGTGGCGCCCTGGGGCAGCGCGGCCGATGCCGTCATGACTGGCAGAACGACACCTGCGACCAGCAAGAGGGCCCAGCGCCTGACGACATTCTTCAAAACGTTCATACGAAACTCCATGCGATAAGGGGATACGACCCGGCGATACATCAGCGAAGCTGAGTGCACATGAGTGACCTGGATGGTTGCGATCTCGGCCGAGCCGAGTCGGAAGTCGCCCATGACACTCGGATTCTTGACGGTTGGCAAGGGAACGGGCGGCAGCATGCGCCAAGGACTGTTATCCGCATCTGATGGCTGCCATTTCTGCAAACGGGTGCGACAAGACCCGCTGCATGCCGCCTTTCCGCTCCACGCATCTTCCGACGGCGGCCCCAACCAATCCAATGACATGGTGGATGCACCCAAGCTCAACGGCGGTTACGGCGACACGCAATCCTTGCGCGCCGGCATTCCCACGGCGACGGTGTCCCAAGGCCAAGTGGGCTGGCATGAGATCAACAGCGGACAACTACAGTTCTCCTATCCGCAGGGCGCAATGAACAAGAGCCAGGAACGCGTCATGCAGCAGAACTTGAACAGCGAGCAGAAGCTGTTCCACATTCCATAGGACTAGCCATGACAAGCCCCCGTGCCCCCCTCCTGCTCCTCGCCCTGGCACTTGCCGGCTGTGTCCATTCGACGCCAACCGGTGCTGGCGCCAGCGCCGACACCGTGTCGCCCAGCGAACTGAACGCTCACCCACAGGCCCACCACGAACAAGACGTAGTGGTGGAGGGCTACCTGACCCTGGTACCGGAAGCGCACAACCTGTACGAGTCCCGGGCACTGAAGGCCGAGTTCGAGCGACGCTGGGACGCCAACGATCCCGCGTTCGATCCCAAGGACTACCAGGCCTACTGCCTGACCATCGCCAACCCCGGCGGGCTGCAAGCAAAGCAGAAGGCGTTGAACGGCACCACAATCACGGTCAAAGGCAAGTTCATTGCCGACTATCTCGACGGCAAGATCGACCTGGGCGCGTGCCCGCTACCCACGGCCATCGTGATCGACCTGGACGACTTGAAGCGGCGCTATCCGGCGATCTTCGGCAACTGATGTGAGTAAAGGAGTCAGGTCGACTTCTCACAACGTGGCACGCCGACCTCCCTTTAGATATAGCAGTCTTGCTCGATGTCAGCAGAGAAGGGGAGAACCTGCTCGCATTATTCACCCTGGCTTGCCCTTGGCATTGGCCCAGCTGGACGATCCAGCGCCTATCGCGACTTGCTCAATGAAGCTCTGACCAACGAACCACTGGCTGACATCCGCACCCACCTCCAACAGCAGCGCACCCTCGGCCAGGATGCCTTCCGTGCCATGGTCGAGGCCAAGACCCACCGCTTTGCCGGCATCAGGTCCGCACATCGACCCCGCAAATCCATCGCACCTACCGCGTAAGAGAACCTGACACCGTTACTCGGCTCAAGGTATTGGACCACCCGCTGAGCACCCGCAAGTTGCATACCACGCGATCGGCGATCGGCAATTGAACATGACATGGCTGAACTCTCGCAGGGTTCAACGACCCTCAAGCAGCTCAGTTACTGATGTGTCACTGATCCATCGCTACAGGGCGGTAATCGTAGCCCACGCGATAGTAGTAATTGGCGATGAACTTGTTGTTCGCCCCCGGTCCGTCCTGGATCAACGGGATTCGATGAACGTCTGGCTCGACTTGGCCGAAATGTTTCGCCAATTCACTGGACTGCAGCTCTTCCTTCTTGCGTGCCACCATGATGAAGGTCCGTCCGGAGAACCGCGTGGACTCACCCCAATAGCCGAACATCAATCCGTTTCCGCCGAAGACCACGCCACGCGATGTCACCTGCAGGGGGGCTTGAAATCCGTCCGGGCGAAGCTTGGCTGCGTGGTAGGAAATTTTCGAGGCGGTGAAGTACTTGTCCATCCCTACAACAACCGGAGCCTGACCCGTCGCCCGGACCACTCCATCGCTCACGTCCTGGATATGCCGCGTCGCCGTATCCCAGCCAATGACGCGCGCCAGCGACTTGGGATATGGCAATCCCGGCAGACCCAGCACGACGTAGTAGAACGCGGCTGCATTGAACATGAGCAAAGCCAGCGGCAACGGCCTCAGCTTTCGCCAGATGAAGGCTGCTCCCCAAGCTTTCCCTCTCAAACTTTCCGCATGAAGAATGCTCCAACCGGCAAGCGGCAGCATCGCGAGCCAGATAGGGGCCGTCCAGTTCAGACGAGGCTCGTGTCTCAACGCATTCAGAACAAAGACCAGCATCGGCACGAAAACCATGCAGGCAATGAACAACCTGTTCCGACGCTTGGCCAGTTCCGGCTCATCAGTGGGCTGATGTTGCCGCAGCCATCGATTCATGAACAACAACGGCACCGCCAAAAGCGGAACCGGCGTGGCGACCAGCAGCATGTTCATCAACAGAATATGCAGGCCGAACGATGGCTCGCCGTATCGGTCTGTCGTCTGGAACAGGAATGACGCCCAATCATGCTGGTAATTCCAGACGATCACCGGCATGAAAATGGCAATCGCCAGCACGACACCGGCGTAGGGTTCCCAGCGCAGGAACCAGCGCCACGAACGCCGGTCCATGAGCGCAAAAACGACGACTGCAAGCCCCAGTAAGGCCATGGTGTACTTCGACAAAAGGCCGATGCCGATCGCAGCGCCAAAGCCCAACCACGCGGTGCGATGGCCCATGACCAGCGCACCGTGGGAGAAATAAAGTGCGGCGGCCCACACAGCGACCAAGGGAGCGTCCGGCGTCGCCAGCATTCCGGCGCCAAAGAAGAAGGGCAATGCTGCCACCAGGGCGGCGGCCATCAGAGCCGAAGCCTTGTCCACCAGGCGCAACGAGAACCGATAGATGAATGCAATCGTGACCAGCCCACATGCAAAAGATCCCAGTCTGATGCCCGCTTCCGTCTGTCCCAGAAGAAGCTGCCCCAATGCAATGAGCCAGGCGACAAGCGGTGGATGATCGAAGTATCCAATGTCGAGATGTGCTGCGTAGTTCCAGTAGTACGTTTCCTGTGCAAGTAATGGCAACGTAGCGATGTAAACGACGCGCAGCAGCACGGCAACCGCCAGGATCGCCAATGCGGAACGCGACATGAGCGTTATCGGCTCCGTGGTTGGATCACTCTTCGACTTGTCCATGAATCGCCGGCCTGCGACAACAAAACCCCAGCCGGCAACAACGCCACCAAGATCTGCAAGCCCTCCCGGAGCCCCCATCCCAATGGCCGTGCTGACGATACCGCCACGAATCAGCAACGCAAGAATGCTGATCGTCAACAACGATGGCCATGGCCGTTCCGAGTCGTGAGTGGCCCACACGCCTCGAATGGCGAGCAACGCACAGCCGATGAAGGCCCCTGCCAGATGAGCGGCACCATGGCTTGCTCCCATCTCAGTGACAAGCAGTGTGCTGGCGAGATCGAGACAGGCTGCAAGGCAAGCCCATCCCAACCAGTGCGATGTACGCACCAGCATCCGCGTACCGAGTGTTGCTTCGGAAGACATACCAACGGAGGAACCATTACCCGATGTCAGGGAATCGGCCTTTGCGGCCACGCGGCTCTCGCCGCAATGTGACTGCTTCATTGGACCTTTCTGCGCCAGGTGTAAGTTGACGTCAGGGCGTAGTTCCACAAAGCGCCGGTAGCGGTACCTGCAAGAGTCGCGGCAATCCAGGTCGTACTGGCATCGAACAGGTACGAGGCGATGCCGACATTCGCAAGCCCGCCGATACTGCAGGCGAGCACAAACGATCCCCAGCCACGCAGCCAGTTCCAACCGCACAGACGCATGTCGCGGTACGTCAAGCTGTTGTTCAACGCAAAATTGCTGGTCATCGCCACCAGAATCGCAATTGATTGCGACCATACGAACGGGCTGTTTCCAACTTCGAACAGCAAGAACATCACGGCCAGATGGACACCCACACCGAGCACGCCCACCAGCGCAAAGTTGAGGAAGCGAACAGGTACGATCCCTCCGAATCTCTTGTCGAGCACGAGCATGAGAAAATCCCATGCGGCCCGGCTATCCATCTTGCTTTCACCCACGCTCCTGCCGCGAAACTCGTAGGACAGCTCCAGGAATCGCAGGGGTCTCGGGCCCGAGGCGAACAGGTCGAGAAGAATCTTGAAGCCGATTCCAGACAACGACCTGGCCCGCTCCAGGAAGGCTTCCCGCCTGATCATGAAGAGCCCGCTCATCGGGTCGCTGAGCTTCGTGTTCAATGCCGTCCGGGTAATCCACGTCGCGACCCGGCTCATTCGAGCGCGCCCCACGTCCCAGTCGCCGATGCCGCCATCTGCGACGTAGCGGCTTCCAATGACCACGTCGACATCCGTGCACAGCAGGTTGTCCAACATTTCCGGAAGCAGGTTCTCGTCATGTTGGAGATCGCCATCCATCACGGCGAAATACTTCGCCGTGCTCGCAAGCATGCCCTCCACGCATGCCGATGACAGCCCTCGCCTGCCGACGCGTTGCAGGCAGCGCACACGTCGATCGAGACTCCCCAGGTGACGTACAAGCTCTGCGGTTCCATCGGGCGAATCGTCATCGACGAAAATGACTTCCCAGGAACAATCCACCAGCGTGGCCTTCAGCCTCCGGACCATTTCCTGCACGTTGTCCCGCTCGTTGAACACCGGGACGATGACGGCTAATTCAGGACCGGGAGCGGGCTTGCTGCCGCGGAAAGCGGGCCATTCGGCAACGATGGGGAATGACTGTTCCGCTCGATACATGCGAGTCCTCGTCTGTACTTGTGACATGACGGGACTATTCAACGAGCGGTCTTTCCGAAGACTTACCGGAAAGCCTTTTTTCAGCCTGTTTTCAGTCAGCAGCGGGCACGTCAAGACTCAAGGCGCAAAGCTCACCTTGAACAATAAACCCGGGGCTGCACTGTGCGCGGATAACGTCCATCCATGTGCGAGCGCGATCTCCCGGCATATGGTCAGACCCAGACCTGCGCCATAGTCGCGCCGATGGGCGCCACGCCAGAAGCGGGTGAACATTTTCGGCAGTTGCTCCGGACTCGCGCCAGGCCCCCAGTCGCGTACCGACAAGGTTGCAGGGTCTACGTCCACTCTCACTTCCGTGCCTTGCGGGGCATGCTGGATGGCGTTCTCCAGCAGGTTCTTCAACAAGGTGAACAATGCCCCCCGATCGGCCTGCCATTGCGCCTCGAAGTCACCGCCGGACAAGGTCACTTGTACATTCGCGGCTGCGGCCATGCGCTGCAGGTAGGCAATGACCTCCATGGCCACTTCCCGCACATCGACCTGTGCGAAGTTGTAGTTCTGTACCTCACTGGCTTCTGCCAGCAGCAGGAGCTGCTGTACTTGACGCGTCATATGCTCGACGTCGTCGAGCAAGGCGTCGCGGTCATTGCCATCTTCCCTCAACTCCACCTGGGCGCGGATCAGCGCCAATGGTGTCTTCAACTCATGCGCCGCTGTGGCCAGGAATTCCTGCTGGATGCGGTATCCGTGCTCCAGCCTGTCGAGTGCATGATTGAAGCTGTCCACCAGGGGAGAGATCTCGCGCGGCACCGACCCGGTCTGCAATCGGGCGTGGAGCGCGCGCGGTGAGATCGAAGCGGCGGACTTGGACAGTTCCCGCAGGGGCCTGAGCGTATATCCGAGCGTGACATAGGCACAGACCCCAAAGACGAAGAGCAGGACCAGGCTGAAGAGAACGACCCCCGCCCCCATGAACGGCAAGGTGAACTCCTGATACATGAAACTCATCAGCCTTGCGCTGGCTGCGAACTGGAGATACCAGGTTCTTCCATTGTGCTCGACAGGCTCGACGAAGCTGTACAGCCCTATGCCATCACGCTCGAAGGTGAAACTATCCTTTTGCGGCTGCCAAGCCTCGGCAGGAGACCAGAAGGCCTCTCCGGCAGCGGAAACCAGAACCGAACGACCGGATTCGTCCAGCACGCGGTAGGCCGCTTCCTGTTTCAGGCTCTGATAGATCCATCGGTCGTTGTCCTCGCTGGCGGCAAGGCCGATCGGGACGCCACGGTTGTCGAACAGAACCGCTCGGGCCAGATCCCGCGTGTATTCGCCCAGATCCTTCTTGAGCAGGAAATCGCTGCGGAAGGTCGTCAGCAAGAAGACGATCAGCGCCATGAGCAGGATGCTCAGTATCACCCCGACTACGTACGCAAGCAGTACTTTCAGGCCCAGGCTATTGAGCCATGTCGGCTTCACGAAGGACATAGCCATGACCTCTCACATTGATGATCTGCTGGCGCGAGCCAATGGCAAGCAGTTTGCGACGGATACGATGAAGGGCGACGTCCAGCGCACCGGGGGTAACGGCCTCTCCCAGCCCCCACCCCACCGCCTCCAACGCGCTTCGACGCACCACTTCTCCGTGTTTTCGCAGAAGCTGCAACATGATCTGCATCTCCGCCGAGGGCAGCGTCACGCTCTCATCCCCGCAGCACATGATGCCTGCATCGGGTCGCAGCGTTAGATCACCATGACGGGGGTCGAGCGGGCGCTGCTCCACCGGGCGGCGCAGCAACGCCCGCACGCGCGCCACCATCTCATCCATGGCAAACGGTTTGGGGAGATAGTCATCAGCGCCCGCCTCCAGCCCTTCCACGCGATCATGCAAAGCATCACGCGCCGTCAGTACCAGGCAGGGCACGCCAATCCCGGCGCTGCGCAGATGCCGTAGCAGGGCGAGCCCGTCACCGTCCGGCAATCCGCGATCGATGATCAACGCCTGGTACGGCACGCTCTGGACCGCGGCCCAAGCGGCATCGATGCGATCGATCACATCGACGGCGATTCCGGCTGCCAGCAATCCCTTGCAGACCAGCTGTGCAAGCCGTTCATGGTCTTCGACTAAAAGAACGCGGCTCATCGCAGCTCATGAGAACGGCTGAAAGACACACAAGTCCGGCTGGCGCCATGTACTGGAAGCCGCAATGGATTCGCCACGACGTCAGTTCCTTCGCGAGGAGCGTGGAAGCTGCCTTTCCAGACCGATTGCCTCTTCGTGATAGTGCAGATCGTAGTACTTCCCGGCTTCGGCCAGGTATTTTCTCGGCTCGGCATACTCACTGCGCAGTGCCAGCACCGTCTCGATTCCCTCGATGTCGAGTCGTGCGCGAGGATCAAGTCCGTTATCCGAATTCAACAGGACCTCATATGCCTGTGCGGCCATCGGCTCGGTCATGCCCGGCATGTTCTTGCTCAGGATCGCCACGGCCTGCGCCTCGTTGGCAGGATTGCGGAGCCATGTGATGGCATCCATGTAGGCGCGGATGTAGCCGGCCAACGCGGCCTCATTGTTTCTTGCCCAATCTCGCCGCGCGGCGCCGACTGACGCCTGATAATGGCCGAGTACATCTTCCGCGTTGGCCAGGATGTTGAATCCCCTTTGTTGAGCGGCCGCATGCATGGGCGAGATAAGCAGCGTGCCGGCCTGCTGTTTTTCCATCAGCGCCTGGTAGCGCTGCCGCAACCCGCCGACGCTGACAAACTCGACATCGGAGGACGTCAGACCACCTTCCTCCAGCACTTTGCGTAGCACGAATGCGTAGCCGGTTGTCAGCGCATCGACCGAGACCTGCTTGCCTTTGAGATCGGTGAAGCTCTTGACCTCTGGCAAGGTCACCAACCGCAGAAAGCCCTGATTGCTGGCGCCCATGAAAGCGAAGATATCCGGGGTCGCCTGGGTCGGTGCTTCGCCCTGCCCTTCCATGTAGGCAACAACATTGTCGATGCCGGTCATCGCGATATCGAACTTTCCATCAATCAACCCGGCCAGCTGAAACTTCGAATCAGCCGTTGGAGTCAGTGAAACCGCTACGGCGTTGCGATCGAAATAGCCCTGCTCCTGCGCCACCCAGATGGGCCAATCATGAGGCGATGGAAACGAGATGACCGATATGGGTGTCATTGTCCTGGGGTCTATGGATGAAGTGTTCTCGACCGCACCGGAAGCCTGGGTGCAGCCTTTCGCCTGTTGCTCGCGCAACAGAAGGGCTTCTCTTTTTTCGGCCTCATTTTCCACGTGTGATGCATTGAAGTAGCGAACCCCGATGGCGATGGGAATGATGACTTTCCAGGATCTACGTTTCGCCTGTGCGGCCTGCTTGCGTGTAGCTTGCGCCTGGTCCAGCTGACCCGCAATTTCCGGACAATCCAGCGAGGCGAAGCGGGATTCCGGCATTTCGCTCCTTGGGATGCTCGCGCAACCTGTGATCGTGAGAACAAGCGAGAGCGACAACAAAAGTTTGGACACTCTTGACATGAAATTTCCTTTTTGGGAATTGAATCGCAGCCCCCCCCGCAACCGCAATGAAGTACGCAATTCGGCCCGCTCCCGCCACAGGCGTGCCGCGCAGCAACCTGCTTCATGCATGACACGTGTGCGGCGTGCCCCTTCGTCATAGCGTGGGGCTGGGACGAAGACCCCACGTGGTGGCGGTACCGATAGCTGCCCCGTGCGGGATGCAACGATGTCGATCGGGTAAGTGGACGTATGCGATGCCCGTTTGTTACGGGACGTCACTGTAGGAACGCGCGTCTTTCCAGATACTTACCGAAGATGGATATCGGCGATGCAGAGCTGCCATGCACGATCGCCCGAGCTCACGCCGTGTCTGCGTCAAGCGCTCCCAATTTCCGGCTCGCTGCCCCATCTTGCGGCGAGCATGAGGTTGCGGCTCGAATGCCTGTTCACCGTAGGAGCGGCTTCAGCCGCGATGAGGCTCCCGGGAAAGCTTCATCGCGGCTGAAGCCGCTCCTACGGGCGTGTCATCACCCCCCGGGGATGCGCATGAGTGGCGCGACCTGTTCGGGAATGGATGACACGCCCTAGCCGCCGGTCAGTCGCTCCCAGTTGGCGTACGCGAATTTGCGCTTGTCATCATCATCCCGCTGCAGCGTTTCGACAAAGCGCCGGGCATCACCACCGGGTCGGTACTGATAGGGGTAGTCGGTCGAGAAGAGAATGCGATCCGGCCCGACCACTTCAACCGCGCGTTGCAGGTAGTCCGCGCTGAACATGCCGCTGGCGGTCAGATACAGGTTGTCCCGCACATAAGCGATGAACGGCTTGCGCAGCGTGGCCACCCTGTCCAGCATGACCAGGCGTTCCAGGTAGAAGATCACCACCTCGCCCCAGTGGCCGAGGATGACCTGCAGATTGGGATGGCGATCGAAGACACCGCCCAGCACCATCCGCACGAATTCCATGCCGGCCTCGTAATGCCAGCCGAGGCTGAAGGTCGACAGCGCCAGATCGACCGCGGGCGTGAAACCACTGTAGTAAGACTCGCGCACCGCCATCTGCGGGATCTGCGGATGGATCAGCAAGGGCACATTGAGATCGGCCGCGCAGGCAAAGGTCGCCGCGAACAGCGCGTCGTCGAGATGCCTGTCGCCGACACGGCCGTACAGGATGCCGCCCTTGGCGCCGAGTTCCACCACCGAACGCCGCAATTCGCTCGCGGCTGCGTCGGCATTGGCGAACGGCAACGCGGCCAGGAACTGGAAGCGCGCCGGATTGCCGCGCACCGTAGCGGCCATCAGATCGTTGGCGCGCCGGGCCAGATCGATGCCAGGTTCGGCGAGGTTGTTCAGGCCCGGGGTCGTCAGCGACAACACCTGCATGTCGACGCCGGTCTCGTCCATGAGGGCCAGGCGCTTTTCGGCAAGATCGGCAAGGCGCTCGTCGATGACGGGAGGATTGAGCACCAGGGTTCCATCGTCCGCGCCGGGGATGGTTTCCCAGGCATGTTTGATGTCGGCCGGAAGCACATGCTCTTCGATCGCCACTAGTTTCATGGTTGAACTCCGTTATCGCAGCCGCCATCACGATGTGTTTCGTGCAGGGCTCTGCTTCTTGTCTTGTGATCCGCCGAAAAGCCTGTTAGAAACCGCAGGTCGAAAGAGTGCTGGCCGGATGGTAGCCCGGTCGCCGTTCCACCGGACGGCAGCTCCTCCCCCTTGGGGTATCCGCGACACCCAGCCCGGCTTGCCGGTTGCGAAGGTGTGTCCGCTGACTACCCCATGTCATCGTCGACGCGCCTTCCTCAATCAAACGGAAGAACGTACGACCATGAAACTCACAGGTAACACCATCCTCATCACCGGCGGCGCGAGCGGCATTGGCCTCGCGCTGGCCAGACGCCTTCACGACGAGGGCAATCAGGTCATCATCTGCGGTCGCAGCGAGGCGGCCCTGCAGCAGGCGAAGGCCGGGCTGCCGGTACTGGTGACACGCGTCTGCGACATCGCCGACACGGCCAGCCGGCGCGCGATGGTGCAATGGCTGCAGGCCGAGTACCCAGCACTCAACGTGCTCATCAACAATGCCGGCATACAGGTTCGACGCGATTTCACCGCAGATCCGGTCATCGACAGCCTCGACCAGGAGATCGCCATCAACTTCACCGCGCCGATCCACCTGATCAACGAACTGCTGCCGACGCTCCGCCAGCAGGACCAGGCGTGCATCATCAACGTCAGTTCGGGCCTGGCCTTCTCGCCGCTGGCGGACGTGCCGGTCTACTGCGCCACCAAGGCGGCGCTGCATTCCTTCACGCTCAGCCTGCGGCATCAACTGAAGGCAAGCGGCGTGCGGGTCATCGAACTGGCCCCGCCGATCGTCGATACCGGCCTTGGTGGCGGAACCCGCAGCGAGGGCACAGCGAACCGCATGATGGTCACGCCGGAGGACTTCGCTGACCAGGCCTTCGCACAATGGGCCGAAGGCCGGGACGAGATTCTGGTCGGCATCTCCGCGCAGACGCGCCAGTTGGGCGAAGCCATGTTCGAGCGCATGAACAATCGCGCCTGAGCCACCCCAGTGCCGGCGGCCCTGCAAGAACGGGGCCGCCTTTTTCATGCACCGGGGGTTGGCCGCAATCACTCATGCCCCTTCGTCAGGCCTTGACCTTCAGCTGCGCGACGACGGCCTCGCCCACACCGCGTGCCGATGCCGGGTTCTGGCCGGTCACCAGGCGGCCGTCGGTCACCACATTCTCCGACCAGTTGGGCGCCGGCCGATGCAGCGCGCCACGCTCCTTCAGCGTGCTCGCCAACAGATATGGCACGACATGGGTGTACTTGACCTCTTCTTCTTCCTCGTCGGTGAAGGCCGCGAGCTTCTTGCCGGCAACGAGATAGCGACCGTCCGACAGCGTCGCGTTCACCAGTGCGGCCGGACCATGGCAGACCGCCGAGACGATGCCGCCGGCCTCCCATATCTCGCGGATGACCTTCTGTACGGCTTCGCTGTCGGCGAAGTCCCACATGGTGCCGTGGCCACCGGCGAAGAACACCGCCGAGTAGCGCGACGGATCCAGCTCGCCGAGCACCCGCGAATGCGCCAGTGCATCGCGGAAATGCTTGTCCTTCCAGTAATGAGCGTTGACCGGATCGGATAGGTCGAAGAAATCGATCGGCGGATGGCCGCCGCGGATCGAGGCGATCTCGACCGGGATGCCGGCCTTCTCGAAAACCTCCAGCGGGTGCGTCAGCTCGACCAGGGCGAAACCGGTTGGCTCACCGCTGTCACCACGGATGGGATGGCTGGTGACCACGCACAGGATGGGCTTGATGCTGTCTGCCATGAATCTGCTCCTCAGGGTTTGAGCGAGGCCATGTCGATGACGAAGCGATACTTCACATCGCTCTTCAACATGCGCTCGTAGGCTTGGTTGATGTGCTCGATGGGGATGATCTCCACGTCCGAGACGATGCCGTGCCGTCCACAGAAATCGAGCATCTGCTGGGTTTCGGGCACGCCACCGATGAACGAACCGCTGATGGCTCTGCGTCCCCGCACCACGCCGCCGGCATTCACCGGTGTGCCGAGCGGGCCCAGATAGCCGACCAGCACGAGCACGCCTTCGAGCGCGAGCGTCGGCATGTAGGGATTGACGTCGTGGTCGTAGGGCACCGTGTCGATGATCACGTCGAAGCGGCCGGCGACGGCCTCCATCTGTGCGGCATCGCCCGACAGCACGACATGGTCGGCGCCGAGGCGGAAAGCGTCTTGCTCCTTGCCGGACGAACGGGTGAACAGGGTCACGTCGGCGCCGAGCGCCTTGGCCAGCTTCAGCGCCATGTGGCCAAGCCCGCCCAGGCCGATCACCGCGACCTTGCTGCCCTTGCCGACATTCCAGCGGTGCAGCGGCGACCAGGTGGTGATGCCCGCGCAGAGCAGCGGCGCGGCACCAGCCGGATCGAGCCCATCGGGCAACGACAGCACGAACGTGTCGCGCACCACGATGGATTCGGAATAGCCACCATAAGTGACGCTTCCGTCGTGCCGGTCGATGCTGTTGTAGGTGAAGGTCGAACCTTCGACACAGTCCTGCTCCCAACCCTTCAGGCACGGCCGGCAGTGCCGGCAGGAATCGACCATGCAGCCGACGCCGACCATGTCGCCGGCCTTGAAGCGCGAGACGCCCGCGCCGACCTCGCGCACCCGGCCGATGATTTCGTGCCCGGGCACGATCGGATAGGTGGTAAAGCCGCCGTGGTTCTGCGCCAGGTGCAGATCGGTGTGGCAGACGCCGCAATAAAGGATGTCGATGACAACGTCATCAAGGCGCGGGGCGCGCCGCTCGAAAGAAAAACGTTCGAGCGGACCGGAAGCCGATTGAGCGGCAAAGCCCAGTACGTTCATGATGGGAATATTCCTTGGCTCTGATACGGGCCGCACTGGCGTTCCGGGCAAAGCCGCGCCGCTTGCGCAACGCGGCCGGGATGCTGAGGCATCCGCCGTCGCAGGCAGGCCTCAGGCGTTACCGGGAGCGAACAGTGCTTCCCAGTGGAAGGGGCCGAGCGGGATCACCTCCCAGTCGATGAGGCCGGCCTTGGCAAGCGGAAACTCGGCCAGCGCGGCCTTGGCGGCTTCGACCGATTCGGCTTCGGCGATGATCGCCACACCGGGACGGTCCTGGCGGAAGTAGATATCCCGGACGATGCCGCCCTTGTACATCTGCCAGGTGTGGCGCACTTCGTCCGCCATGTGCGGCGCATATTTTTCCATCGTGGCGCCTGGTTGCGGCACGTCGAGACAGAGCAGTTTCATGGTGATATTCCTTCAGTATTTGGGAGACGAGGAAGAAAAACGGTCAAGCGTGCTGAAGACGCCGGGCCGTGTCGGCCACGCGGCGGCCGAAGTACTGGGCCGTCTGGAGGTCGCTGCTCGGTGGCACGATCTCGGGCGCCTCGTCCGTGTTCGCTTGCGTCATGACTCCGAGCCAGCTGCCGAGGCGATTGAGGTCCTGCGCGCTGCCGGTACTGCTGCTGTTGCCGGGCATCATGTCCAGGCCAACCCAGATCATTCCGTGCTGGGCGGCAAACAGCGCCATCGAGACCAGCGCGTTGAGCTTGTCGCCATGCTGCGCGCCGGAATTGGTGAATCCCGCCGCGATCTTGTTGCGCCACTTCTGCGCCGTCCACGCGGCCTTGGTGGAATCCTCGAAGAACTGCTTGAGCCTGGCGCTGATCATCCCGTTGTAGGTCGGCGATCCGAAGACGATCGCGTCGCTGTCTTCGAGCACCTGCCAGTCCACCGCACCTTCGATCACGGGCATGAGCACGACGTCGGCAACGCCCGACTCGCGGACACCTTCGGCCACGGCCTCGGCAACGCGCGCCGTGTGGCCATAGCCACTGTCATAAACGATTGAAACAAGCACTTTTCACCTTCGCCTTTTCGGCTGCATACAGTCATTGGACTCACCGAGCGCCCAGTAGCTGCCGGTTGCCTGCAGCCGGCTTCACTTGGCCTGCGAACGACTATAAAGTAGAATTAAAATCAACATAAGCGAATATTTTTATTCTCTATGTATCTTTAAATTCTACAATCTGGATCAAGAGGTGAACCCGTGCGCGACAGGTTTGATGGCGTCCAGTTGTTCGTCGAGGTCGTTGAAGCCGGTGGCTTCGCCAAGGCTGGCGAACGGCTGTCGCTGACACGCTCGGCCGTCGGGAAGGCGATCGCGCGCCTGGAAGAAAGACTGGGCGTGCAGTTGTTTCAGCGAACGACCCGAATGCAGAGTCTCACCGAAGACGGACAGCAGTATTACGAGCGCTGCCTTCGCGCCATCGAGGAACTGCGCGCGGGCGAGACCATGCTGGAGAACGGCAGACGCGAAGTGGTCGGCAAATTGCGCGTGACGATGCCGGTGCTGTTCGGTCGCTATTGCGTCGCCCCCATCCTGCGGGCGTATGCGCAACAGCATCCCAAACTCGAACTGGAATTGAACTTCAGCGACCGTCAGGTCGATCTGATCGCCGAAGGATTCGATCTGGCCGTGCGCAACGGCGCGCCGGACGACCGCGCCACCCTGCGTGCCCGCCGCCTGGTCAGCCAGCCCAAGGTGCTGTGCGCGGCGCCTGCCTATCTGTCGGCGAGGGGCGAGCCGCGCACGCTGGAGGAACTCATGGAGCACGACCTGCTGCCGTATTGGCCTAACCAGCATGCCTTGGTGTGGCGGCTCCCCGATGCCACCGATGCACTGGTGGATGTCCAGCCCACCTCCCGCCTGCGTTTCGACGATCTCGAATTCATTGCCGATTCCGCCGCAGCGGGGATGGGGCTTGCCTGGTTGCCGTACTGGCTGATCCGGGAACGATTGCGACGCGGCGAACTCGTCGAAATCTGGGGACACCGGCCCACCGCCGTCATCGAGGGCTACGCCGTCTGGCCTGCCGCCCAGTACCTGCCGCTGCGCTCCCGTCTGGCGATCGACGTGCTCGTCGCCGAACTGCCGAAATGCCTGGAAACCTGAAGAAGGAACCCCATGAGAACCTGGATGATTGCCACCACCATGATGTGCAGCACCGTAGCCGGCACACTTCACGCGCAGCCGCCGGACACCACCGTCGTGCGCATCGCCGAACTGGTGATCGACCCCGCGCAACTCGATGCCTACACAGCGGCCGTCAAGGAAGAGATGGAAGCATCCATCCGTATCGAACCCGGCGTGCTGGCCATCTATTCGGTCGCGGAAAAGGACAAGCCCAACAGCCTGCGCTTCTTCGAGATCTACGCCAGCGAGCAGGCCTACCGGGCGCATATCGAATCCCCGCACTTCAAGAAGTACGTGGCAGTGACCCAACCGATGATCCTGTCGCGCAAGCTGATCGAGACCGTGCCAGTCCAGCTCAGCGCCAAGGGGCAACCACTCCCTTCATCACCATGAAGCGCTCAAGGACACTGGGCAAAGCGATCGGTGGGCTGGCCATGACGATGCTGATGACCTTCACCGTGGGCAAGACCGCGATGGCTGCCGAAGTCGCTCCCCCCATCATGCGCATCTTCGAGTTCGTGCTCGCGCCCGAAGATGTGCAGCCCATCCTCGAAGCCGGCCGCAAGAACATCGAGGCCTCGGTGCGCGACGAACCCGGCGTGCTCTCGATGCATTGCGCGATCGACAAGGACGACCCGACCAGGCTGTACGTCGTGGAGGTCTATCGCGACCAGGCCGCTTATCAGGCACATGTGGAATCCGCTCATTTCAAGGCCTTTGTCGCGGCCATCCAGGGCAAAGTGATTTCGCAGCGGGTGACGGAAACCCAGCCGGCGGTTCTGGGTGCCAAAGCCTTCCACTGGCCCGGCAACTGAATCAACGAACTGCGCGCGAAGGCGCGATCCAGCGACGGCGGGAAATGCAGCCGGCTTTTGTGGGAAGAACTTCAGTCCCGACAGGCCGTCACAGCCAAGCATCGGGACTGAAGTCCCTCCCACGGCAGACCCCATGCGGGACTGAGCCAAAAGAATGGTGACAGAAACTGGCACCACCGCTCCGTAGGATGCCCAGGCAGACACCAGAGAGCCTTGGACCGCTCTCACCTCCCCCCTCGCCTGTCCTTGATAAAGGAATCGCACGATGCCCTGCTTTGAATCGCTAGCCCCCCACTTACCCCGTCGCCCGCCGGGCGAATATCGCAATGTCCGGTTCGCGCAGCGCTTGACACCCAGTCGGTGAAACCCATGAAACGCATTCAGTACAACCGCTATGGTGGCCCCGAGTTGATGCGGGTCGATGATTTCCAATTGCCTGCGCCCGGCAAGGGTGAAGTGGCCGTGCAGATCAAGTTCGCGGCGATCAATCCCATCGACTGGAAGCTGCGCAACGGGGTGATGAAGATCGTCACCGGCAAGGCATTTCCCCGTGCGATGGGCATGGACTTCTCGGGCCTGGTCACCGCCGTCGGCGCCGGCGTCACGCGCTTCAAGGCCGGCGATGCCGTCTTCGGCCTCGCCCGCTTCAAGGAAAGCGGCGCGCTCGGCCAGGCCGTGATCACCAAAGAGATATTCCTGGCCAAGAAGCCCACCGGTATCTCCTTCGAGGATGCCGCCTGCCTGGGCACGCCCGGCGTCACCGCCTGGAACGGGCTGATCGACAAAGCCAAACTGCAAGCCGGCCAGCACGTCTTCATCAACGGTTGCGCCGGCGCGGTCGGCGAAGCGGCCGTGCAGATCGCGCGACTTTTCGGCGCCATCGTCTCCGGTAGCTGCAGCACCCGGGACATGGAGCGCGCCAGATCACTCGGCGTGCAGACGGTCTACGACTATCGCGCGACGGATCTGTCGACGATCGCCACGCGCTTCGACGTGGTCTACGACACCGCCGCCACCATGACCGTGCCAGCCGGCCTGGCCATGCTGCGCCCGGGCGGCGTGTTCCTGGACCTGAATCCCGGCCCGGGCAAGTTCATCCGGGCGCTCTTCGACCGGCGGCTCAAGCCTATCATCGGGTCGCCGCGCGCCGAGATCCTGGAAAAGCTGGCAGGCGCCGCGCAAGAGGGCAGGTTCAAGATACCGATTGGAGAAACCGTTGCGCTGAGCGGCGCCGTCCAGCTGATCACCGAGCTTGAGAAAGGCCGCAAGCTCGGCGGCAAGGGCGTCGTGGCGATGGAGTGAAGCATGGCCAGAAGCCACCGACTGTTCGACCTGATGCAAACGCTTCGCCGACACCGCAGGACGGTGTCCGGCGGCGCGCTTGCGCGTGAGCTGGGCGTGTCCTTGCGCACCATCCGCCGTGACGTCGCCACCCTGCAGGACATGGGGGCCGACATCGATGGAGAACCGGGGGTTGGCTACATCCTGCGGCCAGGATCACTGCTGCCGCCGCTGTCTTTCACCGAAGAAGAAATCCAGGCGTTGGTGATCGGCGCGCAATGGGTCAGCCGCCAGACCGACGATACGCTCGCGCTGGCCGTGACCAACGCGCTGGCCAAGATCAATGCCGTTCTTCCCTCCGACATGCGCCACGCGCTCGACGACGACGCGATCTACGTCGGCTACCCGCTGAAAGGCCCGATGCCCCTGGACCTGAGCGAAATCCGCCGGGCGCTGCGCGAGCAGCGCAAGCTGCGCATCACGCTGGCGATCGAACACGCTCCGATGGACGAACAACAGGTCTGGCCGATCATGCTCGGCCTGATCGACGGCAAGCGCTTCATCGCAGCCTGGTGCGAGCTGGACAACCAGTTCCGCGTGATCGGCATGGACGACATCGCCAACGCCGAAGTTCTGGCCGAACGCTATCCAGGCAATCGCCGGCAGCTCGTCAAGGAATGGCGCGCGCATGAAGTGCGGCCATGCAACAGCCGGGGCGAGGCTTGCTGACTGACCTGCGTACGGGGTTTTTAGCCAGTCAGGCAGTGAGTGCGCCATGGCCGCCCCTCGCACGCCCAGCCCGCGACCCCGTGAGGGCTATACCTCACAGCCGGATCGGCCTTCTCCGGATCGATCTTGTATTGCTTGATCGCCCGGGTCATGCCTGCGGCCCCGAGCTTGGCAATCGCGAGCGCGTGGTCGGCGCGAGCCGCAACACGTCGGGGCGACGCGGCGCGGGGCGCAGCAACTCGCCCTCGAACTTTTGCCATTGCGGCGACGCTGCGAGGAACGCGCGGGCGCGTTGATAGGTTGGGTCGTCGCGAAATTGCGCGAACCACGCAAGTACCCATTCGCCCTCGCGTACCGGCAATCGTGGGAAACCGTTCGGTGCCGGCTCGGTGACCAGCACGGCAAGCAGTTGCGCGCCCGCGGCTTCGAGGATGGGCCGGACTGCATCGAACCTGTCCAGTTGCGCCTGGGTTGCGGCCTGGTCGAGATGATAGATGCGCGCTTCGATCAGTCCTGGTGGCAACTCCGCCGCATTGCGCGATGGAGGACATGCGGGCACGTGGAAGCCTTCACCCGCCCGTGCCGGCTTGAGCAGCAGCACGTTGTCGGAATCGACCATCGTTGCGTTGGCCGCATTGCGATGCGTCTGCCAGACCGGGCCATCGTAGAAACGCTGCAGCGCTTCGGTGCGTTCCGGCATGCCGGCGAAATCGCGCAGCCAGACGAAGCGGTCGGGATCGTCCAGGTCTCGGAACGTACCCAGCACGCGCATGCCCGCTTCTTCCTGGGTTTCGATGAACTCGCGCTCGAACAGGTCGATCAGCACGTCGCGCTTGAACGGGTGCAGGGTGTACTGGCGCAGTTCCAGCACGGTGGCTACGGGGTCCGGCATGGGTATTCGCTCCTTGGGGAATCAGCGGTGATGCTGGCGCATAATCAGGTCGTTTCCCGTCCTGATTGGATGTGATCCTGGCGCCATGGAACGTCCTGCCACCCGCTTGCTCGCCGTGCTCGAACTGCTGCAGGCGCATGGCCGCTTGCCCGGCAGTGCGCTGGCGGAACGCGTCGGTATCGACGTCCGCACCCTGCGTCGCTACATCGCGGCGTTGGAGGACATCGGTATCCCGGTCGTGGCCGAACGTGGGCGTTACGGCGGCTATGCGCTGGCTGCGGGATTCAAGCTGCCGCCGATGATGTTCACCGATGACGAGGTGCTGGCGATTTCGCTGGGCCTGCTCGCCGCGCGGCAAATGGGGCTGGCCGAGGCCGCGCCGGCTACCGCCAGCGCGCAAGCCAAGCTGGAACGGACGATGCCGGCCGCGCTGCGCCGCCGTGTGCGTGCGATAGACGAAACCGTGATGCTGGAGCAGGCCCATTCCGCCATCGCGGCCGAGGACAACGACGCGCTGCGCACGCTCAGCGCTGCCGCGCAGTCGCGTCAGCGTGTGCGCTTGCGCTATCGCTCGGCGCTGGGGGAAGACAGCGAGCGTGAATTCGATGCCTACGGCCTGGCCTGGCGTGGCGGCCGCTGGTACGTGGTCGGTCACTGCCACCTGCGTGGCGACGTACGCTCATTCCGCCTCGATCGGGTGCTCGACGTGCAGCCGCTGCCGGCGAGTTTCGCCCGCCCGGAAGGCTTCGATGCCCTCGCCCATCTCGGCCACTCGCTGGCGACGCTGCCCAGGCAGCATACGGTCGAGGTCCGTTTCGCCGCCGACCTCGCCAGCGTGCGTAGAGCCCTGTTCGAGGCCATCGGCGTGTTCAAGCCGGACGGTGATGGAACGTTGCTCCTGGCGCAGGCCGACGATCTGGATTGGTTCGCGCGCGAACTGTCGCGGTTGCCGTTCGATTTCGAGATCCGCCGGCCGACGTCGCTGCGCGATGCGCTGCGGGTGCAAGCGCTGCGGCTTACGCGGTTGGCAGACGGGTGAGCATGAAAAGAGCGGAATCTGATTGGCTTATAGCCGGAAGTGAATCTGACTTCGTTACTTTTTTGGCTTTTTTCACTAGCAAGTCAATCTAATCCAGCCTCTAAGCACACTCGGGAATGCCCTTACATTGGTGGCAGATGCAGAGGGCTAAGGGCTGTGCTACATAGCTGCTTGAGGGCGGCATGGAGCCGCCCCCTAGCAGGAGACAACCATGAATCGGTGGATTGCTGCTTCGGCTGTCGCGGTAACGATGAACTGTGTGGGTTGCTCCACGGTATACGACAAGGAGATCAGGAACATCGAAGGAAAATCAATTGGATCAGTGGTTGTTTGGAATCCCGATCAAAATGCTGCAGTTGTTCTGGAAGGGAAGAAGTTCTGTACTCAAGGAGCAATGAGTTCCTTCTCATCAGAGATCGGCTTGCTTGGCTTAGCAAGTGGAAAAATAAAGCCTTGGTCAAATGCTAGTGCCAAGGATATTGAAGCAAGCTTGGCCGCCGCCTCGAGCTACAGGGAAAATATTACCCCACTAATCAAGTCCACCGAGAAGACGACTTTCCTTTCAAGCGGACTTTATTATCTATGCCAATTATCCATGAATGGATCCATAGATAAGGACCAGACGGCCACTCTTTTTTTACAGGTTGTTCAATCGGCTGCTACTCTAATGATTTCGGACGGAGCCATTGAATCGGCAGCACTGCAGCTTGGCAGTGCTGGCCAATCATCAGCTCCTGGCTCAAGCGCTGTCCACATCAGCAAAGAAGCGCAGGAAGCAATATCCACGACCAGCAAACAAGTCGCCGATGCTGCCACGAAGGCAATTGAAGCTGTCAGCATCTCCGCGATGGGAAAGCTCGACGAAGCAGCGCAGCAGCGCGAGCAGGAACCCAATAACAATAAGTGAGCTTCGACTTAGTGAGAGGCATCTCTCCCCCTCGGGAAAAACGGGGTCAGGTTGACACACCGCCAAAAGTGAACCTGACTCCGTTATTCCGCCGTTATTATTTTTCTTCTGTGATCATGGTGCACTTGCCGATATTCGCGAGTTTAGAGTCCGCTGCTATGCCCGGCAAGCGGGATCAGGCTGGCTTATTGCCGTAATCGAGCCTAAGCCCGATTTTTCGATCCGTTGTTCACAACTTAATACGTCGAATGGAATTTCTCCTCTTCTTCCTCTTCTTCCTCTTCTTCCTCTTCTTCCTCTTCTTCCTCTTCTTCGTCTTCTTCGTCTTCTTCGTCTTCACTCATGTACCCATAAGAGTCTGGGTCCATTGCAATGTCTAGCAAATCATCAAGATCATCGAAGTCGACATCATCCCAATCCTCGTCCGCTTCACCATCCGCTACCGGACTATCGGTCGCAGCCGCAGTGGAAATCCCCCCCTTTTTTGTTATGCGACTCTTCTGAACCGCAGTGAAGTCCATGAATCTGATGTCCAGCGCCGCAAGAGGCTCGAGGATAGAACCAGTGATGTCGTTAGACGACCATCCATACCAGCCTCTAATCGCACCTTCGTAAGCGAGAAGCCAATTCGCGGAACGGAAATCATCAGCAGTAAGATGGGCCGGAAGCACACTCTGCCTCACTGCCTTACATAACCCGTTCTCCTCTGCGAATTTTGCGAGCAGCAAAACGTAAGAGCAGCGGCTAGCACCAACGGCTTTTACTACCGAATCTCGCAATCGAACCTTCAGACAGATTCCAAGCCATAGCAGCCAAATAGATTCCTTGTCATGTCCCAGTTCAACAAAGCGCGGAAATGCTGATCCCAGATAAGTGGCTATCGGACGCTTATCCACCTTGTAGCCAACCCTGTGATACCCGATTATTGCTTCGACGAACACCGGAATCACATCTGAGCTGTACGCTACAAGCCTCAGCAGGCAGGCCACAAGAAGGTCAATGTTTCGTTGATGTATGGTCTGGCGCGCGAGAACGGTTGCAGCGTATCTAGCAGCAGAAGGAATCCCCTTACTTTCGACAATCGATATTGCAAGATCGGTGAACCTAAGCATTTCCCTACGCTGCTCGGACGTGGTCTCTCCTCCGAATTCCCGAAGCTGGTAGACCCATCCCTCCTTGGAAGACCCCTTTATCGGTTCGACATAGGTCTTTTCGTCATTCAATGCAATCTGGTACTCGGCTGCCGCTCGTACTAGGTTAGTGTGAGCCTCCTCAGCCTCGGAGCGAGTCTCGAAGAAAAGCGCGTAATCGTCGATCAGACGTGAACCAACTACCGGCCGGCCGTGCAGATTCAAAAATTCCTTGTCAATGGCCGCCCCCATAACTTCGGCAACAACATAAGATGTATCCGGTCCTATGGGGATCCCTTGGGTTTGACCATCCTGCATTGCCTGGATAGCGCTGTCGAAGGATGATCCCCACAGGCACTCTTTGGCCGCCTTCTTCTTTTTTAAATTCAACTTGCTTTTTGCTTTCCCATGCACTGCCCATTCGATTGCATGGGTATATATGGTCGGAAAATATCTTGAAAAGTCCGCATGCAGCACGTACGAGTATCCGGCTGCTCGCGTAATCAGTGACTCTCTAAATCCGTCAAAATTACTGGATGATACAGCGCGGCTTCTCGTATTGAATTTTGGCCTGCTGAATGAAAAATGCGAACGATCATAAAGTGGAGAGATGTCTTTCCAGTGCTTGGAAATCAACTCGGCCAATGCAAAAAATGGCTTGGGATTCGCCAATGAGGCAACCCTTCGCCCCACTCTCGAATGGGGAAAGCTGAAGGAATCGCAGCTGGTCCACGCGAGCTTTTTCCCAGCCTCGCCGAAGTCTTGCTTTCTTAGAACACCAATCTTGGCTGCAAACATCTCACTGCTAAATATCGGGGGCAACTCTTTGGGGAAAAACCCCTTACTTAGCAACGACTTTGAGACTCGACTTCCCATGTCCCGCCCTACATAAAAGTAGAAAGGCGGCCATCATGGCCGCCTTTCTTTGTGAGAATCAAACCCCAACCGGATTAGCCTTCTCCGGATCGATCTTGTACTGCTTGATCGCTCTGGCCACGTCCTTGCCGGTCATCTTGCCTTCCTTCGCCAGGGCCGCGATCGCGGCGTGGGCGATGTAGTAGCGGTCCACTTCGAAGAAGCGGCGCAGATTGGCGCGGGTGTCGGAACGGCCGAAGCCGTCGGTGCCCAGGACGCTGTAGGTCGTCGGCACGAAGCTGCGGATCTGGTCGGCGAACAGGCGCACGTAATCCGTGGCGGCGATCGCCGGGCCCTGGCGGCCTTCCAGCAGTTGGGTGACGTGGGCCTTGCGCGGTTCGGCTTCCGGATGCAGGCGGTTCCAGCGCTCGACGTCGAAACCGTCGCGACGCAGCTCGTTGAAGCTGGGGCAGGACCAGATGTCGGCGGTGACGCCGAAGTCCTTGTCCAGCAGTTCGGCGGCGGCGATGGCTTCGCGCAGGATGGTGCCGCTGCCCAGCAGTTGCACGCGCAGCTCGCCCTTCTTGGGCTTGCCGGCGTCCTTGAGCAGGTACATGCCCTTGATGATGGCCTCTTCCGAGCCGGCCGGCATTTCCGGGTGGGTGTAGTTCTCGTTCATCAGGGTGATGTAGTAGTACTCATCCACCTGGTCCTGCATCATCGCCTTCATGCCGTGCTGCAGGATCACCGTCACTTCGTAGCCGAAGGTCGGGTCGTAGCTGCGCACGTTGGGAATCGAGCCGGCGATGACCTGGCTGAAGCCGTCTTCGTGCTGCAGGCCTTCACCATTCAACGTGGTGCGGCCGGCGGTGCCGCCGAGCAGGAAGCCACGGGTACGCATGTCGGCGGCCTGCCAGGCGATGTCGCCAACGCGCTGGAAGCCGAACATCGAGTAGTAGATGTAGAACGGCAGCATCGGCACGTCGCTGACCGAGTAGCTGGTGCCGGCGGCCATCCACGAGGCGATCGCGCCCGGCTCGCTGATGCCCTGCTGCAGCACCTGGCCGGATTCTTCCTCGCGGTAGTACATCAGCTGGTCGGCATCGACCGGCTTGTACTTCTGGCCGAACGGGGCGTAGATGCCGATCTGGCGGAACATGCCTTCCATGCCGAAGGTGCGCGCTTCGTCAGCGACGATCGGCACGATGCGCGGGCCCAGTTCCTTGTCACGCAGGGCGATGTTGAGCGACTGCACGAACGCCATGGTGGTGGAGTAGGTGCGCTCGCCGCTGTCCTTGAGCAGGCGCTCGTACTTGTCCAGGCCGGGCACGGTGAAGGACTTGGTCGCCTTCGGGCGGCGCGACGGCAGGTAGCCGCCGAGCGCGGCGCGACGCTCCTGCAGGTACTGCACTTCCGGCGAATCCGGGCCGGGGTGGTAGAACGGCACCTGGCCGTCTTCCAGCTGCTTGTCGGTGACCGGGATGTTGAAGCGGTCGCGGAAGTGGCGTACCGACTCGTCGTCGAGCTTCTTGGTCTGGTGGGTCGGGTTGAGCGACTCGCCGGCCGAGCCCATGCCGTAGCCCTTGACCGTCTTGGCCAGGATCACGGTCGGCATGCCCTTGGTGTTCACGGCCTGGTGATAGGCGGCGTAGACCTTGTGCGGATCGTGGCCGCCACGGTTGAGGCGCCAGATGTCGTCGTCGGACAGGCTGGCGACCATCTCGCGGGTCTCGGCGTACTTGCCGAAGAAATGCTCACGGGTGTACGCGCCGCCGAAGGCCTTGCAGTTCTGGTACTCGCCATCGACGGTTTCCATCATCAATTTCTTGAGGATGCCGGTGGTGTCCTTGGCCAGAAGCGGATCCCAGTACGAGCCCCACAGCAGCTTGATGACGTTCCAGCCGCCGCCACGGAACACGCCTTCCAGTTCCTGGATGATCTTGCCGTTGCCGCGCACCGGGCCGTCCAGGCGCTGCAGGTTGCAGTTGACCACGAAGATCAGGTTGTCCAGGCCTTCGCGGCCGGCCAGCGCGATCGCGCCGAGGGTTTCCGGCTCGTCGGACTCGCCGTCGCCGATGAAGCACCACACCTTGCGGTCGGACTTCTCGATCAGGCCGCGATGCTCCAGGTACTTCATGAACTGTGCCTGGTAGATCGCGGTCAGCGGGCCCAGGCCCATCGACACGGTCGGGGTCTGCCAGAACTCGGGCATCAGCCACGGGTGCGGATAGGACGACAGGCCGTTGCCATCGACTTCCATGCGGAAGGCGTCGAGCTGCTGCTCGTTGATGCGGCCTTCCAGGAAGGCGCGGGCGTAGACGCCCGGCGAGCTGTGGCCCTGGATGTACAGCAGGTCGCCCGGGTGGTTTTCGCTCGGGGCGCGCCAGAAGTGGTTGAAGCCGACGTCGTACAGCGTGGCCGACGAAGCAAACGAGGCAATGTGGCCGCCGAGGTCGCCGGGCTTGCGGTTGGCGCGCACGACGGTGGCCATCGCGTTCCAGCGGATGATCGAACGGATCTTCCACTCCAGCGCCGAGTCACCGGGGCTCTTGGCCTCGTTGGCGGGGGCGATGGTGTTGACGTATTCGGTGGTCGGCGAGAACGGCAGATAGGCGCCTGCGCGACGCGTCTGTTCGACCATGCCTTCCAGCAGTTGATGAGCGCGCTCCGGGCCCTCGACATCGATGACCGCCTTGAGCGATTCGAGCCACTCCTGGGTCTCAAGCGGGTTCGGATCGTTCTGCAGCACTTCGTTCAACCAATTCATTAGCAGCGCTCCCAAGGCGCACATGGGTGTGCGCCGGCAATGATTTCTTGAACTCCGAAGTGTAACGCACGCCCCCTGCGCGACTAGGGGTTACGGTGGCGTATGGAGCAGAAAATGCAGGGATTTTGCCGCCTTCATTCGCTTGTGGAATGAGCGTTATTCGCTATGGAAATGGTGCGTTGCGGCATTGCGGCTGGCGAATCCTGGGTAGGCGCGGCGTCAGCCGCGATGGGGCGTTACCGATGCGACTGGATGTCGTGCAGTGGCAGGTGTGGTGGAAGGTGTGCCGGTAAAGCTTCATCGCGGCTGACGCCGCTCCTACGGTTCTACGGCGGGTTTCTGGTTGTCGTCGGCCAGACTTGCATCGCGGGCAGTTCGGGCTGGATGCGGTTGGTATCCAGTCGCGGCTGTAGCCAAGTCGCGATGGTCGACAACGGGCATTCGCGATGGCCGTTGCAGGCGGGCAGCGGCAATGTGTCGCTGGCGATCGCATCGCCGTCGTAGCGGTTGTCGCGCAGCGCCTGCAGGCTGGGCATCAAGGTGCGGATGCGTAGCCGGGCGTGTGCGCCCTGCCCGATCAGATCGAATACCAATGCGCTGCCGGGCGGATATGCATCGGCACGATCGCTGCGTGTCCAATCGATGCCGAGCAGTCCGGCGAGATTGGCGAGGTTGGTGTCGTGGCCGACGACGAACAGCAGGCGCGTATCCTGCGTCGCCAGCGAAGCTGCGCCGGGCTTGATGCCGGCAGCGGCCTGCAACGTGCCCAGCAGGTGTGCGAGCAGGTTGGAGGCATTGGCGGAAGCCGCCGGCAGCGGTCGCTTGGCCTGTGCGAAGGAGATGTTGTGCAGGGCGATCACGCGTTCAACACCAGCGCGGTCAAGACGTCCCCAGCCAACCTGATCGAGTGGCATGCCTTCGACGTATTCGAGCATCAGGTTCTCGGCGAGGCCGCCGGCGAGCTTGAGGGCCTTGGCTGCGGCATGCGGATCATCGAGGGTGGCCGGGTCGTACAGCGGGGTGCGGCCCTGAGCGCGGGCTACGGTGGTGCAGTCCTGTGTGTGGCAGTCGAGCAGCAATGCTTGCAGGTCGTGCAGGCGAGCGCGCGTGTCGGCATCCACGGTGGCGGAGGGCGCCGGCAGGTCGTCGCTGCCGAACAGCGGGTTGTCCTCGCCTTCCGGCAGTGCGCGGTAGCTCATGCCACAGCGGGGCGCGATGCCCTGCGTCAGTGCCCGCGCGCTGACGTGGTTGCGGTTGTCGCTGTCGGCGATCATCGCGATACGTGTAGCGCCTTTGCAGCCGGTGGCCACGCCGAGCGAGGGGGCGAGCATTGCGCGATAGCGTGCGCCGAGTGCGACCAGGCCTTCGTGGCCGTGAGGTGTGATGCGTCCTGGTAGCGCTGTCCATGTGGGCCACGGTGCGGCGCTGTAGCGGTCCAGCGTGTCGTTGGATTGCGTGGGTGAGCGCATGCCGTGGCGCATCAGTACGATCGACAGGCGGACCTGCGGCGTGTCGTTGCTTGCGTCATGGGCGGCCCATGACGGAACTGCGCAGGCGAATAGCGCGATCAGCACGATCGCGCGTAGACGCGGCCCTTTCGACAGCTGGGTGCTGATGCGTGAAGGCGCTGGGTCCCCGCCTGCGCGGGGACGACGGTGTTGGAAATGATGGAGCGAGCGCATGGTGGACCTCAGAACTTCATCGACAGGTCGAGGAACACACCGCGACCGGCCAGGCCGAAGAACAACGGCTCACCATCGGTCGAACGCGCACCGGCATAGCCGATCAGCTTGTGCGTGTCGAAGATGTTGTTGACGTCCACGCTGACCGAGTAACCCTTGAAGCCCCAGGGGCCGTGATCGCTGCGGAAACCGCCGGCGGCATCGACGCTGGAATAGGCACCCAGGCGCTCGCTGTTGGCGAACACGGTGTTGCCACTGCTGTCGGTGGTGTTGTCCAGGCCGTACTGCGACCCGGTGAACTTGTCCATCAGCGAGCCGTACCAGCCGGTACCGCTGTTGTAGAGCACGCCGAGTGCGGCGGTGACGCGCGGGGTGGCGGCGACCTGCACGCTGGAATCCTTGTAGGTGGCCTCGTTGTAGCTGGCGTTGCCATACAGGCTGAACATCGAGTTGAACGCCCAGGTGGCCTCGGTCTCGACGCCACGATAGATCGCGCCGCCACCGTTGACGTAGGCATCCTCGGTGCCGCTGCTGGTGGTGACTTCGGTTTCGCTGATGTAGTTGCTGAAGTTGATGTAGTAGATGTCGGCGCCGAAGGTGAGGCGGCTGTCGGCGTAGGTGGTGCCGATCTGGTAGTTGGTGGTCAGCTCCGGCTTCAGGCTGCTGGAACCGTTGAGTTCGATCACGTCGATCGGCGGTGCCAGGAAACCACGTGCTACCTGCGCGTAGGCACTCCAGTGGTCGTTCAACGCGTCGTGCAGGCTCAGCGAAGGCAGCGCGGCATCGTAGGTGGCCTCGGTATAGGACGCGACCGGCGGCGAGGATTTGTTGAGTTCGGCGTTGAGCTGACGGGTGACGCTGGAGTAACGCACGCCCGGGGTCAGGGTGAGCGCGTCGGTCAGGCGCCAGTCGTATTGCAGATACGGCTGCACGGTGTCGGTGCGATCGTTCAACTTGTAGTTGTAGAGATAGCCGTACTTGGTGCCACTGGTGGCGCCGGTGGTCATGTCGACCGGCAGCTGGTAGCGGTGGTCGAGATTGCGCTCCACCCACACGCCGGTTTCCAAACGGCCGGGGCCGAAGTCGTGCGCCACGCGCAGCACGTCGCCGAAGGCGAGGTAGTCGTTCGCGGAGCTCTTGCCGGGCACGTCGGTGGACGACTTGCCGATCTTCTTGCCGGTGGCGTCGTAGAAGGTCACGCCGTTGTCGGATGCGCTCTCGCTGGTCGGCGTGGTGGTCTTGTCGGCGCGGTGGTCGAAGGTGTTGGCGTAGACGCGGTTGTCGATGTCCCAGTCGCCCAGGCGCGTGGTCAGCGCGAGGTAGCTGAAGCTGGAGTAGTAGGCCGCATCGTTGTAACCGGTGTAGTTCTGCAGGGTCGGATCGTTGCCCAGGCCGTAGCGCCAGCCATGCGCGGCGATCTGCGCCTTGGTCGCACCCTGCACGGTGTTCTGGTGTTCCTGGTTGTAGCTGGTGACGAAGGTCAGTGTGATGGCTTCGCCCAGGTCGGTGATGGTCTTCAGGAAGGCGTGTTCGCGGCGGTCGTCGGTGCCCTTGAGGTAGGTATCGCTGCTTTCCTTGGAGACGTCGAGCAGTACGCGCGTGTTGCTGCCGACGTGCTGCTCGATGGTTGCGCCGTAGGCGTAGGTATTCCAGCTGCCGGCGGTGGTGTAGACGGTGACACCATCGACCTGGCTCGGATCGCGCGAGCGCAGTCCAAGCGTGCCGCCGAAGGTGGCGTTGCCGATGGTGGCGCCGCCGCCAGGGCCGCGGTCGATCTCGGCCTGGCCGAGCACGTGGTTGTTGAAGTACGCCGAGGTGGTGTGGTGCAGGTCGCTGGCATCGCCGAACGGGATGCCGTCGAAGGTGATGTTGAACTGGCCGTCCTGGAAGCCGCGGATCGAGATGCCTTCGTTCTTGCCCAGGCCCGGGCCTTCCGGCGAGGTGACGCTGACGCTCGGCGCGTACTTGATGATGTCGTCGTAGTTGGCGTTGAAACGCAGGCCATCGCGGATGAAGCGCTCATCGATCACCGAGGTCGGTTGCACCGCTTCCAGTGGCGCGGCGCTGGGCGCGAGGGTGTCGACGCGGTTGGAGACAACGTTGATCGGAGCCAGATCGCGCGGGGCAGCGTCGCGATCGTCGTCGTCCTTGGCCTTCGGCGCGTGCGTGGCGGCGGTTGCCGGGGCCTCGGCCGGCGCGGCGACGATGCTGACCGAATTCGGCGTCAGGGCCTGCACCTGCAGACCGGTGCCGGCCAGCAGCGCCTTGAGCTGACGTGCCGGTGGCAGACCGGCGGGGGCGCCTGGACTGCGACGTCCGGCGACCGTGGCCGGATCGTAGATCAGCTGCAGGCCACTGCTGCGGGCGAACTGCTCCAGCGCGCTGTCCAGCGGCGCGGCCTCGATGGCAGGTGCGGAGCTGACTGCGGCCGGCGCTGCGTAAACAGCGACAGGCATCGTGGTACCGAGCAGCAGGGCGATCTGGAGGGCGAGCGGGTTGCGCATGGTGGGCATCGATCCGGAGGGAGGGGCTGGGTCGCGTGGTGCGACTGACCTGATGCTTGAGTGCGGGTTGAGGCGCGGGGGATACCCTGGGTTTCGTGAATTTTTTTTGACAGGGTTTTAGGCACGCATAGTTGAGGTCGTCATCCCCGCCTTCGCGGGGACGACGGGGTTGTTGTTTCTGCGGGCTGAAGCATTGAGGCTCTGCGATTACGGCACACCGGGGGAATTTCAGTTCGTCATTCCCGCGAAAGCGGGAATGACGAGAAAAATCCGGAAAGGTATCTCTAGCGCGAAGCCAGCACGCGGATACGATCAGGCTCGTGTTCGATATGCACACCCGGAAGACTGGCGAGGTAGGCCACGAAAGCCTCGGAATCACGCAGATGGAACACGCCGCTGACCCGACGCGCGGCCAGTGCGGTGTCCTCGATCGCCAGCGGCGTCAGCGTGTAGGCATTGAAGCGGCGCGCAACCTCGGCCAATGGCAGGTCGTGCAGGGTGGCTTCGTCGGGCAGCCACGCGGTGGCGTCGGCCAGGTCGGCGTGGGTATCCACGCTCGCCACTTCGCCGCGTGCATTCACCTGCGCACGCTCGCCGCCATGCAGGTCGGCCAGCAGCCCGGGCGACGGGCGCCAGCGCGCGAACCAACGTGGCAGCGGCGGTCGCACCTGCACGCGGCCGCTGAGTACGGTCACGTTCGCGCCGGTGTCGTCGCGATGCACGCTGAAGACGGTGCCGATATCGTGCAGCGCGACGTCTCCGACACGCACGCTGAGCGGTCTGGCCGGGTCGTGGTGGACGTCGAACAAGGCATTGCCGCGCACCAGGACGATGTAACGCGCCGCCGTGTCGAACGCGACTTCGATCGCCGCGCCGCGATCGAGGCTGACGCGGCTGCCGTCGGACAACTCCACTTCGCGCGGGGCATCCGCGTCGGCGACGTAGCGTTGCGCCGGAGCTGTCGCAGTCGGCCGGCCAAGCCACACCAAGCCGAAGCCAAGCCCGAGCACCAGCATCGCTGCCATCGCCCAGCCAGCAGTGTTCTTTCTTACTCTCGATTTGCGCGGTGCCGATGTACTTCTCACCTGCGAAGCCAAACGCAGCGGCACCACCACGCCATCGTCGCGCAGCGCCTGCTCGCTCAACTGCTCGCTGCTCGCCGGCAGGAGTCGCGCGGCCGCCGGCAGATCACCATGCAGTTCGGCGATCGCCAGGTATTCGGCGACATGCCGCGGCGAGACGCGCAACCATGCCAGGAACGCTTCGCGCTCGACCGGCGTCGGTTCGCTGTCGTCGTGCAGGATCAGGTACCAATGCGCGGCAGCCTCGGCGGCAAGCCGCATCGCGCGGGGCGAGGACTCAGGCATAACCGGCCATCCCCTGGCGGCACAGCGCCACGCCACGTGCGATGTGTTTTTTCACCATCGGCACGGAAATACACAGGCGCTCGGCGATCTCGCGGTATTCCAGCTCGTCGCGATAACGCAGCACCATGGCGGCACGGCAGCGCGGCGGCAGGCGCTCCATCAGCGTCGACAGGCGCTCACGGCGTTGTTCGGCCTGCACCTGGTGATCGCCTTCGAACGGCACCGCAAGATCGCTCTCCACATCGTCCAGTTGCTGCGCGCCGCGCAGCTCGGGCTGACGGCGCAGCGCCTGCTCCTTGAGCAGATTGGAGGCGATGGTGAACAGGTAGGCTTCGGGATTGGCGATCTCGCCGAGCTGGATCTGGCTGCGCTGCAATCGCAGATAGACCTCCTGGACCAGATCCTCGGCGTCCCAGGCGGCGGTGCGGCGGCGCATGAAATAGCGGTTCAACGAAGGCCGGCATTGCAGGAACAGGCGCGCGAGCATCGAACGGTCCGGGCGGCGGATGACCCGGGCGCCACCCCGGAACAGGCAAGCTGCGGAGCCTGCTCCGTCTCAATGACAATGCCGTGACAGCCGCGCCGGGCGTTCAGGCGTGTGCGAGCGGGTGGCTCGCCGACATACCTTCGCCGCTCAGGCGCCGCCCTGGCTCGGCAGCGGCGCCGGTACGTTGAGCATGCCGCCGCTGGCGACATAGGCCGCCAGCGCCTGGCCCTGGCTGAGCAGATGCCGGTTCATGGTCTGCTCGGCGGCCTCGGCATCGCGGCGACGGAAGCACGCCATCAGTTCGCGATGCTCGGCCAGCGATTGCGACATGCGCCCCGGCGTCAGCAGCTGACGGCCGCGGTGCATCTTGAGAATGCGGTGCAGGTCATGGGTGACGCGGATCAGCCATGGATTGCCGGCGTACTCCTGCACGGTCTCGTGGATCACGTAGTTGTTGCGGTAGTACTCGGCTACGTCACCGCGTGCGGCGGCGGCTTCCATGTCAGCGTGCAGTTGTTCCAGCTGCGCCAGACCGGCGTCGTCGATGCGCAGCACCGCCTCGTGCGCGCAGCGTGCCTCCAGCATCGCCATCACCGGGAACAGCTGGTTGAGGTCTTCCAGCGACAGGCGGATCACGCGGGTGCCGCGACCGGCGTCGAGCTGCACGAGCCCCTCGGCGGCGAGCAGCTTGAGGCTCTCGCGCAATGGCGTGCGGCTGATGCCGAGTTCTGCGGCCAGCGCCGGCTCGTCGATCCATTCGCCGGGCGGCAACTCGTAATCGTAGATCTTCTGACGCAGGCGCTCGGCCACTTCTTCGTAGAGCGGCACGCGTTTCTTGCCGGTGCGTGGAGCAGGAGCGAGCGTCATCGTGACGGAGTGGCCAGGAACGGAGAATGCGTCATTCTAGCGGGGGTCCCGTCGTCCCCGTGCAGACAGCGACCCCGTGCCTTGTGCCCTACCCAGGCCAGGACGCTGGATCTTCGATCCCCGGCCATCGGGCATAGCCCGATGGCGCTCAGCGCCACGCGAGCCAGTGGCTCGCAAGCAGTGGCACCTCGCCCCCGCCTGCGCGGGGATGACGAACGTGGAGGCAGGGGTCGGCCTCCACGGCGCAGCTGTGGCCTCACATCCAGCCCGGCACCACGAAGATCAGCCACGCTGCCAGCGGCCCCAGCGCCACCACCAGGCCGCTATAGACCAGGAAGCGCCGGAACAACGCCTCGCGCTCGTCCTTGGCCGCCGACGCCACCACCAGCGCGCCATTGGTCGAGAACGGACTGACATCGACCACCGTGGAGGAGATCGCCAGCGCGCAGATCACGCCCGCCGCACTCAGGTGCCCCTGCAACAGGAACGGCACCGCCAACGGAATGGTCGCGCCCAGCACCGCCGCCGAAGACGCGAATGCCGACACGATGCCGCCGACGTAGCAGACCAGCAGCGCGCCCAGCAGCGGGATGCCGATCTCGGAGACGCCATTGCCGATGAAATCCACCGCGCCGGCCTTCTCCAGCACGGTGATGTAGGTCACCACGCCGCTGATCAGCAGCACCGTGGACCAGCTGATGCCATCCACTGCACCCTTCTGCGACGAAGGCGACAGCAATGCCAATGCCACTGCGACGGTGATCGAGACCAGCCCGACGTTGAGGTTGTAGACCAGCGCGGCGATGCCCAGGCCCAGCAGGCCGACCAGGGTGATCGCACGATCGCGGGTCAGGCGCACCGCGTCCAGTTCGGCCGCATCGTGCGAGAGCAGGCCCTGGCCGGCACTGACGGTGGCGCCGTGCCCTTCGATCGCGAACACGCGACTGGACGCCTGCGAGCCACCGTTGCCGACTGCGGCGGGTACAGGCTCCTCGCGCCGACGCAGCAACGCGATGCCGCCAAACGCGAAGAAGCAGATCAACGCCATCATCAGGTTGAAGCCGAGACTGGTCAGGAACACCGCCATTTCGGTGACTTCCAGTCCGGACTTCTCGACTACCTTGTTGGTGATGCCGCCATACACGCTGATCGGCGAGAAGCCGCCGGCCTGCGCGCCATGGATCACCAGCAAGCCCATCATCAATGGATTGATCCGGTACTGCTTGGCAAAGCGCAGCGCGACCGGGCCGATGATCGCCACCGCCGCCGGGCCGAGCGCACCGAATGCGGTCAGCACCGCGGTCACCACGAACATCACCCAGGGGATGGCGACGATATGCCCGCGTACTGCGCGCACCGCCCAGTGCACGAGCAGATCGATGGTGCCGTTCTTCTGCGCGATCGCGAACAGGTAGGTGATGCCGACCAGGGTCAGGAACAGATCGCCGGGAAAGCCGGCCAGCACGGCCTTGCCGTCCTGGTCCAGCCAGATCCCGCCGATCAGAAAGGCCAGCGCGAACGCCACCGCGCCCATGTTGATCGGCAACACCGTGGATACAACGAACATGACCACCAGACCGATGATCGTGATGATTTCCGGACTCATGCGCCCTCCCGAGACACCTGATTCGCTTGCGAGTGGCCGCCCGCCACTCTGGGGTTTAGCTACGCTCCCGTAGGAGCGGCGTCAGCCGCGATGGGGCGTGCCGCGTACAAGCCCCATCGCGGCTGACGCCGCTCCTACGAAAATCCAGAACCTGCACCGCGCTCACTGACGCGCCGCGTCCATTCCACGACGCCCTCCAGCGTCTGGAAATCCTCCACCGAACGCGCTTGAACCTGCGGCGCCAGTTCGCGCGCCATTCGTGCCAGCGCCGTGCCCGGCCCGAGTTCGAGAAACACCGTGGCGCCGCGCTCTAGCGCCTGCGCGATCACCGCTTGCCACTGCACGGTCGCCGCGATCTGCACGGCCAGCATGGTGCGCACGCGTGCGGCGTCGCGAACCGGTTGCGCATCCACACCGGCCAGCACGGTGATCGCCGGTGCGCGTAGCGGCGCTTGCTCCAACACCCGCGCGAAACCCTCGGCAGCGGCACGCAGCCATGGTGTGTGCGCAGGAACTGCCACCGGCAACAGCGTTGCGCGTGCGCCACGTGCCTGAACTTCAGCGGCGATATCGTCGAGCGCGCTACGCAGGCCTCCCAGTACGACATGGTCTTCGCCATTGTCGATCGCCAGTTCGGCCTCGTATCGGCGCAACAGCGCCACCAAACTGCCGCGCGACAGCCCGGTCACTGCGAGCAGGCCGGCATCGGCAGGGCTGGCCGCATCCATCAGCGCGGCACGGCGTGCAGCCAGCCGCAGGCAAGTGGCATCGTCGAAACTGCCGGCGATCGCGTGCGCAGCCAGTTCGCCGACGCTGTAACCAAGCACCAAAGCGGGCGTCGGCAGTTGCGCCTGCAACGCGCGCCAATGCGCGAGCGTGGCTGCGCAGACCAGCGGTTGCGCGATGCCATTGATGTAGCGCGCCTCATCGGCGGCGAGTGTTCGCGGTGCATGACCGAGTACCTCGGCGGCAACACCCAGCACTGGCGCAGCGGCCGGTGCCGCCGACACGCGATCGAACATCCGCGCATGCTGGCCACCCTGCCCCGGACACAGCAACGCCAGGCTCATGCGTCCTCCTGGGCAAGCAGGAAGCTGGCGCAGGCCAGCAGGTCGGCACTGCCGCCAGGACTGAGCCGGCGCTCGACGAAGCATGCCCCGATCGTGTCCAACTGTTCACGCCAATCCGATCGACGGACGCCACCCTCGACGAGAAAGCCACGTGCCAGACCCTGCGCCAGACGCAAGCCATCACGACCACCGCGATGCAGCAGGTTGAGATCCTGCACCTGCGCGACCAGCGCCATCAGCGTCTGCGCCAATGCGGCCTCGCATGGAATCCCGTCACGCAGCGCGGCACGTAACGTCGGCAGCGCGATCTCACGCAGGATCGGATACCCCGCCGCGGCTTGCTCGCGTACGCCGGCCACGCCGTGCGCACGGCGAACGCGCTGGCCGTGGCTGCCAGGATCCAGCGGTGCATCCAGCAGTGCATCGCGCCAATCGGCGACCGCAAGACAGACCTGCTCGGCGCGTGGAACACCACGATGCAACGCCCGCAATCGTGCCGCCTGCGCGACCAGCAGGCCGAGACTGAAGATCGCGCCGCGGTGCGTATTGATGCCACCGGTGGCGCGCTGCATCACCACCTCGGCATCGAGTCCGAGCGTGCGCAACGTGGAAAACGGCGCATCGCGATATCCGGCCTCGGCCATCGCGATGAAGTAGCCGCGCAGCGCGAACAGGCTGCGCAGGAAGGTCGAGGCGTCCATGTCGTCATGGCTGCCACGGTCGAACGGCGTGACCAGCCCAGGCTTCGGCGCCAACGCAAGTTCCGCATACAGCGCCGCCACCGCCAATCGACCGAGCCGCCGCGCCAGCGGCGACACCGGGGGCGAAGCGACGTCGAGAACGGCATGCGCGGATTTCATGCCGCGCTCCGCTGCATGAACAAGTCGTCGCGCGGCCGCAGCATGCAGCCATCGTGACGCTTGACCAGCACCTGCGCGGCGGCGGACGCGTATTCGCGCCAGTTCACCGCACTGCCGCCGGCACGGACCAGCTCGCCATCGGCACGACGCCCATGCGCAGCCTCCCAGCGCTGCAGCAAGGTGACTACCGTGCCGGCACGGCGCGCATCGTCCACGCTCCACAACAGGTCAACATCCGAATCCGGACCGACATAGGCGAGGCCGGTCAGCGCCTGCCAGGCAAAACTGCCAAACACCCTCGGCATCAGACCGTGAGCGCCGGCCGCACGCGCCAATGCATCGAGCGAAGCGCGCCAATCCTCGGGGGCAAGCGCGAGCACATCCGCCAGCGCACATGGCGGGGTGTGGCGGCGCACCGCATGACCATCGGCACGCAGCGCCAGCCGGCGCTTGCCCAGATCCGGCGGCAGCGGCACGCCCAGGCATAGTTGACCGTCGTCGGCGCCATCATCGCGACGCGCGACGATCGCCGGTCGCCCCTGCGCGAACCACGCACGCAACTGCTCCTGCACCGCCGGCTGCAGTGCCTGCCAGCCGCCATGCGGATCGAGCCAGACCAGCGTGTGGCGTGGCAGCGGCATCTCAGGCCTCGCCTGCCGCCACGGCGTCGGCGACATCGCGCGACAAGGTGCGTCCACCGCGCTCGGCGCCTCGGGTGCTGCGCAAATCACCCTGCACCGGCGCGGCCAGCGCGTCGAGCAGCGCTTGCGCGAGGTCGTCCTGCCACAGCGACTCGACCGCACCCATCGCCACGTAGTTGGCCACACCGGGCGCGAACACCGGCGAAGCCTGACTCAGCGCCTGCAGTTTCTCCAACGGTTGCTTGGTCACCCGCGCCATCGCGCGCAGGTCCATCACGCGTACCTGCGCATCGGTGAGTGCGTGGATGCGGTCGGCCATCAATCCGAACGACAGGAAGCCACCGCTGACCGCTTCACCGTGGATCAGCGTGACCAACCGCGCACCACGGCGGCGTGCCAGATCCAGGCACTTGGCCAGATGCGCGAAGTAGCCGTTGATACCGAGCAATTCGTCGCGCCGCGACAGGCGCTGGCCGGCGGTATCGGCCAGCATCACGATCGGCCGCTGCGGATGCGCGCGGGTGCTGGCGATTACCTGCGCAGCCAATGCCAATGCGTGATCGACACCGACCTCAAGCCGATCGGCGGTGCCGATCACGGTGACCTCGCCTGCATTGGTGTGTGCGCTGCCGGTGATCACACCATCATTCACCGCGATGCCGTGGCCACGCGGGAACAGACGGTCGAGCAATTCGGTCAATACCATGACGCCCTCCGGTCGGCGGTGGCGGCGAGGAAATCGGCGGTATCCAGCAGCGGCAGCTGCTCGGCATCGGCAATGCCCTGGCGCTCCCATATTTCGATGCCGTCGCGGCAGTCGCCGTAGGCGTCGATGCGTTGCGACAGGCGCGCATGCTCGCCTTCGAGCGCGACCAGCGATTGTTCGTCCGACTCGGGCGGGCGCAGTTGATCGAGAACATCGAGCGCGGCCTGCGCGAATGCGTCGATGCGATCGGGCACCAGCGTGGCCGCTTCACCGAGCAGATAGCGATGCTTGCCGCCAGTGACACGCCAGACCAGCGCGCGGTCACGTGCGTCGAATTCCTCCACGCCGCGCACGGTTTCGATCACTTCCGGCCCGGACAGCGACAAGCGCCCTTCCTCGGACATGATCACTGCGCTGCAACAGCGCGCGACGATGCCCATGCCGCCGAATGCGCCGTTGCCACTACCGACCAGTGCCAATACCGGAATGCCGGCGGCACGTACGTCGAGTGTGGCGCGCATGATCTCCGAGATTGCTATCAAGCCGGCGTTGGCTTCGTGCAGGCGCACGCCACCGGTATCCAGCAACAGCAGCACCGCCGCCGGCCGCGTGGCGAGCGCACGCCGCAACAGGCCGACCAGCTTGGCGCCGTGCACCTCGCCGACGCCGCCGCCGAGGAACTCGCCCTGCTGCGCGGCGACCAGTACCGGGCGCTCGCGCAGGTGCCCCTCGCCGACGACGATGCCGTCGTCGAACGCGCCTGGCTGATCGAGCTGCGCAAGATGCGGGCTACTCAGGCGCCGACGCGGACCGACGAACTCATGGAAGCTGCCCGGATCGAGCAGTCCGGCGATGCGTTCACGCGCGTCGGCTTCGTAGAAGCTGCGCTGGGTGGTGGCGATGGCCGTCATGCATGAGCTCCTGTAGGAGCGACTTCAGTCGCGAGAGGCTTTACCGGGAAGGCCCGATCGCGGCTGATGGCCCGAGGCCACGTAGACCCGCTCCTACGATGCACCGTGCTCATGCCTCACCCTCCCGCAGCACTTCAACTGCCTGATCCAGACGCAGGCTGACCACCGCCGGGGTAGCGCCGACATCGTTGATACTGATACGCACGTCGCGCAGCGGATGGCGCGCGGCGAAGTCGTCCAGCACCGCCTTCCAGATCGCGCCGAAACCGCGCGCGGCAGTGACGATCACGATTTCCATCGCGCCATCCAGCGGCACGACCTCGACCAGCACTTCCAGGTTGCCGGAGGCGACCACGCCGACCAGTGCGTGATCGCGCGCGGCAACGGCAGCGGCTCGGCCGTCGAAACGGTAATTCAGGGTCTCCATCGATCGGCCCTCACCAGTTGCGGAAACGTTGCGGCGGCGCGTACAGCCCACCGGACCAGCGCACCAGGTCCTTGACCGTGCGCGCGGCGAGCAGATCGCGGGTGGCATCGCGGGTGCGGATGCCCAAATCTTCCGGGCGCCGGATCACGCCGCGATCGCGCAGGTTCTCGACCATGCGCCGGTCGCGGCCCAGGCCGACCTCGGTGTAGCCGGCCACGCCACGGATCGCCTGTTCGCGCTCCTCCGGCGTGCGGCACAGCAGCAGGTTGGCGATGCCTTCCTCGGTCAGCACATGGCTGACGTCGTCGCCGTAGATCATCACCGGTGGCAGCGGCATCGCCGCGCGCTCGGCCAGTTCCCAGGCATCGAGCTTGTCGACGAACGCCGGCGCCATGTGCTCGCGGAAGGTCTCCACCATCTGCACCACCAACTTGCGTCCACGCGGCATTTCGCCAGGGCGTGCCGCCTCGCGGCCGGCCTTGAGCCAGGTTTCGCTGGCATGGCGGCGACCGCGCGCATCCGAGCCCATGTTGGGCGCGCCACCGAAACCGGCGATGCGATCGCGCGTGGCGGTGGAGCTGTTGCCTTGCAGATCGACCTGCAAGGTCGAGCCAATGAACAGATCGCAGGCGTAGAGCCCGGCCGTCTGCGAATAAGCGCGGTTGGAGCGCATCGAGCCATCGGCACCGGTGAAGAACACATCCGGGCGCGCGGCGATGTAGCGCTCCATGCCGAGCTCAGAGCCGAACGAGTGCACCGATTCGACGAAGCCGCTTTCGATCGCCGGGATCAGCGCCGGATGCGGATTCAACGCCCAGTGCCGGCAGATCTTGCCCTTCAATCCGAGCGAGGCGGCGTAGGTCGGCAGCAACAGTTCGATCGCGGCGGTATCGAAACCGATGCCGTGGTTGAGCCGGTCCACGCCGTACTCGGCGTAGATGCCCTTGATCGCCATCATCGCCATCAGCACCTGGATCTCGGAGATCTGCGCCGGATCGCGGGTGAACAGCGGTTCGATGTAGTGCGGACGCGGCGCCTGCACCACGAAATCGACCCAATCGGCCGGGATGTCCACGCGCGGCAACGTGTCCACCACCTCGTTGACCTGCGCGATCACGATCCCGCCCTTGAACGCGGTGGCCTCGACGATCACCGGCGTGTCCTCGGTGTTCGGGCCGGTGTAGAGATTGCCGTGACGATCGGCGGCCTGCGCGGCGATCAACGCCACGCGCGGGGTCAGGTCGATGAAGTAGCGGCCGAACAGTTCCAGATAGGTGTGGATCGCGCCGATCTCGATCGCGCCCTGCGCCACCAGCGCCGCCAGTCGCGCGCCCTGCGGACCGGAGAACGAGAAGTCCAGGCGCTTGCCGATGCCACGCTCGAACACGTCCAGATGTGCCGGCAGCGACAGCACCGACTGCACCAGATGCAGATCGTGGACGCGGGCCGGATCGACCTGGGTCAGGCACTGGGCGAGGAAATCGGCCTGCTTCTGGTTGTTGCCCTCCAGGCAGACCCGGTCGCCCGGTTCGATCACCGCCTCCAGCAGCGCCACGGTGTCGGCCGCGGCGACGCGATGCCCGCCGCGCGCCAGTGGTGCGGCGCGTTGCAGGCGCTGGCGGCGGCTCTCTGCCAAGGTATCCCAGGTCCGGCTCATGCGGGTTCCAGCTCATGATGTCGCTGTAATAACAACATAATTATATCCACGCACCGTTGTCGAGCCGCAGTGCAGCAAGGGTTTCAGCTGAATGCTTCGTGGCCGGCATCGGCGTGCCGGTTGCTGTCCCTCTTCAATTCGATATATCGTTTTATCACTTGAATCGACATATCGAAATGCGCCCACCCAGAATTCTCTCAGGCCTGTTCGCCCATGCTTCGGCCCATGACCACGGGCCGGGACGGGGTCGCGGCAGCCGTGCCCTCGCCCATGGCGACCTGCGGCTGTTACTGCTGGCACTGATCGAGCAGCAGCCGCGCCACGGTTACGAGCTGATCCGGCTGATCGCCGAGCTGTTCGCCGGCGTCTATACGCCCAGTGCCGGCGCGGTGTACCCGACCCTGGCGCAGATGGAGCGCCACGGCTGGATCGAGGCCGACGAGGATGACGGCCGCAAGCGCTACGCGATCACCGTCGCCGGCCGCACCCAGACCGAGACCGAGCGCGAGGCGATCGAGGCCGCGCTGATGCGCACCCACCGCAGCGCACGCGAAATCGCCAGGGCCAACATGCCCGCACCGGTGCGTGACGCACTGCGCCGGATCAAACGCGGCCTGATCACCCGCCACGGCCGCTGGGACGAAGCCGAGATCGCACGCGTGGCGGCCCTGCTCAACCAGGCCGCCGACGGCATGGAAGACGCCTCGTGACCGGCCAGCCGCTTCATCCAGCTTTTTTGCAGGAGGGACTTCAGTCCCGACAAGCCTTCCCGGCAAAGCCCTTCGGGACTGAAGTCCCTCCCACAAGCTCATCCCACACCGACGGCGCCCTCCATCCGCGCCCCACTCCCACAGGAAACACCATGACTACCCACGACAACCGGCTGGTCCGCCATGAAGTCCGCCGCCGCGAACTGCAGGTGCTGCGTACCGAGCAAGTAACCCCGCACATGCGCCGCATCGTGCTGGGCGGCGAGCAACTGCAAGGCTTCCACAGCGCCGCGCCGGACGACCACATCAAGCTGTTCTTCCCGAATGCCAACGGCGAGATCGTCACCCCGACGATGACGCCGCAAGGCCCGCAACTGCCCGAAGGCGCACTGCCCTCACCGATGCGCGACTACACACCGCGCCACCACGACGCCGAGGCCGGCGAGCTGGTGATCGACTTCGTACTGCACGGCGACGGCCCGGCATCCAGCTGGGCGGAACACGCGCAGCCCGGCGACACACTGATCATCGGCGGCCCACGCGGCTCGTTCGTGGTCGCCGACGATTACGACCAGTACGTACTGATCGGCGACGAAACCGCTTTGCCGGCAATCGGCCGCTGGCTGGAGGAAATGGACGAAGCCATGCAAGCGCAGGTGTTCATCGAAATCGCCGACGCCAGCGAACGCCAGCTGCTGGAAAGCCCCGCCGACGTGCGCATCCACTGGCTCGAGCGCAACGGCGTGGACGCCGCCACCAGCACCTTGCTGGAAGACGTCCTGCGCGATTTCGAACCCGAGGATGGCGACACCTTCTACTGGATCGCCACCGAATCCAGGCGCGCCCGCATGATGCGCAAGTTCGTCGAAGGCCACCTGCATGTAGATGCGCATTCGATCCGCGCGACGGGCTATTGGAAAGCCGGCCCGGAAGACGACGAGGGCTGAGCCAGACGGCTTTTGCCGTTGCCGTTGCCGTTGCCGTTGCTCGTGATTTTGCTGTCGCTCTTTGCTTTTGACTTTCCGGCCCCCCCATCCGCAGCGACGGAGCCAGCGGGAAAAACCCGAAGGGCGACGTGCATGGATGCACGTCGTTTTCTGCCGCGGCATGGATGCCGCGTCAGAAAATCCCGCTGGCGCAGTGGACCCGTAGCGCAGCGGAGGGCGCGAGGACTGGGGCGTGCTTTCTTTGGGTTACGTTTCTTTGCACGAGCAAAGAAAGGTAACTCGCTCCGAAGGAGCGAAAGCCTTGGCCTTTGCTGTTGCTTTCAACGAAAAATCAAACGCAAGAGCAGCGGAGCCCCAAAAAAGGATGCAAGCACAAGCTTCGCTCTACGAGATCACCGCCACCTGCACGAACGTCCGATCCCCGGCCATCAGGCATAGCCCGACGGCGCTCAGCACCACGCGAGCCAGCGGCTCGCAAGCCGTGGCGCCTCGCCCCCGCGTTCGCGGGGATGACGGTAGATAGATGGCAGAGGACGGTAGAGGAATGGAGCAAAAGTCACTGGGTCCCCGCCTGCGCGGGGACGACGATAGAGAGATGGCATAGAAGACGCTGGATTTCCGCCCGGTCAACCCATCGGTCGCTGAAAAACACCGCGCCAAAACAACAATGGGCAAACCCCAACCCCACAACGAAGAAGGCCCGCCAAACGGCGGGCCTCCAAACATCGCAAAAAAACAAACCGCGACGCTTACTTCTTCTCTTCAGCCGCCGCCGGCGCAGCCGCATCAGCGATCGCACCCTCGGTGGTGATGCTCAGCTGCACATCGTCGCTGACGTTCGGCGCGTAGTTGCCCACGCCGAAATCGGTGCGCTTGATCGTACCGGTGGCGCTGAAACCGATCGACTGCTTCTTCAGCATCGGATGCTCACCCGCACCGTTCAGCGTGACGTGCAGGGTGACCGGCTTGGTCTGGTCCTTGACGGTCAGATCGCCGGTGACGTCGAACTGGTTCGGACCCGCCGCCACGACCTGGGTGCTCTTGAAGGTGGCGTTCGGGAACTTGGCCGCGTCGAAGAAGTCGGCACCCTTCAGGTGCTCGTCCAGCTTCGGCACGAAGCTGTCGATACCGGTGACCGGGATGGTGACCGTGACCGAGGACTTGCTCACGTCGTCGGCGTCGTACACCAGCGTGCCCTCGGTGATGCCGAAGTGGGCGCTAGGCTTGGAGAAACCGAAGTGGCTCCACTGCACCAGCACGTCGGTGTGGGTCGGGTCGAGCGTGTAGGTGCCCGAAACGGCCTTGATCGGCTCGGCGGCCGGAGCACCCGGAGCCGGAGCACCCGGCGGCGGCGGCGGCGGTGCGGCGCCTTCGGCGGGGGCCGGACCCGGAGGCGGCGGCGCGCCGTTCTGATCGGCCGGCTTGGAGCAGGCCGCGATGGCCAGGGTCAGGGCCAACGGGAGCAGCAGCTTCTGCGTGGTGTTCATTACGATTGTTTCTCCGAGAACGATGGGAAAAGACGGTTGTGACTACGGACGGACGAGGACCGTGGGACTACAGGCCAATCGCATCATTCGATGCGGGCAGCCTCATCGAAGCTCAGGCGGGGCAGGCGTGGGTAAACGCCAGCCGGATCACCATAGCCGAGATTGATCAGGAAGTTCGATTTGACCGAACTGCCTGCGAAAAAGGCGGCATCGACCTTGCTGTTGTCGAAACCGGACATCGGCCCGGCATCCAGGCCGAGCGCACGCGCGGCCAGGATCAGGTAGGCCCCTTGCAGGGAGCTGCTGCGCCAGGCCGCCGGATGACGGCTTTCGCGGGGGCCGTCGAACCAGCTCTTCGCATCGGCATGCGGGAACAGGTACGGCAGCTTTTCGTGGAAATCCTCGTCGTAGCCGACGATCGCCGTGACCGGTGCGGCCAGGGTCTTGGCGAGATTGCCCTGGTCGAGCGCTGGCGCCAGCTTCTGCTTGGCCTGCCTGGACTTGACGAAGACCAGGCGGGCCGGCGTCGAGTTGGTCTGGGTCGGCCCCCATTTCAACAGGTCGTACAACGCATGCAGCTGGCTGTCCTCGACCGGCTTGTCGAGAAAGGCGTTGTAGGTGCGGGCGGTACGGAACAACTGGTCCAGCACAGCGGCGTCGAGTACGTCCGACATGAAGGCTCCTTTGGGAAATCGGCGCGGAGGGCATACGACTTCCGCAAGAGACGGGAGTGTAGAGTGGCGCGATTGCAGTCACACACGCTCATGGCTGAAACAAATCTATGTCGGATGTGAAACGATCGGACGCCTGCTGGGCGGTCAGCGACGGGCACGCCGGCAATGCGCGCCAGGCCGCCGCGCTGGCCGCAGCCCTGCATCCGCCGACCTGGGACACGCTGGCCCTGGCCCCACAGGCGCCATGGCGCTGGTGGTCACCCCGGCGCCTGCCCGGCGACCGGGCCGCCTTCGGCGCCACGTTCGCCCAGCAACTGCAGACCCCACCGGCGCTGGCGATCGGCTGTGGCCGCCAGGCCGCCCTCGCCACCCGCCTGCTGCGGGCGCGCGGCAGCCTCGCCATTCAGATCCTCGATCCACGCCTGTCCCCCCGGCACTGGGATCTGGTGATCGTGCCCGAGCATGACCGGCTGCGCGGCAGCAACGTCCTGCCCCTGCTGGGCAGCCTGCACCCGGTCGACGATGCCTGGCTCGCGGCCGGTCGTGCCACCTTCCCCGCACTTGGCGACCTGCCCGGCCCACGCATCGCACTGCTGATCGGCGGCCCGACCCGGCACGTGCCCTGGTCGGCCGCCGACATCGTCACCCTGCTGGACACACTGCGCGTCCAACTGCACGACGGCGGCAGCGTACTGGCGACGACCTCACGCCGCACACCGCCGGAGGTGGTCATCAGACTGCGGCAAGCCCTGCGCGACCTGCCCGGCCTGCTGTGGTGCGACGAGGACGATGGCGCCAATCCCTATGCCGGCCTGCTCGGCTGGGCCGATGCCGTCATCTGCACCGCCGACTCCAGCAACCTCCTGTCGGAAGCCTGCGCGACCCGGGTACCGGTCACCGCCGCATTCACCGAGAAAGCAAACGGACGCCTGCGCAGCTTCGTCGAGGCATTGCTGACACGCGGAAGGCTCGCACCGCTGGACGCGCTGTCGCATGCAGGTGAACAAACGCCGCTGCGAGAAACTGCTCGCATCGCAGCGTTGGTGCGGGAACGCCTGTCGATCTAGGGTGAATCGATATTTGCGGCGCAGTCGCGGCTGTAGCTGTAGCTGTGGCTGTGGCTGTGGCTGTGGCTGTGGCTCATGATCTTGCCGTTGCCGTTGCTCGTGATTTTGCTTTTGCTTTTGCTCTGCCTTTGACTTTCCCGGGGCCCCCATCCGCAGCGGCGGAGCTGGCGGGGAAAACCCCGAAGGGGCGACGCACATGGATGTGCGTCGTTTTCTGCCGCGGCACGGATGCCGCGTCAGAAAATCCCGCTGGCGGAGTGAACCCGTAGCGCAGCGAAGGGCGCGAGGACTGGGGCGTGTTCCTTTGGGTTACGTTTCTTTGCACGAGCAAAGAAAGGTAACTCGCTCCGAAGGAGCGAAAGCCTTTGCTGTTGAAGTTGCCTTCAACAACAAATCAAACGCAAGAGCAGCGGAGCGAGCTCCGCTCTACGAGGTCACCACTGCCTGCACGAATGTCCATGGATCCCCGCTTGATCAGCCTTTGGCTGCTGAAAAGCGCTTCGCGGGGATGACGGCAGAAAGATCCCGCGGAAGACACTGGATCCCCGCCTTCGCGGGGACGACGGCTGATGGATGACAAGCAAGTGAAAGATGCAAAAAAGGCGGATACAAGCACATGCTCCACTACGAAACGCACATGAAACCGCACCCCCACCCCACACCCAATTCCAACAACAAACAGACAGCCCTCGTCAGTAGCCCCACATCACCACGACACGGATAATCCGCGCCTCCCCCACATTACCCGCCCCACCATGGCTCCCCCCATCAACATCGCATTCGCCCGCCCCACTCCGCATGCGCTGCTGCTCGCAATCCTCGCGATGGGCGCAGTGGTGCTGCTGTCGAACGTACTCGTGCAATACCCCATCAACGACTGGCTGACCTGGGGCGCGTTCACCTATCCCGCTGCGTTCCTGATCAGCGATGTGATCAACCTGCGCTTCGGACCGCGCATCGCGCGCCAAGTCGCATGGTGCGGATTCGTGGTCGCGGTGGCGCTGTCGATCTGGGTGGCGACACCGCGCATCGCCGCGGCCTCGTGCAGCGCCTTCATCTGTTCGCAGCTGCTGGACATCGCCGTGTTCCATCGCCTGCGCGCGGGCAACTGGTGGCGCGCGCCGGCCGTGTCGACGCTATGCAGCGCAACGCTGGACACCACGATCTTCTGGTCAATCGCCTTCGCCAGCTCCGGGCTGCCCTGGATCAGCTGGGCCACCGGCGACCTGGCGGTGAAGCTGGGCATGGGCATGTTCCTGCTGGCGCCGTTCCGCGCCTTGCTGCGCAAGAACACCCCACCGCAAACCACCCGCCCATGGTAGGAGCGGCTTTAGCCGCGATGAGGCTTTCCCGGTAGAGCCTCATCGCGGCTAAAGCCGCTCCTACGATGGCCCGTAACGACTCCGGGAAAGCTCCAGCCGAGCACCTGTCATCAGTCCTTGCCGGCCGGAAACGGCAGACCCTGCACACGCGCAACCTCGCTGATCGTCACCCGCGCCTGCGTGGTCGCCGCATTCGGCACGGTCAGACGCGAGCGCCGGTCCAGCGTGCAGGCCAGTCCCGCATCGAGCAGCGCCTCGTGCGCGGTGTGCAGTGCCTCCGTACTTGCCAACGGTAACCAGCTGGCAGCAACAAGCGCATCGATCAAGGCCGGCGTGTCGCGTGGCCGCAGCAACGCGGCATCGCGATGCGCTTCAAGCAGCACGCCGGCCTGCAGCACGAACTCAAGATCCACCAATCCACCGGCGCCCTGCTTGAGATCAAAGCGCGCGGCGTCACTGCGATCCAGCTCGGCGCGCATGCGTCCACGCATCTTCACCACGTCCTCGCGCAGTGCCGCCGGCTCGCGTTCGCGCGCGAGCGTGTCAGCGCGCACCTGCTCGAACGCTGCCAGCAACGCGGCATCACCGGCCACGCCACGCGCGCGCACCAACGCCTGATGCTCCCAGGTCCAGGCGCGCTCGCGCTGGTATTCGCGATAGCTCGCCAGCGAGGACACCAGCGCACCTTTGCCACCATCCGGACGCAGTCGCACGTCGATGTCGTACAACCGGCCGGCGCCGGTCTCGGCACCGAGCAAGGCCATCACCTTCTGCGCCAGGCGCGCGAACCAGCGCCCCGCTTCCAGTGGACGCGTGCCGTCGGAATTCTCGGCACCCGCGCCAAGCTCGTACAGGAACACCAGATCCAGGTCCGAGCCGAACCCAAGTTCGCCACCGCCCAGACTGCCGTAGCCAAGGATCGCGAACATGCCGCCCGGCACGTCGCCATGTGTTTCGACCAGTTGCCGCCGCGCCATCGCCAGCACGGTGACAACCACCGCATCGGCCAGCGCCGCCAGCTGACGCGTGCTGTCCAATCCCGGTTGACGGCCATCGAGCGTCGCCAATGCGATGCGGAAGCTGAGCGCGAGCCGGCGTTCGTTGAGCTCGCGCAACGCCGCCTCGGGATCGTCGATCGCCAATGTCTGCGCGCACAGTGCCTGGATCGCCGCGGCATCCGGCATCGGTCCGGAGATGCGTGTGTCGAGCAGTTCGTCGAGCAGCAGCGGATAGGCCACCAGGCGTTCGGACAACAACGCGCTGCGCGAAAGCACATTGACCAGCCGCGCCAGCGCGGTGGGTTGCTCGTCGAGCAGCGCGAGATAGCTGGTACGGCGCAATACCGCCTGCAACAAGCCGAGCACGCGGTGCAGCGCGGCATCCGGCTGGGCCGAGTGCGCGACTGCGCCGAGCAACGCCGGCATCACCCGATCCAGGCGCGTGCGCGCCGCATCCGACAGCACGCGTACCCCCAGCGATTGCGCGAAATCACGTAATGACTGGTCGGCACCGGCGGCATCGGTGAAACCGAGATCCGCCAGCTGCGTCGCATCGCCGGCATCGGGCAGGCCACGCCAGTACGCCGCCACCGCATCGGGCGCGCCGGTCTTCCGCCGCGGCGCCAGCAGTTCGGCGAACTCGGCGGCGACGCGATCGCGCTGCACCTGCAACGCCGAAAACAGCGCATCCCAGCCATCGAAGTCCAATCCACGCGCGATGCGCTCGCGATCCAGCGCCTCCACCGGCAACGCATGCGTCTGTGCATCGCGCAACATCTGCAACCGATTCTCGACCCGACGCAGAAAACGATAGGCCGTGGCCAGTGCCTCACCGTCACCCGGCTCGACCTGCCCCAAGGCGACCAACGCCGCCAGTGCCGGCAGCAGGCGTCGTTCGCGCAGCGCCAGCTCGCGACCGCCGCGGATCAGCTGCAACGCCTGCACCAGGAACTCGATCTCGCGGATGCCACCGGGCCCGCGCTTGATGTCGTCGAGTCGATCGTGACGCGCGACTTCCGCGGTGATCGCCGCCTTCATCTCGCGCAGGCCATCGAGCGCGGTGAAATCGAGATAGCGCCGATAGACGAACGGCCGCAGTGCCTGCAGCCACGCCTCGCCGGCATCGATATCACCGGCGACCGCGCGCGCCTTGATCCAGGCATAGCGCTCCCAGTCGCGGCCCTCGCGCTGGAAATACTGGTCCATCGCCGCGAACGACAACGCTACGCGCCCAGCGGTGCCGAACGGGCGCAGGCGCAGATCCACGCGATGACTGAAACCATCCACCGTCGTCTCGTCCAGCAGACGCGCCAGCTGTTGCCCGAGCCGTGCGAAGTATTCCTCGGCGGCGAGCGCACGCGCGCCATCGGATTCGCCGCCCTGCGGATAGGCGTAGACCAGATCGACGTCGGAGGAAAAATTCAGCTCGCCGCCACCGAGCTTGCCGAGCCCGAACACCACCAGCCGCTGCACGCTGCCGTCGGCGGCAATGACGCGTCCGTGGCGGAGCGCGAATTGCTGCTCCAGCACGGTCAGCGCCAGTTGCAGGCAGGTCTCGGCCAACCGCGTGACGCTGGCCAGCGTCGCATCGACATCGTCCAGGCCGAGCACATCACGCCAGACCAGACGCGACGATTCGGCGGTGCGGTAGCGGCGCAGTTGCGCCGGCCACAGCGTGGGCTGTCCGGGGTCCAGCTCGGGCAACGGCAGCGGCGCCGGATCGGGTTCGGCAAACCACGCCAGCAGCGCCGGCTGGCGTACCAGCGTATCGGCGACGAAGTCGCTGGCAAGCACGACACGGGCCAGATCGGCATCGAAGCCTTCACGCGCCGGCCAAGCCGGCTGCGCGTTGCGGATCCGCGTCAGGGAACGCTCGACCAGAGCGGAAATTTCGGGGGAAACGTCAGGGAAGGGCGATGGCATCCGTGGATTCTGTCATCACAGGCCGTATACGCCATACTCGCCGGGCAATAAAAAAGCCCGCTTGCAGCGAACTGCCAGCGGGCCTTGCTCCCTCCCCCACGTCGGGATGCGGGATCATAGTGCTCACAAAAATTCCGGGATGCACGCTGCAGTGCAAAAACAATACTGATCGGTACATTTGTTGCCGTTCAGCCTCGCCGAAGGCCCGCTTGAATCAACTCGCGCAGGGCGGCCTGCACCGCGGTGTTCTCGGCCGGCGTGCCGATGGTGATGCGCACCCAATCCGCATAGGGCGGGAACGCGCGACCGATGCGGATGCCACGCTCCAGCAATGCCGCAGCCACGTGCGATTGCGGACGGCCTGCATCGAAGAACACGAAGTTGCCGGCCGGCTCGGCATAGCGGAATCGCCACTCGCGCAGCAGCGCCAGCCAGCGTTCGCGCTCGCGTGCGACTTGCGTGCGCACGCGCGTCAGGTGCGCGGTGTCGGCCAGACTGGCGGCTGCGGCGACGATCGATAACTGATTCAACGCATGCGCATCACCGACACCGCGCCGACGCAGTGCATCGGCCAGCGCGCGTGGTGCCAACGCGTAGCCGATCTGCAATCCCGCCAGCGCATGCAACTTGCCGAAGGTACGGAACACCACCACGTTGTCACCCGCGCGCAACAGGCGCGTCGCAGTGCGCTCGGCGAAATCTTCGCGATAATCCAGATAGGCCTCGTCGACGATCACCAGCGTGCGTTGTGCAGCCGCATGCACGAACGCATCAAACGCGGCGCGTTCGCTGAGTGTGCCGGACGGGTTGTGCGGATTGACCACGAACAGCGCGCGCGTATCGGCGGCGATCGCCGCACTCAACGCCGGCAGATCGTTGCGCAGTTGCGCGTCCAGTGGTACTTCCACCGCCTTGCCGCCGAACGGCGCAGCCGCGTCCACCAACGCACCGTAGCCCGGCACCGAGTAGATGAAGCCACCGCCGCCATGTTCCAGCGCCAGATGCTGGCCGAGTGCTTCGAGCACTTCGCCCAGGATGACCTGCTCGGGCGCGACACCTTCGATCGTGGCGATCTGCCGCTGCAGCGCCTCGGCCTGTACCTTGCTCACGTAACGCGGCAACTGCGGCAAAGCCTGTGTGATCGCATCGGCCACTCGTGGCGAGGGTCCATAGCTGCTCTCGTTGAGATCCAGGCGGATCGGCACGGTCGGATCAGGCCGTGTCGCGGGAATCCCACTCGCGGCCCGCAGCGGCAGCGCGGTGGCGAGCAGGGCTGCGCCGGAGCCATGCAGCCAGCGCCGGCGCGCGGGATCAAAACCATCGGGATGCGTTTTCATTGCTGCGTACTCCGCGCCTCGGGGTTGCAGAAGGAGAGATGGCGACCAGCCGTCACCCTGCGCGAAGCCAAGGTAAACCACTGCCATCACGCCCGGCCGGCTCGGGAGATGGACATGCGGCATGTGCTGATGTCCGCGCAGCATGACCGCGGCGATCCCGACAAACCCATCCCAGCGAACTCAAACCATGGGCCTGGCCAGGATCATTCCAGGCAACGTTTAACGGGGAGAAGGCAACGCCTCCCGCCCAAACAGAAACGATCCGTTAAAGCAGCCGCATTCAGCGGCCCATGGACACGGCGCCGTGACCAGGCACGCCGCATCGACCGCTCCATCGCCACACACTGACGCACAGCCGCACTTGCGGACAAATCACCGACAAGCGGCCGCGGCAGGATCGCGCCATCAGGTGATCGACGTTGGCACTCTCTCCTGCCAACGAAGGTGATCTGGTACGGACGGCCGTGTCCGATGCCGGGTAGGCTTGCCTGCCCGGCTTTTTGTTGGGTCTCGCGCGGGAATCGGAATGCGAGCCCCTCGCAGAGGGGCCCGCAGTTCCATGCGCAGGGATTCAAAGGGCGAGTCCCTCAGCAAAGCCGCGCCTCCATGCGCGGCGGTCTGCTTTCGACTCAGGCCGCGGCAGACAGTGCGCGACGGCGACGGGCGCGCACGGCCTCGGCCAGCCGCTCCAGCACCTGCACCGAGGTATCCCAGTCGAGGCAGCCATCGGTGATGCTCTGGCCGTAGGTCAGCTCGCACCCCTCGACCAGTTCCTGGCGACCGCCGACCAGATGGCTTTCCACCATCACGCCGATGATCGCGTCCTGGCCCTGCTCCAGCTGCCGGGCGATGTCTTCGATCACCTTCGGCTGGTTTTCCGGGTTCTTGCCGCTGTTGGCGTGGCTGGCGTCGACCATCAGGCGCGCTTCCAAGCCGTTCTTCTGCAGCACCTGCGCGGCCGCCGCGACGCTGTCGGCGTCGTAGTTCGGCTGCTTGCCGCCGCGCAGGATCACGTGGCAGTCCGGGTTGCCGGTGGTGGCGGCCACCGCGGTCTGCCCGTCCTTGGTGACGGCCAGGAAATGGTGCGGATGCGACGCCGCGCCGACTGCGTCCACGGCGATCTTCACATCGCCGCCGGTGCCGTTCTTGAAGCCGACCGGGCACGACAGGCCCGAAGCCATCTCGCGATGCACCTGGCTCTCGGTGGTGCGCGCGCCGATCGCGCCCCAGGCCACCAGGTCGGCGATGTATTGCGGCGAGATGATGTCGAGGAACTCCACGCCGGCAGGCAGGCCGAGATGGTTGATGTCGCGCAGCAGGCCGCGCGCGATGCGCAAGCCCTTGTTGATCTGGAAGCTGCCGTCCAGATCCGGATCGTTGATCAGGCCCTTCCAGCCGATGGTGGTGCGCGGCTTCTCGAAGTACACGCGCATCACGATCTCCAGCGCATCGCCGAGCGTGTCGCGCAACGGGCGCAGGCGCTGGGCGTATTCCATCGCCGCGACCGGGTCGTGGATCGAGCAGGGCCCGATCACCACGGCGAGGCGATCGTCACGGCCGTGCAGGATCTCGTGCAGCGCCGCGCGCGAGGCGGATACGGTCTTCGAGGCGGGCTCGTCGCAGGGCAGCAGGGACAGCAGCTGCGCCGGCGGCGTCAGCGGTTCGATCTTGCGGATACGCAGGTCATCAGTGTGCGGGGGCATGTCATCGGGCTCCGGGATGTTAGGCGGTGTGCCCCAGGGCGAAGGCGGCAACAAAAAAGCCGCCAGTTGCGCTGGCGGCTTTCGGGAATGCTTCTGAAGGTACTTTCTTCAGGTTGAGCGCAATCCTTCCTCCGCCAGCGGCTTAGGAAAGTAGTACCAAAAATAAAAGGAGGCACGGCTTGCGTTCATGGGGTGCATTGATAACACGGGTTTTTCGCCATTGCCACTGTTTCATTGGCAACGAAGACCTGCATCTGGATGCCTATGTGCAGGATGCCCATGTGGGAGGGACTTCAGTCCCGACGGGCCTTCCCGGGAAAGCCCGTCGGGACTGAAGTCCCTCCCACAGCGCTCCACATCACTCACGCATCAGAAATCGAACACGTACTCCGCTGCGATTTCACGCCCGATCGAGTCATACAGCGTGGTGTTGTAGAAGGCATAGCCGTAATACGCCTCCTTGTGCTTGTAGCCAACGTTGTTGAACACGTTGTTGACGTAGAAGTTGACCTTCATGCGCTCGTTGATCCGGTAGCCGCCGCTGAGGTTCCAGTACCACGCCGGCCCGACCCGGCCGTAGTAGTGCGTGGTGGACTCGCCGTAATGCGAGCTGGCGCTGTCGGTGACCACGCAGTCGTCGCCGGCCGCCGGCTGGTAGCCGTCGTCGAAGCGGCGGCAGGTGCCCCAGTTGACCGCGCGGGTCGAGCCGAAGCGCTTGGCGTACAGGGTGAAGTCCCACGGCCCGCCGTTTTCCCAATGCGCGCTGGCGCGGACTTTGCTGCGCACCTTCTGGTCGCGCTTGTTCTGGTTCTCGTCGGTGCGGTAGATCTGCTCGTAGTAGGAGATCAGGTTGTTGTAGTCGAGCGAGAACTGCCAGTTGCCCCAGCTGGCGGTGTCGAGGCGGTACTTCAACGACACGTCCACGCCGGAGGTTTCGGCCTGGGCCAGGTTGATCGGGCCGCGCTCGATGCTGACGATCTTGCCGTCGGAATCACGCACCACGCGCGAGAGGATCGTGGCGCAGTATTCGTCGCCACCGGGGTTGTTCCAGACACCACCGCTGGTGGTGGTGCCAGTGCGGCAGCCGGCTTCGGCACTGAGGATCTCGTCGCGATCCAGATCCTTGATCATGTCTTCGAGACGGATCTTGTAGTAATCCGCAGTCAGCGACAGGCCCTGCGCGATGTCCCAGACGAAGCCGGCAGTGAACGAGCGGCCATGCTCGGACTTCAAGTCAGGCGTGCCGCGACGGTTCACGTCGACGGTGTAGTAGACGTTGGTGTTCTCGTCGCTGCAGGTGCCGGTGAGGTACGCACCTGAAGAAATGCAGCGGTACTGGTCGATCACGGTCTGGCTGGAGGAACTGGGCTCGCCGAGCACGTAGTGCATGTCCGGCGCGCGGAAGCTGGTGGCCAGGGTACTGCGCAGCAGCAGGCTGTCGAGCGGGCGCCACTCCAGGCCGGTGCTCCAGGTGGTGTCGCTCTGGTTGCCGATCTCGGTGGACAGATCGGAGGCGTAGGACTTGTAGGAACCGTAGCGGTCGTAGCGGGCCGCCATGCTCGCGGTCAGGCTCGACAACAGCGGCACCTGCAGTTCGAGACCGGCCGAGGAGCGCAGGCGTTCGCCGCCACCGCTGTCGACCACGTCGACGTAGTAGCACTCGTTGGCGCACGGATCAGGATTGAGCCGGTAGCCCTGCTTGGCCAGCTCGGCGACGGTGGCGAAGCGGATCGGGCCGGCCCAGCCCTGCATCAGTTCGCCGCTCAAGGTGAAGCTGGCCTGGTTGACCCAGGAATCGGCGGCGTTGTGCGACTTGGCGACCAGATCGTTGTACTGCGACGAGGTCAGCGGCGAATACCAGCGCTCCAGATTGACGTCGTAGATCGGCGTGCCGTCAGTGGTGGTACCGAGCTGGTCGCCGAGGAAGTAGTTGGTGGCCTTCTGCAGGTCGACGGTGCGGATGTACTCATCGACGGTGTAACGCGAACGGCCGATGCTGAACTCCCAGTCGAAGCGATCGGCCCACACGCCCTTCAGGCCGGCGCTCACGTCCCAGGACAGCTCCTTGTTGTAGTTGGCCAGATCCTCGAAGCTGCCGGCCTCGCGCCGGGTCAGCTGGCGGATCGCGTAGAGCGTGCGGTCGCTGCCGGTGTCGTAGAACGGGCCGAGGTAGACGTAGGGCGGATCGTAGGTCCAGTAACCGGTGCTCTTGTTCACCGACAACGTGGCCCAGGCCTCGGTGTTCTCGCTGAACTTCCAGGTGCCGTACAGATAGCCGGAGTAGTTCTCGCCGCCGCTGCTGAGCAACCAGTCCTGGTAGTCGTGGGCCATGCCGCAGTAGTTGCCGTAGTTGGTCAGCGTGTCGCTGTTCTGGTCGTAGCTCAGGCGCTGCGCGTTGATGAACTCGCCGCCGAAACCTTCGCAGGTGCCGGACGGCATCGACAGCCGCTCGGACGTATTGGCATCGACCAGGCTCAGGCCGGTGTAGGCATTGAAGCCGTACTTGCGGTTCTGCGCGGTCCAGTTCGAATAGGCCATGTCGTCCTGGTCGTCCATCTGCGGACGATCGCGACCGGTCAGCGGATCGCGACGCGTGCCCTGCAATGCGTAGGTGACGCTCCAGTTGTCGCCGGTGCGCCCGCCGGCCCACGACACGTCGAAGGCATCGCGTCCACCCTCGGTGGCGACGCCGCCGCGCATGCGTATCTGGTCGCCCTTGTAATCGCGCTTGAGGATCACGTTGATCACGCCGGCGACCGCATCCGAGCCATAGATCGCCGAAGCGCCACCGGTGAGGATCTCGATCCGCTCCACCGCTGCCGAAGGGATGTTGCTGTAGTTGGCGAAGTTGCTCTCGCCGCCGTACGGCAACGGGTAATCGGCGACGCGATGGCCGTTGACCAGCAACAGCGTGCGGCCTGGACCGAGGTCGCGCAGGTTGATCGGCGAGGCGTTCGGCGTATGCGAGCCCCACTGCGTATCCGCCTCGACCGAGCCCTGCTGGTTCATGCTGGCCAGCGCGTCGTAGACGGTGGCGAAGCCCTGCTGCTGGATCTGCTCGGCGCTGATGGTCAGCACCGGCTGCGCGCCCTCGACCTCGGCGCGCTTGATGCGCGAGCCGGTGACGGTGACGGCATCCAGCTCGGTGGCGGCCTTGGCCTTGGCCTTGGCCTTGGCGGTGTCTGTGTCGCTGTCACTCTGCGCCTGGACGGCACCGGCGTGCGCGGCGATGACGAGGGCAATGCTGAGGGCAAGGCAATGGCTACGGCACTTCATGGGTGATCCCCTGACAGAAGAACCGGCGGTGGCCGGCGGACGGTGGTGTCGGTTCGGTCACGCAGAGCGCGTCCCCCGACGCCGCTCTCCCCTGGCCTGCTGCGTATGTCGCGCAGGCCGCGTTTCCTGAACGAAACCTAAGTCCTCACTGATATCGTTGTCAACATATCGTCATGCATGGCGCTCGCGAGTCAACTACGGCATGGATTGACCAGCCTGTCTTACAGGACAAACAGAGTCACTGATACGCCACCTGAAAGACATGAATCCGGACCGCCGGGCCTTTCGGTGTGACATCCCATGCCCTGGGCACGACAAAGAAAAGGCTCTGTTCGCATCGGGTGGCTCCTTGTGGGAGGGACTTCAGTCCCGACAGGCTCTACCGGCAAAGCGTCGGGACTGAAGTCCCTCCCACAAAGAGCCAGCCGCAGGACCACGTCATCACAGGAAATCGCCCCCCGAACGCGAACAAGAGCCACAAAAAAAACCCCGCCTTTCGGCGGGGTTTTCTGTACAGCGTGCAGCCTGGGCTGCGGTGGACTTAGAAGTCCATGCCGCCCATGCCACCCATGCCGCCGCCGCCCGGGATGGCCGGCTCGTCCTTCTTCGGCGCATCCGCCACCATCGCTTCGGTGGTGATCATCAGGCCGGCGATCGAGGCCGCGTTCTGCAGCGCCGAACGGGTGACCTTGGTCGGGTCCAGGATGCCGAACTCGACCATGTCGCCGAACTCGCCGTTGGCGGCGTTGTAGCCGTAGTTGCCGGTGCCTTCCTTGACCTTGTTCAGGATCACGGACGGCTCTTCGCCGGCGTTGGCGACGATCTCGCGCAGCGGGGCTTCCATCGCGCGCAGGGCGATCTGGATGCCGTGGGTCTGGTCTTCGTTGGCACCGGCCAGGTCGCCCACGGCCACCAGCGCGCGCACCAGCGCCACGCCGCCGCCCGGGACCACGCCTTCTTCGACGGCCGCACGGGTCGCGTGCAGGGCGTCTTCAACGCGTGCCTTCTTTTCCTTCATCTCGATCTCGGTCGAAGCGCCGACCTTGATCACCGCAACGCCGCCGGCCAGCTTGGCCACGCGCTCCTGCAGCTTCTCGCGATCGTAATCCGACGAGGTGTCCTCGATCTGGGTCTTGATCTGGGTGACACGCGCCACGATCGCCGCGCCGTCGCCGGCACCGTCGATGATGGTGGTGTTCTCCTTGGAGACCTGCACCTTCTTGGCGCGGCCCAGGTCCTTGATCGTGGCCTTCTCCAGCGACAGGCCCACTTCCTCGGAGATCACGGTGCCGCCGGTCAGCACGGCCATGTCTTCCAGCATCGCCTTGCGACGGTCGCCGAAGCCCGGCGCCTTGACGGCCACGACCTTGACGATGCCACGGATGGTGTTGACCACCAGGGTCGCCAGCGCTTCGCCTTCGACTTCCTCGGCGACGATCAGCAGCGGCTTGCCCGACTTGGCCACGCCCTCGAGGACGGGCAGCAGGTCACGCACGTTGGAGATCTTCTTGTCGTGCAGCAGGATGAACGGGTCGTCCAGGTCGGCCGACTGGCTCTGCTGGTTGTTGATGAAGTACGGCGACAGGTAGCCGCGGTCGAACTGCATGCCCTCGACCACGTCCAGCTCGTTCTCCAGGCCCGAGCCTTCCTCGACGGTGATCACGCCTTCCTTGCCGACCTTCTGCATGGCCTCGGCAATGATGTTGCCGATCGACTCGTCCGAGTTGGCCGAGATCGTGCCGACCTGGGCGATCGCCTTGTCGTCGGTGGTGGGCTTGGAGATCTTCTTCAGCTCGGCGACGGCGGCGATGACCGCCTTGTCGATGCCGCGCTTGAGGTCCATCGGGTTCATGCCGGCGGCCACCGCCTTGGCGCCCTCGCGGATCAGTGCCTGAGCCAGCACGGTCGCGGTGGTGGTGCCGTCACCGGCGTTGTCGTTGGTCTTGGAAGCGACTTCCTTGACCATCTGCGCGCCCATGTTCTCGAACTTGTCGGCCAGTTCGATTTCCTTGGCGACGGAGACGCCGTCCTTGGTGATGGTCGGGGCGCCGAAGCTCTTCTCGAGCACGACATTGCGGCCCTTCGGGCCGAGCGTTGCCTTGACGGCATTGGCGAGAATGTTGACGCCGCGCACCATGCGCGAACGAGCGTCTTCACCGAAACGGATGTCCTTAGCGGCCATTTGAATTACCTCGGGAATGGAGAATGGGGAACAGGGAATGGAAAAAGCGCGGCAATGTAGATCGGGACGGAGGCAGGACAGGCGCACATGCAGTGCTTCGCCGATTCCCTATTCCCCGCTCCCGATTCCCGTCGCTATCAGCCGATGATGGCCAGAATGTCGTCTTCGCGCAGGACCTTGTACTCGACGCCCTCGGCCTTGTAGCTGCTGCCGGCGTACTGGCCGTAGATGACCTTGTCGCCGACCTTGACCACCGGGGCACGCACGCTGCCGTTGTCCAGCGGCTTGCCGGCGCCGACGGCGACGACTTCACCCTTGGTCGACTTTTCCTTGGCCGAGTCCGGGATCACGATGCCGCCGGCGGAAATCTCGTCGGCTTCGATCGGCTTGACTACGACGCGGTCGTGAAGCGGCTTGATGCTCATTGAATGGCCTCTTAAGTGATTGATTGGTCTGGAAAAGGCTGGCGATGTTAGCACTCGTATATGACGAGTGCCAGCACAGCGCACGACAAAACCCGACGTGTCGGGACGAGCCAGAGATGGAGCCGGCGCGGGGGCTTTCAAGGGCAGGCCGGCGAAAAAACGGAGTCGTGAGCCTGTGGGAGGGACTTCAGGCTCTGCATGCGAAGCCTGTCGGGACTGAAGTCCCTCCCACAAGGGGGCTCCCCAGCGGAGGCGACCTTCTCCCGCAGGAACTGCTATGGGGTTCCGATCGGATGTCATCGACAGGCCCTACGCTCGGGGTGCAGTCCCCCCTATCAACAAGGAGAAGTCGATGAGGTCGCTGTACACCACCACCCTGTCCCTGGCCGGCCTGCTTGGCCTGGCCATCCCGACGGCCCAGGCCGCCGTATTCGTCAACGAACTGCACTACGACGACGCCACCGCCGCCGGTGACACCGGCGAGGCGGTCGAGGTCGTCGCCACCGCCGGCGAGAGCCTGTCCGGCTATCGGATCTACCTCTACAACGGCAGCTCGCCCTCGGCCGCCGTGGTCTACGCCAACAACGCGGTACCGGCCGGCAGCCTGGTCAGCTGCGGCAGCCAGGTGCGCATCGCCACCGTCACCTACGCCAGCAACGGCATCCAGAACGGGCCGAACGATGGCCTGGCACTGGTCGATGGCAATGGCCAGGTCGTGCAGTTCCTCAGCTACGAGGGCGCCATCACCGCCTCCGATGGCCCGGCGGCCGGCATGACCAGCACCAATCTGCCGGTCAGCGAGACCAACAGCACGCCCGCGGGCACTTCGCTGCAGCTCACCGGCAGCGGCAGCACCGCCGCGCAATTCAGCTGGGCCAGTTCGCAGGCGCAGACCTTCGGCACCTGCAATCCCAACCAGCAATTCACCGGCAGCGGCAGCGGGACCGGCAGCGCACCGTCGATCACCGCCACCTCGCCGGCCGCGGGCGCCAGCAATTTCCCGGTGGCCGGCGATCTGTCGGTGAGCTTCAGCGAGGCGGTCAGCGCCGGCAGCGGCGCCTTCACCCTCAGCTGCGCAAGCTCGGGCGGCATCGCACTGACCTATCCGGCCAGCGGCACCCAGTTCGCGCTGACCACGGGCGCCACCCTGCAACCCGGCGAGAGTTGTACGTTGGGCGTAGTCGCCTCGGCGATCCAGGATGTCGACGGGCTGCATCCGGCCGCCAACCTGCAGGTGGCCTTCAACGTTGCCGCCGCCAGTGCCAGCGGCTACTACAGCAAGGTCAACACCTCCAGCGCCAGCCAGTTGCGCTGTTCGCTGCACGCGACGATCAAGGACCACACCGCCTATCCGTACAGCGGTTCGGGCACCAACACCTGGACGATCCTGGAGATCGCCGATGAGGACCCGAACAACAGCGGCAACATCCTCGACGTCTACCGCAACCGCAGCTACACCAAGGGCAGCGCGCGCGCCGGCACCGGCAGTGGTCTGACCTACAACCGCGAGCACACCTGGCCGAACTCGCTGGGCTTCGGCAGCGCCACCGGCGACCTCGGCCTGCCCTACGCGCCGTATACCGACACCCACATGCTGTATCTGAGCGACACCACCTGGAACGCCGATCGCGGCAACAAGCCCTATGCCAACTGCGACAGCAGCTGCGGCGAGCGCGTCACCGAGGCCAACAACGGCTTCGGCGGCGGCAGCGGCACCTATCCGGGCAACTCCAACTGGGTACGCACGCCGGACGGCAACGGCGGCACGTTCGAGGTCTGGAACCACCGCAAGGGCGACGTGGCGCGCGCCATCATGTACATGGCGATCCGCTACGAAGGCGGGGTGGGTGCCAACGGCCAGTCCGAGCCGGACCTGGAACTGACCGATACCCGCAGCCTGATCGTGCAGACCTCGTCCTCGCCGGCCTACATGGGCCTGCTGTCCACGCTGATCGCCTGGCACCAGGCCGACCCGCCGGACGATGCCGAGCGCGCCCGCAACGAGGTGATCTATGGCTTCCAGGGCAACCGCAATCCCTTCATCGACCATCCGGAATGGGGCACGGCATCGCTGTTCACCTCGGCCAAGCCGGCTACCTGCCAGTTGCTGAATTGATCCGCTGACCGGAGCGTGGAGCGGAGCTGGCTCCGCTGGGGACTTCCCTGGGAAAGCCTCAGCCGAGCCAGCCCGGCTCTACGATGGGTGGCGTCTCCGTGAGGGGACGCCATGCCTCATCCGCAGGTCAGAAACGTTCCGTTCCGCGTAGCGGCCGTCGCATGGCAGCCGCTCTGCTGCCGGGCGCACAGCGAGCCGGTACACTCGCGGGCTCCATGTCCTCCCCGTCCAACGCCCCCATGTCTGCGAGTCCCTCGCAGGAGCACCACGCATCCCTGTGCGGGGTCTCTGATTCTGCGAATCCCTCGCAGGAGCACCGCACATCCCTGTGCGGGGTGTTTATTTTGTTCAGCACCTGCCCGGATGCCGCCAGCGCCGAGCGCATCGCGCATGCGCTGGTGTCCGAGCGTCTGGCCGCGTGCGTGACGCAGTTGCCCGGGGCGCGTTCGACCTACCGCTGGCAGGACCGGATCGAGCAGGGCGAGGAAATCCAGCTGCTGATCAAGACCACCGCTACCCGGCTGGATGCCACCATCGCGCGCCTGCAGGCGCTACATCCGTATGAACTCCCCGAAGCGATCGCGTTGCCCGTCAGCGGCGGATTGCCTTCCTATCTGGCGTGGATCGACGCCGAGACCCGTAACGAATGAACGTCCCGATATCCCTGCGCCGCTTCGTCATGCTGTGCGCGCTCACGCTGCTGTCCCTGCCCGCGCTGGCCTTCTCCGAGGCCGACCTGCTGCCGGTGGACCAGGCCTTCAAGCTCAGCGCCGAAGCCACCGCGCCCGGGCGGGTCGAACTGCATTGGCAGATCGCGCCCGGCTATTACCTGTATCGCCATCGCATGGGCGTGGGCGAGATCCCCGGTTTCAAGCAGAACCCGCTGCAGCTGCCGGACGGCCACAAGAAGCACGATGAGTTCTTCGGCGAGGTCGAGACCTATCGCGACACGGTGACCGCGGTGGTCACCGGCGCCGCTGCCGATGGCGTGGACACACTGGACCTGGAGGTGCGCTACCAGGGCTGCGCCGACGCCGGCGTGTGCTATCCGCCGCAGAAGCGCCGTCTGCAGGTCAAGTTGCCGACAGGCACGGTCGCAGCGGCAGTGGCACCCGAGCATGCCGGTGCGCCGCGTGCCATGCGTCTGCCCGGCCCCGGCGTCAACACGCTGGCCGGCGTGGACGCGCTGCCGCTGCCGGCCGAACAGGCGTTCAACTTCGAGGCGATCGTCGGCGACGGCAATACGCTGCTGCTGCGCTTCACCCCGACACCGGGCTATTACCTCTACCGCGACCGCACCTCGCTGGCGCTGGAGGGCGTGGCCGGCATCCGCACCGGCGCGCCGCGCTGGCCGCCGGGCAAACCGCACCGCGACGAACACTTCGGCGAGGTGGTGGTGTACTTCGACCAGGCCGAGGTGAGCCTGCCGCTGCTGCGCGACCGCGCCGATCCAGCCGATATCACGCTGGTGGCGACCTTCCAGGGCTGCCAGACCGATGGCATCTGCTATCCGCCGATGACGCGCCGGGTGAAGCTGGCGCTACCGGCCGGCAAGATCTCGCCGAAGGATCAGGCCAGCGCCACGCCGCTGCTGATTCCGCCGTTGTCCGGCAGCAACGCTGCGGCGCAAGCGGCGCCGGCCGCGCCCGCAGCGATGCGTCCGGATGCTTCGCCCGACAATCCCGGACGCAGCCGGCCACCGCATGTCGAGCGCAACCTGATTGCGGTGCTGGTGCTGGCGCTGCTCGGCGGACTGGTGCTCAACCTGATGCCATGCGTGCTGCCGATCCTGTCGCTGAAGGTGCTCGGACTCGCGCACAGCGGCGAGAGCCGCACACGCGCACGCAGCCATGCGCTGTGGTATTCGCTCGGCGTGCTGGTCTCGTTCGCGGCGATCGGCGCACTGGTGATCGGCCTGCGCGCAGCCGGGCAGGCCGCCGGCTGGGGCTTCCAGCTGCAGCAACCGTGGTTCGTCGCCGCGCTGGTCTATCTGATGTTCGCGGTCGGCCTGAGCCTGACCGGGGTGTTCACGCTCGGCAGCAACCTCGGTGGCGTCGGCCAGTCGCTGGCCTCGCGACACGGGCCGGTCGGCGACTTCTTCACCGGCGTGCTGGCCTGCGTGGTCGCCAGCCCGTGCATCGCCCCGTTCATGGGCACCGCACTGGCCTACGCGTTCACCGCACCGCCGCTGCTGGCGATGCTGGTGTTCCTGGCGCTGGGCCTCGGATTGGCACTGCCGTTCCTGCTGATCGGTTTCGTGCCGTCGCTTGCCCGTCGCCTGCCCGCGCCCGGCGCGTGGATGGAGACGCTCAAGCAGGTGCTGGCGTTCCCGATGTACCTCACCGCGATCTGGCTGCTGTGGGTGCTGGGCAAGCAGCGCGGCGTCGATGCGATCGCCGTGCTGCTGGTCGGCACGACGCTGCTGGCGCTGGGCCTGTGGTGGTTCGAGCGCAGCCGCTGGCGCAGCCATCGGCTCGGGATGGGGCTGTCGTCACTGATGTTGCTGCTGGCGCTGGTGCCGGTGTGGGGCGTCACGCGCCTGCACGCACCGACCGCCGCGGCCACTGCCGGTGAGGTGGCCTACTCGCCGCAGTTGCTGGATCGTCTGCGCGCCGACAACCGGGTGATATTCGTCAACATGACCGCCGACTGGTGCGTGACCTGCAAGGCCAACGAGAAGAATGTGCTTGGCAGCAGCGCCTTCCGCGACACCCTGCGCCGGGTCGATGCGGTCTACATGAAGGGCGACTGGACCAATGTCGATCCGCAGATCAGCGCCTTCCTCGACCAGCACCAGGCCGTCGGCGTGCCGTTGTACGTGGTCTATGGCCCGGGCACCTCGCCGACCGTGTTGCCGACGGTGTTGACCGAGGCGATGGTTGAAGACGCGTTGATGCGCGCTGCGCGTTAAACCGCTTCAGGTGTTTACAGACTCCTGATTCGCCGTAGGAGCGGCTCTGGGTGGCCTAGGGCCATCAGCCGCGATGGGCTTTACCGGTGAAGCCCATCGCGGCTGATG